>CAJQHO010000050.1 GCA_905478185.1 uncultured Flavobacteriales bacterium | reverse complement strand
TATCCATTCTTTTAAGCGTATCTCTCAGCATATTTTTTCGTATTTTTAAGCCCTTAAATTTACAAAAATTGAGCAACTTTTCAATAAAAAATACTTTACTTTCTTCTTTGATGAAAAAACGCATCAATAACATCAATCAGTTTATTGAAAATCCAATTAAAACGCAACAAACTGTTATAGAATATTTGATAAAAAAGGGAGAAAAAACAGAATTTGGGGAAGAGCATAAATTTCAAAACATTACAAATTATAACGATTTTTGTCAACTTGTTCCAATCAGGACATATGAAGAAATATCTCCTTATATTGAAAAAGTTAGAAATGGATCAGCTAATGTGCTGTGGCCAGGGAAAATAAAATGGTTTGCAAAATCATCAGGGACTACTAATAGTAAAAGTAAATTTATTCCAATATCAAAAGAATCATTACATGATTGTCATTTTAAAGGCGGGAAAGATATGCTTTCACTTTACGAAAATAATTTCCCTAAAATCAACATCTATAATGGAAAGGGTTTGATGTTAGGAGGTGCAATCAAATCATCAGAAAATGGTTTTTCAAAAGAAGGAGATTTATCAGCAATCTTATTAAACGAGTTTCCATTTTGGGTAAATTTACATAGAGTGCCAGATATTGAAACTGCTTTAATGGGGGAATGGGAAGAAAAACTGGAACGCATTGCAAAACAAGCAGTAAATGAAAACATCACTAATATAACTGGAGTTCCTTCTTGGATGCTTATTTTATTAAAACGGATTTTAGCAATAAGCGGAAAAGAAAACATCCTAGAAGTATGGCCAAAATTAGAACTTTACATGCATGGAGGAGTGAATTTTGAGCCATACAGAAGTGAGTTTGAAAAACTAATTCCTACAAAAAAAATGAATTACTTGGAAGGGTATAATGCTTCAGAAGGTTTTTTAGGGATCCAAGACCAACATCCAAGTAAAGGAATATTGCTAATGCTTGATTATGGTATTTATTATGAGTTTATTCCAATGACAGATTTTAACAAAGGTGAATTAAAAGCTATAAATCTATCACAAGTTGAACTAGGAGTAAATTATGCTCTTGTTATCACTACAAACACGGGACTTTGGCGCTACCTTATTGGAGATGTAATTTCCTTTACAACAATTAACCCGTTCAGAATAAAAATAGCAGGAAGAACCAAAAGTTGCATCAATACTTTTGGTGAAGAGCTAATGGTTCATAATACAGATGAAGCAATTTTATTTGCTTGCAAGCTGAATGACTGTTCGGTAAAAGACTACACAGTTGCGCCACTTTATATTAGTAACAATTCTGGAGGGCATCAATGGTATATTGAATTTGAACAATCACCAAAAAATACGGAAAAATTTATGCAAGATCTTGATGAAAATCTGCAAAATCTCAATTCTGATTATCAGTCAAAAAGAACAAAAAATCTAATTCTTAAATTCCCTGAACTTGTAGAAATTAAAAATAATGAGTTCTATAAATGGTTAAGTGACAATAATAAACTTGGAGGGCAATTTAAAGTCCCGAGACTTAGTGAAAATCGTGAAATTGCAGATTACCTTTTGGAACTTCAGTAGAAGTTTTCAACAATAAGCTTTGCTAACATCATTTTACTTACTCTAGTAGTAATACTTTTTTTATTTTAGTCAAAAATTTAAATATGCATATTGCAATAGCAGGAAATATTGGAAGTGGGAAAACTACTTTAACAACCAAACTAGCAAAACACTATAAATGGGAAGCTCATTATGAAGATGTAGAAAACAATCCTTATTTGAATGATTTTTACAAAGACATGCAAAGATGGTCATTCAATTTGCAAGTTTACTTCTTAAATAGTAGATTCAGGCAGATTGTAGATATTAAAGAAAGTGGGGAAACTTACATTCAAGATAGAACAATTTTTGAGGATGCTAAGATTTTTGCACCTAACTTACACTCAATGGGACTGATGAGTACAAGGGATTTTGATAATTATATGGAAATTTTTAATCTGATGGATGGTTTTATTGCAGCGCCTGATTTGCTTATTTATTTAAGAGCATCTGTACCAACATTAGTAGGTCAAATTCAAAAAAGAGGAAGAGAATATGAAAACAGTATTCGATTAGATTATTTAACAAGACTTAATGAGCGCTATGAAGCATGGGTTGGAGACTATGCTAAAGGGAAATTACTAGTAATTGAAGTTGATGATATTAATTTTGCTGAGGAAGATGAAGACCTCAGTAAAATAATTGAAAAGATAGATGCTGAAATTAACGGTCTTTTTTAATTAGCTACAATATAAATTCCATTAAAAAAAGCCGAGCATTTGCTCGGCTTTTTTTATTATTAATCAATAATATCTTATTTTGATTTCCCTTTTACATACACAGTAACATCTGATAAGGATTTCTTAAAATTATCAGACGATAAGATTATAGAACCTAAAAGTGTTGTTGACCCTTTATCATTGCCTCTGACATTAAATAATAAAGTTGCTTGCATTTTTTTGTCTGCAAAATGTAATTCACCAGAAACTTTTCTATCAAACTCATTGCTTCTATTGTCAACTGATATTTTTGAAGACTTAAATACTATATTTTGTTTGTTAGCTAATTTTAGTACTTCAGCACACCCAGATGATTCTTCACGACAATCAATATCTTTAATTGTTATTTCAGTTACAGTCTTAGTTTTTCTATCAAAAGTATATGATATTGCTACAGATTCCATAGTAGAAGAAACATTAGACGACATCAAACCTTTCTCAACATTACCATCATTAATTGGTTTGATTTGTTGTTGCTTATCACTATTCTCATTATTTTCATGACTACCTCCTAATATTGGAGCAATAACTAATCCAATTAAGCAAGTTAGTTTAATTAGGATATTCATTGAAGGACCAGAAGTATCTTTGAAAGGATCTCCAACTGTATCTCCAGTAATTGCTGCTTCATGTGCAGCAGAACCCTTATGTGTCATCTCTCCATTAATCATTACACCAGCTTCAAATGATTTTTTAGCATTATCCCAAGCACCACCTGCATTATTTTGGAAAATTGCCCAAAGAACACCACTTACAGTAACTCCAGCCATATAACCACCTAACATCTCAGCAATCATTAAGTTATCCATTCCAAATAACATAGGAATAAAAGTAATAATTAAAGGAAACCCAATAGTTAAAATTCCAGGAAGCATCATTTCTTTTAATGAAGCATTAGTAGAAATCTCTACACACTTATCATATTCTGGTTTCCCAGTTCCTTGCATAATTCCAGGAATTTCTTTAAATTGTCTTCTTACTTCATATACCATCTCCATTGCAGCTTTTCCTACAGCATTCATTGCTAAAGCAGAGAATACAACAGGAACCATTCCTCCAATAAATAACATTGCTAATACAGGAGCTTTAAAGATGTTAATCCCATCAATACCAGTAAAAGTAACATAAGCAGCAAATAAAGCCAAAGAAGTTAATGCAGCAGAAGCTATAGCAAAACCTTTACCAGTTGCAGCTGTTGTATTTCCTACTGAATCTAAAATATCAGTTCTTTCTCTAACGATAGGATCTTGCTCACTCATTTCAGCAATACCACCTGCATTATCAGCAATAGGTCCAAAAGCATCAATAGCTAATTGCATAGCAGTAGTTGCCATCATTGCTGATGCTGCCATAGCAACACCATAAAAACCTGCAAATGCATAAGAAGACCAGATAGCCATTGCAAATAAGATAACTGTTGGGAAAGTAGAAATCATTCCTGTAGCTAAACCTGCAATAATATTTGTTCCTGCTCCAGTAGCTGATTTTTCCACAATATTTAAGATTGGCTTTTTACCTAAACCAGTATAGTATTCCGTTACTGAAGAAATAACACCACCTACAATTAAACCAATAATTGTCGCATAGAATACACGCATTGCAGTAATATCTTTCAATACATTTCCTCCAGTTTCAAAGAAATTCATTTTCATTGTTACAGGTAGCATCCAAGTTACTAAACCATAACAAGAAACAGCAACTAAAGCAATTGAAAACCAATTTCCTTTATTTAACGCTCCCATTACTTCTGATTCCTTTGCATCATTACTTTTAATAGAAACTAACATAGTACCCAATAAAGAAATTACAATTCCAGCACCAGCAATTGACATTGGTAATAAAATAGGTCCGATAGCAAAACCTTTATCTATAAATATATTAATATCATTTGCTTCAATAATATAGTTACCTAATACCATTGCGGCTAATATAGTCGCTACATATGAACCAAATAAATCAGCTCCCATACCAGCAACATCACCAACATTATCACCAACATTATCTGCAATTGTAGCAGGGTTTCTAGGGTCATCCTCAGGAATCCCAGCCTCAACCTTGCCTACTAAATCAGCACCAACATCAGCAGCTTTAGTGTAAATACCACCACCTACTCTTGCGAATAAAGCAATAGATTCAGCTCCTAATGAGAACCCAGCTAATGTTTCTAGTACCATAATCATTTTCCATTCACCATTCAAATAGAATTGATAGAAAGCAATAAAGAAAACTGTTAATCCTAATACCGCTAAACCAGCAACCCCTAAGCCCATTACAGTACCACCACCAAAAGATATTTTTAATGCATTTGGCAAACTTGTACGAGCAGCTTGTGTCGTTCTTACATTTGTTTTAGTAGCAATTTTCATTCCCATATTTCCTGCTAATGCAGAGAAAAATGCACCTACTATAAAAGCAATTACAATAAGCCAGTGTGTTGAAGGAACAACAGTTGAAACAATAAATAAAAGAATACTTACTCCAATAACAAATAGAGTTAATAGTCTGTACTCAGCTTTTAAGAAAGCCAAAGCTCCTTCATAAATATAATCAGAAATTTCTTTCATTTTTCCATCTCCTGCATCTTGTTTCATTACCCAAGATTTTTTTACCATCATGTAGGCTAACCCTACAAATGCCATAACTATTGGCATGTAAATCATCATTGATTCCATATTCTTTTTTTAGTTTAATTATTTTAAAAAGTTTTGCAAAAATAACATTTTTCTACAAAACACATAATGCCGAACTGTTTTATATATTCAAAGCTGATATTTATCTAGTTTTTTGCACTAATATTTAACGCATTTTATCTAAGTTTGCAATCATTAATTTAAAAAAACTGAAGAATGAATATTGTAGTTTGTATAAGTAGTGTCCCCGACACTACTGCAAAGATCAACTTTACTGATAACGGAAGTAAATTTGATGCCAATGGAGTGCAATTTGTAATCAATCCTTATGATGAATTTGGACTTACAAAAGCAATGATGTTAAAAGAAGCAACTGGAGGTAAGGTAACTGTTATTACAGTTGGTGATATAACAGTAGAACCAGTAATGAGAAAATCATTAGCAATAGGAGCTGATGCAGCTGTAAGAATAAATATGAATGCTACTGATAGTTATTCTACAGCAAGAGAAATTGCTAATTACTTAATTAATAATCCTGCTGATATAATTATCACTGGTAGAGAATCAATTGACTATAATGGAGGAGCTGTAGGAGGTATGATTGCTGAAATGATGAATCTCCCTTTCGTTAATGCTTGTAATGGTCTAGAGATTTCTGGCAATACTGCTAAATTAACTAGAGAAATTGATGGCGGTAAAGAGAACATTACTTCAGAATTACCATTTGTAATTGGAGGTCAAAAAGGATTGGTTTTAGAATCCGAACTAAGAATCCCAAATATGAGAGGAATTATGCAAGCAAGAAGTAAGCCATTGGAAGTTTTTGAATCATCATCAATTGAAGGGTTAACTTCATCAGTAAATTTTGAAAAACCAGTTGAAAAAGAAGCATGTAAATTAGTAGATGCTGACAATGTTGCTGAGTTAGTTAACTTACTACAGAATGAAGCAAAAGTTATTTAATTAAAAGAATTAGAAAAATGTCAGTATTAGTATATACAGAAAGTTGGGATGGGAAATTTAGAAAAAGTACTTTTGAAGCAGTTTCTTACGCAAATGAAACTGCAAAATTATTAGGAACAGATCTAGTTGCTTTATCATTAGGAGAAGTTAGTAATGATGAGCTTAATAAATTAGGGAATTATGGAGCTGCAAAAGTAATTAGTGCTTCAGATATTAATAAAGGTGATGGACAAGCTGCAACAGCAGTGATTGCTGATCAAGCAAATGATGCAAATGCAATAGTATTTTCAAATACTTACACTGCAAAAATGATTGCACCAAGACTTTCGGCAAAATTAAAAATTGGAGCAATCAGTAATGTGATTGAAGTAGCAACAAGCACTACCCCATTAACTGTAAAGAGAAAAGCATTCTCTTCTAAAGCAATAGAGATAGCAACAGTAAATTCTGAAAAAGCAATTATCTCAATTGCACCAAATTCATTTGGGTTAATTGAAACTGGAGGTAGCCTAACAATTGAAACTTCTGACACATCAGAAAAAGGAGGAATTACCATTGAAGGACAAGAAACTGCAAGTGGAAAAATATCAATATCAGAAGCTGAAATAGTGGTGTCTGGTGGAAGAGGATTAAAAGGACCTGAGAACTGGAGAATGATTGAGGAATTAGCTGAATTACTAGTAGCAGCAACAGCTTGCTCAAAACCAGTAGCTGATATTGGCTGGAGACCTCATGCAGAACATGTTGGACAGACTGGAAAAGCAGTTGCTGCAGATTTATATATTGCTATTGGTATCTCTGGAGCAATACAACATTTAGCTGGAGTAAATTCATCAAAAGTAATGGTTGCAATAAATACTGACCCTGAAGCACCATTCTTTAAAGCAGCAGATTACGGAATAGTTGGTGATGCGTTTGAAGTTGTCCCAAAGTTAATTGAAGAAATTAAAAAAATAAGATAATTTGGATTTCGTTCAACTTGACATAACAGCAATAAGGCAAAGTAACTCACAAAACAATGCCTATGTTTTACTATTGAACGAAACGATTGGAAAACGCCAATTACCTATTGTAATCGGGTGGTGTGAAGCGCGTTCCATTGCAATTGCACTTGATGGAACAGAAGAACCAAGCCGACCACTTACTCATGATTTATTTAAAACATTAGGTGATAGTTTTGATATTGCAGTACAGAAAGTTGTAATACATACTTTAATTGAAGGTGTTTTTCATGCTGCTTTTCATTGCAAACATAAAGCCACAGGAGAGGAAGTTGAAATAGATGCAAGAACTTCAGATACAATAGCAATTGCGATTAGATACGGCTGTCCTATTTTTACACATGAAGATATTTTAGCTCGTGCAGGTATTATTATCAATAGTGCAAGAGAAGAAGATGATTTATTTCTTGAGGAAGAGGATGACAAAACTCCAGAGCCTGAAGGAATTAATAATTTAAGCACCCCAAAACTTAAAAAATTACTTACTGCAGCAATTGAAGAGGAAGATTATGAAAAAGCTTCAGAAATAAGAGATGAATTAAAAAAACGAAAAGGAGAATAATATGAATGAAATAATTCAAACTTCTGGCTTTTCAATTGAATCTCTATTAAGAGGGTTGCTAGGTATAGCTAGTTTGCTTCTTATTGCTTTTGCTTTTTCAAGAAACCGGAAAGGGATTGACTGGAAATTAGTTGGAAAAGGATTGGGTATACAAATAATATTTGCTCTATTAATTTTAAAAGTTCCTTTTGTTTCTACAGGGTTTGAGTTTGTAGGAAAAATATTCGCCAAAATCATTTCTTTCACCCAAGATGGTACTATGTTTCTTTTCAGCTCATTTGAAACCGGTATCATTGAATCTCCGCTTATGAATTTTGTAGTGATGATATTACCAACAGTAATTTTCTTTTCAGCACTTACCTCTTTATTCTATTATTGGGGTGTTTTGCCAAGAATAGTTTACGGTTTTGCTTGGCTCATGAAAAAAATAATGCGCCTATCAGGACCTGAAAGTGTAGCGGCTGCAGGAAATATCTTTTTAGGGCAGACAGAATCTCCTCTACTTGTAAAACCATATTTGGATAAAATGACCATGTCGGAGATGTTGTGTTTGATGAGTGGAGGAATGGCAACAATTGCAGGTGGAGTTTTGGCAGCATATATTGGTTTTTTGGGTGGAGATGACCCTGTGCAACAAATTATGTTTGCCAAACATTTATTAGCGGCATCTGTTATGTCGGCACCAGCAGCTATTGTGGCTGCAAAAATGTTATTGCCGGAAAAAGAAAAATTTGAAACAAAATTAGAAGTTAGTAAAGCAGATATGGGAGCTAATGCACTAGAAGCAATTTCGAAAGGAACAACTGATGGCCTCAGATTAGCGGTAAATGTTGGGGCTATGTTATTAGTATTTATCGGGCTTATGTCAATGGCAAACTTTATACTTTTAAAAGTTGGAGATTGGACTACACTAAATATATGGATTGCAGATCACACTCAATATGATAACCTTTCCTTTAATATGATTTTAGGCTATATTGGCGCACCCATTGCATGGCTTATGGGAGTGTGCAAGGAGGATATGTTTTTGGTAGGACAATTATTAGGAGAGAAAACGGTATTGAATGAATTTATAGGATATATGTCCTTAGGAGAGATGAAAAGTGCAGGTGCATTTGTAGAGCAAAAATCTATTATAATTGCTACATATATATTGTGTGGTTTTGCCAACTTTGCTTCTATCGGAATACAGATTGGAGGAATTGGAGCCTTGGCCCCAAAAAGAAGAGGGGATTTATCCAAATTAGGAATATTGGCTTTAATAGCAGGAACATTGGCTTCCCTATTTACAGCCGTAATTGTAGGAATGATATTATAAACAAATGCAACAATACTTAGATTTAATGACACGCGTGATGAAGGAAGGCACGCTAAAAGAAGATAGAACAGGAACGGGAACAAAAAGTGTTTTTGGCCACCAAATGCGTTTTGATTTATCAGAAGGATTTCCGTGTGTTACTACCAAAAAACTACACTTAAAATCCATCATTCACGAATTACTTTGGTTCTTAAAAGGAGATACAAATATAAAATACCTTAAAGATAATGGAGTTCGTATTTGGGATGAATGGGCAGATGAAAATGGAGATTTGGGGCATGTTTACGGATACCAATGGAGAAGTTGGCCTGCTCCTGATGGCAAACACATTGACCAGATCACTCAAGTAGTTGAGGCTTTAAAAACAAATCCTGATAGCAGAAGAATAATTGTAAGTGCTTGGAATGTTGGTGAGATTGAGCAAATGGCTTTACCACCTTGCCATGCCTTTTTCCAGTTTTATGTAGCAGACGGAAAACTTTCTTGTCAGCTGTATCAAAGAAGTGCCGATATCTTTTTAGGAGTTCCGTTCAATATTGCTTCTTACGCCCTACTTACCATGATGATGGCACAGGTTTGTGATTTGGAGGTTGGGGATTTTGTTCATACTTTGGGAGATGCCCACATTTACACCAATCATTTTGAGCAAACGGAATTACAATTAAGTAGAGATACAAAAGCACTTCCTAAAATGAAAATAAACCTAAATGTAAAAAGTATTTTTGATTTCACTATTGATGATTTTGAATTGGTAGATTATGAATATCACCCACACATTAAAGGAAAAGTAGCAATATAATGGCTAATATAATTGTTTTAGGAGCAGGATTAGTAGGAGGAGTTATGGCGAAAGATTTAGCCAAACAACATAATGTTACATCTGTAGATATCTCACAAAAAAACTTAGATAAGTTAGCAGGAATTAATACGATTTGTGCTGATGTCTCCAACACAGAAACTTTACAAAACCTGATAAAGGATTTTGATTTGGTAGTAGGTGCCGTACCAGGTTTTATGGGCTACAAAATGATGAAAGATGTCATTGAGGCAGGAAAGAACATAGTAGATATTTCTTTTTATCCTGAAGATCCTTTTGGGTTAGATGAGTTAGCGAAAAAGAATGGAGTAGTTGCCGTAATGGATTGTGGAGTAGCACCTGGAATGGGGAATATCATCTTTGGGCATCATGATTCAAAAATGGAGATTAATGATTACGAATGTTTAGTAGGTGGTTTGCCCGAGAAAAGAGAATGGCCTTACGAATACCAAGCCGTCTTCTCTCCTATTGATGTAATTGAAGAATACATTCGCCCAGCCAGATATGTACAACATAGCCAATTGATTACCAAAGAAGCTTTGTCGGACACTGAATTGATAGAATTTGATGAAATAGGGACCTTAGAAAGTTGGAATTCTGATGGACTAAGAAGTTTAATCAAAACAATGGCACATGTACCAAACATGATAGAAAAAACTTTGCGTTACCCGGGTTGTGTGGAGTACCTAAAAGTATTGCGTGCAAGTGGTTTCTTCTCGTATGATGAAGTAGAAATAAACGGAAATATGATGCGCCCAGTAGATATGACCGCCAAATTATTATTTCCAAAATGGGAAATGAAAAAAGGCGATAAAGACTTTACAATCATGAGAATCATCATGAAAGGAACAGAACATGGAGAGGCAGTAGCTTATCAGTATAACTTGTTGGATCGTTTTAAAGATGATACTATTTCCATGGCGCGAACAACAGGATTTACTTGTACTGCAGTTGCCAATTTGGTAGTAAATGAAGAATATGATAGAGTAGGAATTTCTCCTCCAGAATACTTAGGAGGACATTTTGCATTTGTAAGAAATTATTTGGAAGAAAGAGGAGTTCAATATAAAGTAATTAAAAGCTAATGAAAGTTTCTCTAATAGTAGCGGCAGCCGAAAATGGAGTAATTGGAAAAGATAATGACCTCATTTGGAATTTACCAAAAGACATGCGTTTTTTCAAGGAGACTACTTTAAATCATCATGTGATAATGGGTAGAAAGAACTTTGAATCTATTCCGCATAAGTACAGGCCATTACCAAATAGAACGAATATTCTTATCACAAGACAAACCAACTATAAAGCAGATGGCTGTGTAGTAGTTAATTCTGTAGAAGCTGCTTTAGAAATTGCAAAAGAAAATGGAGATAAAGAACCTTTTATTATTGGAGGCGGACAAATTTACAAGCTAGCGCTTGAAGCCAATCTAGTAGATAAAATTTATCTTACTAAAGTACACCATACTTATGATGGTGATACCTTTTTCCCTAAGTTAGGAAATGATTGGAAAGAAGTAGGGAGAATATATTGTAAAGCTGATGAAAAACATGCTCATGATTATAGTTTTTTAACTTTTCAGAAAATTAACAAAGTTTACCAAAAATATTAAGATGAAGAAAATAGGAATAGCCCTAAGTATTTTAACTGTTTTACTTTACGCATGTAAAGATGAAGATGTTATAACTCAAAATGAATTGACTAGCACACAAGCTGCAAGAGACAACCTAATTGCCGAACAAATATTTAATGATGCGGGCAGAATGGTTGAAGCAGGTTTTGATGCAAACCCTGATCATAAACTAGGACCTACTTATACAATTATGAATTCTGACACATCAAATTCTGACACACTTATTGTTAACTTTGGCGCATCTACTGTTTCTAACAACACTACTATAAGAAGCGGTAAAATCATCTCAGTATATACTGGAAGATATAGAGATTCATTATCAGTAACTACTACAACTTTTGATCATTATCATGTGAATTACAATCTAGTACAAGGTGAACGAATTATTACAAACCAAGGGAGAAACAACAAAGGGAATATGTGGTTTACAATTGAGGTAAACAATGCTAGTATTAACACTTCAAACGGAACAATTAATTGGGAATCAAGTAGAATTAGGGAATGGGTAAGTGGACAGAATACTTACTTTAATATTTCTGATGACAGATATATGATAACTGGAACTGCAAGCGGAAATAGTGTAAACGGAAATGCTTTTATTATGGAAATTACTGATTCTTTAGAAGTTGATTTAGGTTGCTTACCAACTTGTGTAATAAAAAGTGGTAAAGCAAAAATTTCTCCAAATGGTTATGCAGATAGAATCATTAATTATGGTGATAGTATTTGTGATTGCAACTTTGATGTTACAATAAACGGAACAACTTATCCAATAGTAGTAAACTAAGCTACTTTTAGTTTTGTAAATGAAAGTTTAGTCAGTTGAGCTTTTACATAAGCAGCAGTTATCTTCAAATCTTTCTTACTTTCATCAGAAGGAAACTCAAACATTGCATCTAGCATTACTGCTTCACAAATAGATCGTAAACCTCTTGCTCCTAATTTGAATTCCATTGCTTTATCAACTATAATATCTATTGCTTTTTTATCAAATGTTAAAGCTATTCCATCCATATCAAATAGCTTTTGATATTGCTTAGTTAATGCATTTTTAGGCTCAGTAAGTATTAACTTAAGTGCTTTTCTATCTAATGGGTTTAAATATGTTACTACAGGCATTCTACCTATTAATTCAGGAATTAATCCAAAAGATTTTAAATCTTGAGGAGAAATATATTGCAATAAATTATCTTTTTCAATATCATTCCCTTTATTAGATTTAAACCCAATTGATTGCGTATTCATTCTGTTTGAAATATGCCTTTCAATTCCATCAAAAGCACCTCCACTAATAAACAAAATATCCTTGGTATCTAAAGCAATCATTTTTTGGTCAGGGTGCTTACGCCCTCCTTGTGGCGGAACATTTACAATTGTCCCCTCTAGTAATTTTAGCATTGCCTGCTGAACTCCTTCCCCGCTCACATCTCTGGTGATTGAAGGATTATCACTTTTACGAGCAACCTTATCAATCTCGTCAATAAATACAATTCCTCTTCTCGCTTGTTCAATATCATAGTTAGCAGCCTGCAATAGTCTTGTAAGTATACTTTCTACATCCTCTCCAACATATCCTGCTTCAGTAAGTACAGTAGCATCAGCAATACAAAAAGGGACATTTAAAAGTTTAGCAATGGATTTTGCAATCAATGTTTTTCCAGTTCCAGTACGCCCAACCATTATGATATTTGACTTTTCAATTTCAATATCTTCTTCAGTTGTATCAGGCTGCATTAATCTTTTATAATGATTATAAACTGCAACGGAAATTACTTTTTTTGCATCTTCTTGCCCAATAACAAAATCATTAAGATGTTCGTTTATTGCCTTTGGTTTTAAAAGGGCAAAATCTTCAGCAGAAAAAAGATCATCATTTAAATCTTCCTTTACAATTTCATGAGCTTGCTCAATGCAAGCATCACAAATATGTGCAGAGGTACCAGCTATTAAAATATTGGTATCTTGCTTATTTTTACCACAAAAGGAACATATAACTTTTTCGCTTTCTGACATTATTTTTTTCTTTCCAGAACTTCATCAATCATACCGTATGCTTTTGCTTCCTCAGAAGTCATCCAGTAATCTCTATCGCTATCTTTCCAAACTTCCTTATATGATTTTCCTGAATGTTCAGAGATAATTTCATACAACTCTTTCTTCAATTTTTGAATTTCTCTTGCAGTAATCTCAATATCAGAAGCCTGCCCTTGAGCACCACCTAACGGTTGATGAATCATTACTCTTGAGTGTTTAAGAGCTGTTCTTTTGCCCTCAGCACCTGCACATAAAAGCACAGCCCCCATTGATGCAGCCATACCTGTACAGATAGTAGAAACATCAGGGTTAATATACTGCATAGTATCATAAATCCCAAGTCCTGCATATACTCCACCACCTGGAGAATTCAAGTAAATTAAAATATCTTTCTGAGCATCAACTGACTCTAAAAACAATAATTGTGCTTGAATAATATTTGCAACATGGTCGTTAATTCCAACTCCTAAAAAGATGATTCTATCCATCATAAGTCTAGAGAAAACATCCATACTTGCAACATTCATTTGTCTCTCTTCAATGATTGTTGGAGAAATGTAATTTCCATGCATAGATGAAAACTCATTAAGGTGCAAACTGCTTATTCCCTTATGTTTAGTTGCGTATTTTTGAAATTCTTTTCCGTAATCCATTTTTTTAGTATTTAGATGTTAGTATTTAGATTCTATATAACAACCGATAAAATTAGCTTAATATACAACTGCTAAAACTCGCTTTATTTTCTTGATGCTAATTTAACAAATTCATCATAAGAAACTGACTTTTCAGTCAATTTGAAGTTTTCCTTATAAACTGCTAGAGTTCTTTCATCAAAAATTTGGTCGTAAACTTTCTTTCTTTCTTCCTCATTTTTAAGAATGTCAGTGGCAATATCGGTCAATTGTTTGTCATCTCCTTCTGGCTGGCCGTACTGCTTCATCTGAGCTGAAATTAAAACTTTAGTATGCGCTAGAACATCATCTTGAGTAACTTTAATGCTATGATTTTCTAAGATTTTGTTTTCAATTAACTGCCATTGTAAGCTTTTTGCATACAAATCGTACTCAGTTTCTAGCATCTCCATAGTAATTGGTTGGTCAGAAGTTTGCACTAACCATCTCTTTAAAAATTCATTTGGCATAGCTAACTTCAATTTATCAACAAAGTAAGTTACTACATCATTTTTAAGCATTCTATCACTCTCTCCTACAAATTGAGCTTCTGCTTCTGATTTTACTTTTGCTTTAAATTCTTTTTCATCTTTTATCGCACCAGGCCCGTAAACTTTATCAAAAAGCTCAACATTCAACTCAGCTGGCTCTAATCTGTTTACATTCTTTACAGTAAACTGAAATTCTTCTGAAGTTAAGTTATGAATTGCAGCATGATCAACATTTAACATTGCCCCTAAATCAGAATGATTTGTAAAAGCTTTCATTACATTAACAGTAATTAAGTCATCCGTTTTTACACCAACAAATTGTTTTTTAATTTTCTTATCAGCAATGTAATCCATAGCAACAGTAGCGTCATTTTTAATACCATTATTCATTACTATCCCATCAACATCTAATTGCTCAATAGTACAGAAAATCAAATCTCCCTCAATTGATGCTTCAGGATTACTCATTTTACCATAACGCTTTGCAATATCATTACAATATCCATCAACTAACTTAGCATCAGCTTTAATTTTATAGTAGTTTAATTTATCCTTTGCAGTTATTTTTACATCAAACTCTGGTGCTAAACCAACTTCATATTCAAAAGTAAAATCTTCATCATTTTCCCAGTCAATTGGCTTTTCATCAATTGGCATTGGTGAGCCTAAAACTCTTACTTTTTCAGCAGTAATATGCTTGTATAATGCATCTTGCAGCATCTTATTAACCTCTTCAACAATAACAGATGTTCTGTATTTTTTATTGATGATTCCCATAGGAGTTTTTCCTTTTCTGAATCCAGGAACCTCAGCTGTTTTACGATAATCTTTTAATACTTTTTCAACTCTTTCAGAGTAATCTGCACCTATTACCTTAACAGTAATAGTTGCCATTAAATCTTTTGCCTTGCTTTGTGTAAGTTTCATCTTTTATTTATTTTTTAAAAAGGGCTGCAAAAATACACTTATTTATCAGATAAAGAAAAAGTTATGAAAACAAAAAAGCAAGCTATAATGCTTGCTTAATTTTGTGCGGATGAAGAGACTCGAACTCTCACACCTTGCGGCACTAGATCCTAAGTCTAGCGCGTCTACCAATTCCGCCACATCCGCTTAAAAAGGACGGCAAAGATATTATTTTTTAACATTTACACACAAAAGCCGCTTTAAAGATTTTTATGCATTTATTTTACTTAATTTTGCAAGACTAAAATTAAAAAAATATAAAATGAGTTTATCAGTAAAAGGAAAATTAAGCAGAAAATTAAGTGTAGAAAGCGGAACATCTAAAGCAGGAAAAGAATGGAAAAAACAATCTTTCCTTGTAGATACTGGCGCACAATATAACCCAGAAGTTTGTTTCCAATTATTTGGAGAGGATAAAATTGAAATGTTAAACCACCATAATGAAGGGGATCAAGTAGAAGTTTCTTTTAACTTATCATCAAGAGAATATAACGGAAGATATTTCCATAATATTGATGCTTGGAGAATTGAAAGCCAAGGGGTTGGAAGTGCTGACATGGAAGCTGCACCAGAATTTAATGCACCCGCATCAGAAGATGATGACTTGCCTTTTTAAATAGCAAATAAAGATTAAACGTAAAAGGAGCTGAATTAATTTTCAGCTCCTTTTTTTGGTTTTTAGAAAAGTAAACTGTTTTGGACTTAACACTTAAGGTTCTTTTACTTTTTCAATGAAGTAGGATTTGCCATATCAGTAGTGATATAAGCATTTGGGTTTATTTCTTCTATCATAACTAGAACTGACTTTAATTTTCTCCTTGGTATTACACAAAGATAGATTTTTACAGGTCCTTCCTTACCTTCACCATCAATAACGGTAACACCATGCCCGTTATCTCTTAAGGTTTCTGCAACTGAAGGAGAATCACTAGCAGTAAAAACCCTAACAACTATATTTCCAACCCCAACTATACGCTCAATGTATGTCCCTAAAATAGTACCTGCAGCAAAACCAGCCGCATAAGCTCCAATTAAAACAGGGTCATCAATATCCTTTATTACTTGTGAAATAGCAACTATCCAAATTGCTGACTCAACTAAGCCAATAAGAGCCGCATAAATTGGTTTGTTCTTACTCACTAAAAGAGCACGCATAGTACCTAAACTCTGGTCTGCTAACCTAAGTGAGAAAATTACAAGTGCCGAAAATATCAATTCCATAATTTTATATTTTAATTTCTAACATCAAATGCATCACGCAAACCATTACCCAAAAGCATAAAAGCCAAAACTAAACTCATTATCGCCATGCCTGGAATAATAGCCAAATAGGCCTTATCCATTATTATATAAGCGTAATGATCCTTTATCATTCCTCCCCAACTTGGCATAGGAGGTTGCGCACCAATCCCTAAAAAGGAAAGTCCTGCTTCTATTAAAATTGCTGCTGCAAAATTAGCTGCCGAAATCACAATTACGGGTCCAATAACATTGGGTAAAATGTGTTTAAATATTATTCTAAAGGATTTAAAAGCCAATGCTTTTCCAGCCTCTACATATTCCAATTCTCTAATAACCAAAACCTGCCCCCTAACAATACGAGCAACTTCTACCCACATTGTTAAGCCAACCGCAACAAACACTTGCCAAAATCCTTTTCCTAAAGCCAATGTAATTGCAATTACCATTAGTAAAGTTGGTATGCTCCAAATTACATTTACAAACCACATAATTACATCATCAGTTTTTCCTCTGAAATAGCCAGCAATAAGCCCAAAACTTATTCCGATAATTAATGAAATAATTACAGCAATAAAACCAACTGAAAGAGATATTCTTGTTCCAAGAATTATTCTGCTTAATAAATCTCTACCGTACTTATCCGTACCGAACCAAAAAGTTTGTTCCACTATCTTATAATCACCAAAATAGTTTTTTTCTATCTCTGATTGAAAAGGAAAATAAGTTAATCCTCCCTCCGATTTTTCAAAACTACTAATCGGAATTCGATTTACTTTTGATGGAGTGCCAAAAATCAACTTTTCAATTATTGAAGACTCTTCAGTTATTTGCTTTGGGAGCTCTAGAAAAATGATTTTAGTTAAGGGTTTATTAGTTGCTAATTCAATATGCATTTCATTTGCATTTTTACTGCCATCAGGGCTGATAATTGTTGCAAAAACAGCAATTAGCACACAGCAAAAAATAAATATTAAAGATGAGAAAGCTAGTTCATCTTTCTTCAACTTTTTCAAAGCTAATTTATTTAATGATGTGTTATTCATCTATTTACTATGTACTCTACCCTTCCATTCAAATGATTTTGTAAAAGACAAAACCACAATCAAAACTATATAAAAAGAGTAAAAGATTTCAAAAGGAAGAATCCATTTTACTAAATCTGTTCGGTTGAAAAATTTTAAAATTGGGAATAACAGAATTAAATCTACCAAAAATTTAACTCCATAAAATAATATGAATAAATTAAAATATTCAATATTCCAAAAGGGAATTGCAAAAAGAAAAACGAATGCCAAGTTTGTAAAAAAAACTAAAAAGGAAGTATAAAGACTTGCATTATCTTTATAGCTACTACTCTTGGAGGTCCACCTTTTTCTTTGGTTAATAAATCCTGAAACTGTTTGCACAGCATCCGTAATCACAATAGCACTTTTCTCTTTTGCAAATGCAATAGAATTAGGATACTTTGCTTTTACACTATGAAGTAAAAAAACATCATCACCACTTACTGCAGTATCAATAGAAAACTCATTTACTTCTAAAAAAATTTCTTTTCTGTAAGCCATATTAGCACCATTACAGAATATTGCATTGTTAAATCCAATTGCTCCAGCACCACTTCCAATTAAGCTAGAAAATTCTAAGGCTTGCAAACTCAAAAATATTCCTTTTTGTTTGTGATAAGCAACAGGACCAGACAGCAGTTTTATATTCTCATCAGTAAAATAGTTAACCATAGTTTGCACCCATTTCGGATTAAAACTACAATCTGCATCTGATACTAAAATAATATCCCCACTTGCGAGCTCAATAGCGTTTTTAATAGCATTTTTCTTCCCAAATTCTTCTTTGGGCATATTTATAACTTGCAAATTATCTAATTGTGAGGAATTTAAAATATTAAGCGTATTATCAGTTGAATGATCATTTACTAAAATCAACTCTAACTTATCAGTAGGGTAAATTTGGGATTGTAAATTTTGCAATAATCTTTCTACTTCATTTTCCTCATTTCGCATTGCAATTACAATACTAACTTTTGGGGTAAAATCTTTATTAGTTATTGCTTGAACTTTGTACCACCCTAAAGTATATCTTATAATTAATAACGCATATAAAAACAAGATTATTAAAATTACAATCTGCATTATTTTCTAAAGAATTTAAGAGAGAAAATAAAGATTGTTCCAATTAAAGCAGGTAATAAAAGATTGATAACCCACATTACAAAAGTAGCTGATAATATCCCTATTGCATTTACGGAAACCAATCCGAAAAGGAAAAGTGCAACTGAGCCTCTAATTCCAATTTCAGTAATTGCAATAGTAGGAATAATTGATATCACTAAAAGCATAGTGGTAATCAAAATCATTGTATCAACATATCCAATTTGGACATCAAAAACTTGTAACAAAATAAAGAACTGAGTTGTAAAAACGATATACCTCCCTACTGAATAAAGCAGTATTTCAAATAATTCTGATGAATTGTAAAAGGAAAATACCTCATTATACTTTTTGAATTTTCTTAAAAACTTAATCTTAGATAAAACAACTGAAAACACTGAGGCATTTAAAAATAAAGTAACTAAAAGTACATTCAACAATATCAATAAGAATAACATTATTGGATATGCAAATACAATATTAGAGAGTAAAGAGTCAAATTCTGGCATTAAATTAGGGAGCAATAAAATTCCAATTGAGCCAAAAACTATAGTTGTTACCAACTGAGCCATAGACCCAATTACTGTGATTAAAACGCCTTTAATTCTGTCTGCTTTTTCCAAACAAAATACCCTTCCCCCATATTCGCCCACTCTATTTGGAGTGAAAGCAGAAACCGTAATTCCTGAAAAAATCGCACGGATTGAGCGTTTAATAGATACTTTTTCAATCTTTGAAATTAGGAATCTCCACTTTAATGATTCTAAAAACCAATTGAGGAACATCATCAAAATTACAACAGTAACAACAAAGTAGTTCTCTTGTAACTTAACTAGGATTTGATCCAAATCAAATTGCTCAACACTACTTTTGGAAGTGAGTTGTTGGTACAAAAAGAAAAGAGCAAAAGCTACAATTCCAATTTTTAATAAGAAGCCAATAGTTTTTCTGCTTAGCATTGCTTAGTTTTGTTGATACAAAGATAACAATTGCAAACTGATAAAATCATATTAGGAATAGATCCTGGAACAACAATAATGGGATATGGATTGATTCATGTGAAAGGCAAAAAAATGGAGCTCATTCAAATGGGGGTTTTGCATCTTGCAAAACTTGGGTCACATGAGTTAAAACTTAAAAGAATTTTTGAAAGAACTCTGCAGTTAGTTGATGAGTACAAGCCAGATGAATTTGCTGTTGAAGCGCCCTTCTTTGGCAAGAATGTACAGTCCATGTTAAAGCTAGGAAGAGCTCAAGGAGTTGCTATGTCTGCTGCACTTTACCGTGATATTCCTATTTTTGAGTATGCCCCTAAAAAAATTAAGATGGCAATTACTGGGCAAGGTACTGCTAGTAAAGAGCAAGTTGCTGCAATGTTAAAGTCAATTTTAAATATTAAGGAAATGCCTAAACATTTAGATGCAAGTGATGGGTTAGCTGCAGCAGTCTGTCATCATTTTCAAAGAAACCCTGGACAAGGTGGTGGAAAAAGTTATACGGGTTGGGGGTCTTTCTTAAAAGATAATCCTGATAAGCTTAAATAGCAGATTTAATAAGATCAGCAATTTCTTTCATTTCTGAATCTGGAAACTTTAATTTTGGTCTTTCAAAATTAATATCAGAAACATCATGCAAAGGTACTAAGTGAATATGCGCATGAGGAACTTCTAATCCAATAACTGCAACTCCAATTCTCTCACAAGAGATAATTTTATCCATTGCTTTTGCTACTTTTTTAGCAAAACTAAAAAGTCCTAAATATTCTTCAGAATCTAAATCAAAAATATAATCAGTTTCCTTTTTAGGTATTACTAAAACATGACCTTTTGCTAAAGGGAAAATATCTAAAAAAGCTACATAATTTTCATCCTCAGCTACTTTAAAAGCAGGAATATCATCACTAACTATTTTAGAAAAAATACTAGGCATTATAACGGTTGAATATCAATAATTTCAAAATGCATAATGCCATTAGGAACTTCAATATCAGCAATATCACCAATAGCTTTCCCAAGTAAGCCTTTTCCAATTGGGGAAGTAGCGGAAATCTTTTTGGCTGATAAATCAGCCTCAGATTCTGAAACTATGGCATAAGTCATTTCCATACCATTAGCCGTATTTTTAATAGTAGCTTTAGTAAGCAAATGAACAGTTGAAGTGTCCATCTCAGACTGATCCAACACCCTAGAGTTAGCAACATCATTTTCTAGTTTTGCAATTCTTGCTTCTAATAATCCTTGTGCCTCTTTGGCAGCATCATATTCAGCATTTTCTGATAAATCACCTTTATCTCTTGCTTCAGCTATTTGGTTAATTACTCTTGGTCTATCAACCGATTTTAAAGTGTTTAACTCTTCTTTTAAGTTGTCGTAACCTTCTTGTGATAAATATATTGTACTCATAATTAGTAAGCTTATAAACGCACAAAAAGGAAGTCACCTTCCTTTTTGAACATTATATGTTTGTTCTTATTTTATAAATTAATCCTAGCTCCAATAGTATGAGAACCTTGGAAAGGATCAGTATGACGGTAAGAATAATCTAACCCGAAAGTTGAACCATTATCTCCCATTGGCAACTCAACTGTAAAACCAGCTGAAGGGCCTCTTAAGGCAGTTGTTCTTGTTGATGAAGTTCTAATTCCATCCTCATAAGTGTAACCCAACCTTACCATAAACATTTCATTGTAAGAATACTCACCACCTAAACGGTATTGATCTTTTTGAAAAGAGTTAGAAGTAAATGTACCAGCACCAGTAATTCTATGTTGAATAAAATTAACATCATACGAAAGTCCAATATTTAATAATGCCGGTAATTCCAATTCTGATGATCTTTGCTCAACAGTCATTTTATAATCGTCAGCATCACCAACTATTCCTCTAAATGAAAGTCCATCACCAGAGAAAGACATTCTTGGTCCTACATTTTTTAATGCAATACCAAATTTAAAATTATCTTCTGCACCAGTTACATACTGAATCCCTGCATCTAAAGCAACACCATTAGCACCTACATTTGAAATTTGTTCTGAAATCATTTTAACTGTCATCCCCCCATAAATACTATTAGAGAAAATCTTAGCATAAGAAAGTGAAACATTCATAAATGAAGGTGAATACGTACCAATACCACCATCAGGTAAATCTACAGTAGTAATTTCAATATCTCCAAAATCCATGCTCATTACAGAAAAACCTAAAACCCCTGACTCTCCAACCTTCTGAGAAAAACCAAAAGCACTAATATTACTTACAGCCTCATCTCCATATTTTAACCATTGGGTTTGGCTAAAAATCAATTCTGTTTTTTCAGTAAAAGCAAGTCCTGCAACATTTGAGAATATACCCTCTAATCCTCTAACTCCAGCAACATTTGCTCCTCCCCAACCAGAGGTTCTAGCCCATGGATTGATCAATAATTCTGAAGCGCCTGCTTGCCCTGCTCTTTGAGGATTACCAGCAAATGCATTAGAAAACGGAAGCATTAATGCAATTATTGCTACAGCTTTTATCCAGTTATTAATTTGTTTCATATTTATAATATTTATTATCGTCTATTATTTTATTTATTAGAATGTATCTAAATCAATTGGCCTTAAAGCTCCATACCATTTGATTATTTTTTCTCCAACTCCAGGAGCATTTATATGCAAAATATATAAACCACTTGAAATAGGAATTCCAAAGTTATTTTTCAAATCCCAATCTATTGAAGTCATCCCATTATCCTTATTTAAAGTACGAACTTCAGTACCACTTACAGTAAATATCTTGATGGTTGCTTTTCTTGGTAAGTTTGTAATTTTTACTCTATTATCTAATTGATTAACCTCATATGAAGAATAACCATAATAAGGATTGGGAACAATATTAATAATATCTAAGGCATCTTTTGCAACATCATTATCACCAGTTACTGCAACAATATTATTAGTATTGAAACTATAAGCAGGATTAAAACTATTAAGTGCAGTTGCTTCAATAGCTCTTGCTTTTGCTGAACCACTAAAATTAAGTGTGGCTGTCGCTACAAATGATTCTCCAACTTCATAATCAATACCATCATAAGTAACAGTTTTACCACCCCATGTAGAAGCTGAATTTTCATAAGCAACAACATAAGTTGTTCCTAAAGTTAAATCCATATTTCTATCAAAGAATTTATCTTCAGTAACAGTTTCGTAAGCTTTATAAGGCTTAGTTACTCTTAATTTAACAGTTGCCTTATTATCTAAGTTCATATCTCTTCCTGGCGCTAACAAAGGAGCTCCAACCCAAGTCACATTTTTGAATACAGCCCATTTCCCAGTCCCAGTATTATCATTTAGTAATTTACTGTAATTCCAAGCACCTTCATCATAATTAGGTGAAAAATCTGAACTAACAGTATCTGTCATATAATCCTCAGTACCTTTTACCCATGATTCTCCTTTAACAATATAAATAAAGTGTTTCCCCCCTAATAAATAATTACCTCCTAAGAACTCATTATTTTGAGAATCATATTGAGGAAAATCACCTGGAGTTAATAAAGTAGATGTAGGGTTCCATTCCATATCATTTCCATTCTCAGAAGTTTGCCATGAATCTTCAGAAAAGATAATATTTAACCTTTCGCCTGTTTCAATATCAAGAGCATAACCAGGGAACCATCCCATCCCTTTTATAGAATCACCATTCGCATCTAACATTCCATCTGGGAGACCATCTTTACCAACAGAAACTGACTGTCTTAATCCCATTTTCTTTTGATTACCGATTGATAATGTTTCATCATCTTGGGCTTCAACAACACAAACTCTACTCCATTCTGATTTCTCTTCAGTAAATACAATATCAACTGAATTTAAATTCGTAAGTTTTGCTAAATTAGTAATCGAATTACTAATACCAGGACCATCATTAAAGTTAGATGCGAAACGATAAGGGGCCCATGTTCCTCCCGTCCATTCAAAACTTCCAAATGGTGATGATGCAATATTTGATTGCATTACAACTCCTTCAAATACGCCATTCGGATCATCAGTCATATTGTAATCACTCATCTGACCAATAGTCTCATTCGTATATGAACCTGATCTAATCCAATTAAAACCCCAAATATTAAAGAACTCACTTTCATCATCTCTATCTGCAACCCCGCTTAACCATCTGTCATTAGGATTTTCGAATTCTATTGTACCAGAAATTAATCCGTTATCATCAATATTAGTTGGATCAGCACCAGGGTTTTGTGTTTGTTTTACTTTTACATTTAATCCTAGTTGAGAGATATATTGCTCAGAACCTAACTCAATATCTTGATCGGCTGAAGCTATTATATTTCCTGTTGCATTATCAATCAATTCCCATCTCCCATAAGAGATAATAGCATTAACATTAAAGATAGGTTCCATTAATTTGAAAGTAAAGTCTCCTTGAGGGACTTTTACAGGATCAACAACTGTAATAGTTATTGGCCCTTGTCCTGCTGCATATGTTGGATTTAAACTTCTATGATCCTCAGAAGTTAAAATATCTTCAACAGTTTGATTTGTAAACTCTAAAGCCATTCCTCCATTTCCTTGACCTTCTTTTCTTGTAAGTTCAACTCCATCACCATAAGATGCATTTAAAGTTGTACCTCCATTTTCAGGATTATTTACATGAGGGATTCCAGAATAAACTTTAATATTTCTTCTTCCTGAAATATAAGGCTGGTTTCTACCATCATATTCAGCTGCATTTACATCATAAGGGTCAGCATTCTCTTCAGCTCTATTATACCCGTATGATAATGACATAAAGTAATAAGTTTTATGATTTACCAATCTTGTATTTCCTAAAGCAAATCTATCATCAGTAATTTGGAAAGAAAACTGAACTCCTTCATCTACAGAGCCAATTACACCGGAACTCAATATAGAAGGAACTTCTTCAATTGGAGTGTATACTGCTAAAATAGGATCTAAGTATTGATTCACAATTCCTGTTACATCATCATTTACATCACTTCTGAAGATAAGTCTTGCTTTATCAGGGTCATCTAAATCAGTAACTGAAACAGTTGCATTCTCCAATTGATAAACTAAGTAACCTTGGAACTCATAATTTGGATAGTTTGCAAGATTTTCTGGTTTAGTAATATACGGGTCTTTCTCAGAGTAAGACTCATCAATATTATTAGAAGTAGCGCCATTTGATAATGTAAAAATTAATTCCTTATCTAACTCACGAACTGTTACATCAGGCGCATCTGGTCCGTTAAGAATATCAAAGTTATTATCAAATAAAGCTTGAGCTTCTCTATCATAAATTTTAAGTAACTGCACTGATGCAGTTTGCCCACCAGATTTAGCTCTTGCCCATACAACACCAGTTGTAATAACATTTACAGCACCAGGTTGTAAAGTAAAGGCCCCAGCTGATTGTAAGAATCTTCTATCAGCCGGTACATTTCCAGCAGTTACCTCTGTCCACTCTGTCCCAGCAAAAGATGCGTCAGAAGTTCCAGGGAACATAAAATTACACTCATCAGTTGTTGAGCCTGATCCTCCACCATGCCCATCTCCACCATAAGTCATAGGGACATTATCTTTCCAAATACCTCTCAAGTAGTTGTAAATATCTGTTCCACTTTCAGGGTTACCCATAGTAGTAAAGTCATTGTTATAATAAACAAATTTTGACATGATAATTTGCTCACGTTCTTGTGGGTCATCAATTAAACCATTATTATTATTGTCTAAACCATCAAACCCTTCATCTATTAATCCATCTCTATCGTTATCAAGACCATCATTTGGGTCGGATAATGGTCCTTGGAAGAAATCAACTCCAATAGCAGGTGGATTAAATCCGTAACCATCAGCCCCTTCATCTTCAGCATCTCCATTATAACAAATACCTAATCCAAGATTTACATCACAACCTACATAATCATCTAAATAATACCCTAAATCAGGATCTACCCATTGCCCAAAATAAGTATCATTTAAAGGTAGTGTTGAACGGTTAATTACTTTATAATTGTAAAAAGTCATATCATTCACTTCATTATCGGCAGTAAATCCAAATGCTTGTGCATGAATTTCTAAACCTAAAGGTTCAGCTTCAGTTTCTGTATGAATATTTCCTTTATCATTAAAAATCCAGAATAAAGTTTGATCACCAAACAATCTAGCATTATCATTTGTTCCAGTAATATTATAATCAGGATAATCACCATCATACGGCTCATAGAGATCATTTCCGTTTGCATCAAAGAAAGGCGCTAAAAACTCATCTTGTCCTAGTGCATCATCACCATGTGCTGGCCATTCTAAGATTGAATTAGGAATAACATAAGTAGGATCGGTAGCAAAACGAGCAACATATTCCTCTACTTCTGAACGATCTAATTTAAAGTGGTCGTCCCAAGCTACACATTCTTCAGCCGAAATAGTAGCATTTGCAGTGTTTAAAGGTCCAGGCCAAAAATCATTACCAGATTGGCGGTAAGTCATTGCAGCAACTTTCAATTGCCCCCCATCATCAACACCACCAATCCAAAGTGCACCTGCAAACATTGAATTCTTTTTACTTCCTTTAGGAATTTCATATTGTGCGTCAGCTAAATCCCACCACATATCTCCTCCACCCATTATGGTAGTTCTTACATTATTTACATCCAAGTCAGTTTTAGATTTTGAAGGATTACAACCAGCAGCTACCCTTGTATTAACTACAGAAGTTACTCCAGGATTTGGAACATTCTCTTTCGCCATCAATGCAATACTATAGAATGCAAATGATAATGTTACTATTTGTTTAATTTTATTATTCATAAAAAATCTATTTTTCTTTTTTACTAGTTATTTTATTAAAATTGGAAGCTTATACCTGCTCTCCACATTCTAGGTAAACTATAATGCGAAGGATTGTTTACGGCCAATGAATATAAGTATCTGAAAGATTCAGGGTCATTTTGCGCATCAATAGTATTTTGTGCTGCTGATGAAGTTAAATATCCATCATCATTAGGGTTACCTGTTGCACGATAAACACTCATTATATTTTTAGCATCCAATAAGTTTTGAACTTGAACATATACATTTATGTGTGAACTCTTTTTATCACTCCACTTAATTTCAAATTCTTTATTAACTTTAGCATTAATACGGAATTGCCAAGGTAAACGAGATCCATTTAAACTTCCTTCAAGTGTTGATCTGTCATTAATCCCACTTGCTGCTTCTTGTGTTATGTTAGATTGTTTAGAATAAGGAGTTCCTGAACCTGCAGAGAACATTACATTCGCACCTGCATTCTCAAATACTTTTGCTCCAAACAATAAAGGTCCATTATAATCCTTTCCTTCTCCATAATGATAATCAACAGATGCAGATACTGCATGTCTTTGATCGTAATCAAGTGGAGTTAATGTTCTTAAGTTAGGCTGTCCTGTATTTACTAAACTTGCACCTGAAGTTGCAGAAGAACCTGTACCATCAGCAAATTGTAAAGTATAATTAGCAGTCATCTGAACATTATTTGTTCTTCTTAAATCATAGTTTACCGACATACCTTTTACTGTACTAAAGTCAATATTGCCATAAGTATAATACTGTGCAGGATAAGCAGAAAGCACATTAGTTACCTGAACCATATCTCTTAACTCTTTATAGAATGCAGATATTTTTAATGCCGATTTTAATGATAATGTTTTTGCAAATCCTAACTCATAATCAACATTTTTTTCAGGCTTCAAATTAGGGTTATTTAATCTTTCACCAACTCTGTCAGCCATAAATAAATAATCAACTGGCTCTAATCTATTTCCTGTAGGAGGTCTTTGTGTTAATACGTCATAATGCGCAAAGAATTGAGCCTCATCAGAAATAGGGAAAGAGAATGCAATCCTAGGCATAAACACTACATCAGGAGTATAATCTTCAAACACTTCATTAACATTTACTATTCCTTTTGCAGCTGATTCTGCATCTTTTAAATAAGGAGCAATTTTACCTCCAGCAGCTTCAGCTAATAAAGAAGGATCAGAAATTTCTAAACCTTCAGCATTATACCAAGTATCACCATCATTATTTCTATAACCTACAATTGCTGATGGGTTATCAACATCATCAACATATACAACATAATCATTACCAATAGTTGAAGGGATCGCAGTAGAATTAATTAAATCCATATTAGCACCAGCTGTATATGCACTATATAATAAGTGCTGATCCTTTAATACTTTTTGATTGGCATCATAACGATCTACCCTAACACCTACATTAAAAATTAAATCCTCAATTGCAAATTTATCTTGGATGTAACCTGCAGTATATATAGGGTTAAATGGTGCAATTAATCTTTTACTACCTTCTTCTGCAAAGAAGTTGGCTAAAGAAGCATCTCCATTATTTTTATTTCCATAAATATCATATCCATAATAAACTGCATAAGAAGAACCATTGTTCAGCAACTCATCTTCACTAAACATACTTAATGAGTAAGTTGAAGGGTCATAAGAATCAACATCAATAAAATCAGTTCCATTAGGATCTAATCCTAATGCATCTCTTAAGTTTCTATCAAAATCAGATTGCTCATCAGCAACAAACAATCTATCATAATTAATAGTATCTTGGAAAGTTCCGTTTGCATCAAATACAGGATTAGGGTTTGCTAAGTCACGCTCTAAAATATGTTTATTTGCCAATTGATTCATTAGAGTCCATACAGATTTAAATGCATTAAATTGCCAATAATAATCTTTCCTTTGTTCAAATTCAAATCCGAATGAGAATTCATGAGACTTAACATCTGCAGATCCTGAAGCTTTAAAAGTTGACTGTGTATTTTCTTGCTTAACAGAATACCCATACCAAGATGCATTACTTCCAAATAAAGAATATACTGATGCAGGCGAACCTCCATTCATTAAGCCTTGTCCTTGCAAATCTGCTGCAGTTCTAATCACACCATCATTAGAAGCATCAACACCAAATTGACCCATAATTGGAGACATGTAGGAGTTCCCCCCGTATTCAGAAAACATATCATAATAAGCAGAAGTATAATTTACTAAACCAGGATTAATATCACTAGCCTCAAAAGTATATAAAGTATCAGCCCATCCAGATAGAGTTTGCCCATTATAAATGATACCACTTGCAGAATCAACTGCAGTAGTATTTCGATAAATAGGAGCTTTATATGTATTGAACTTTCCTACATAACCATAGTTAAAAATATTCTCTCCATGTTTTTCATCACCATAGGTATACTTATTATTTGTATAATCTCCTTGTATTGTAAAGAATGCGTTTTTAATAACTGATGCACTTTCTTCTGAATTTGATTCTTCAGAACCAAACTTTTGAGTCAACTTACCAAATAAACGATAAGTAGTTTGTGACGAATTTCGATTATCATCCGATGAATACATTGATCTCCAATAGCTAAAATCATTACTTTTTCTAGCATAGAACGAACCACCTAAGGATAAGAAAGTATTATTAGATGGTTTAAAATCAATTTTACCAGATACATTTATTCTTTTATCATTAGTGTTTTGTTTAGCATCAACCAATTCAAAATCTTTCTCATTTAAAAACTCCGAAGAGCTTAATAAACCTGCATTTGCATTAGGAGCTAATACAAAAGGATTTGCTTTTAAATCAGCTAAAACATCATCCTTGACTTTCCACATTCCAATTGCAGATGGATCAGTATCATCAACACTTCTAAGCTCACCTGAAATAAAATACCCTAAAATTGAACTTCCTTTAGAGCCATCAGTATTTCTCTTTTTTAAGATAGGTCCAGATAAAGAAAAACCTAATAAATTGTAATTATAACTATCAAATAATGATGATGACTCATACTCAAAACCACCAAATGTTTTATTAGAAGGGCCCTTTGTAGTAACAGAAATAATTCCTCCTGTAGCATCACCATATTGTGCAGGAACACCACCAGTAATTACAGTAATCTGCTCAATACCAGAAGTAGGAACTCCCATAGCACCTCTCACTTTAATCCCATCAATATAATATTCAGTAGCATCAGAACGAGACCCTCTTACATTAACACCTTCACCCTCATCTTTCTGGTAAATACCTGCAGTAGTTGCGGCCACAGAACTTATACTTCTTGTAGGTAAGGCCACAATTTCCTCAGCAGTTTTTGTTTCACCTGATAAGTTATCTTGATCTAGTAAAGGTTTCTTGTAAGCAATAATTTTTACCTCACCAATTGCAATACCTTCTTGCAGTTGAACATCTTGCTTTGTAATCTTATTAGACGATACAATTACTCCTGTAATTTCAACAGCCCCATAACCTACAAAAGTTGCTTTTACAGTATAATTACCTGGCACTAAAGGCTTAATTGTATAGTTTCCATCAAAATCAGTAGTAGTACCTCCAATTTGATTTCCGCCTTTTTCTGCCACAATATTAGCAAAAGGAACTGGTTCCCCAGTCATGGCATCAGTAATTACCCCCTTAAGAGATCCTGTTTGAGCAAAAGCAAAAGTTGTTGTTAATGCAAATGCTACTATTAAATAAATTTTTCTCGACATATTCTAATTTTAAAGGCCGTAAAGATATAAATATTTTCATATTAATAAAGGGAATAAATCTCATTTATTTTACCTAAGATTGCAGGCATGAAAAAGCTTATTTACATTCTAACAATCAGTATTTTAGCAATCAGCTGTAACACAAAAGATGATTACATACAAGAAGTTTATGTAAATGAGTATCTGAATTTAAGCTTACCCGCATATAGTGAAATTGCAATATCAGGAAGTGCAATTTTTATTGAAGGCGGAGTGGAAGGAATAATTATTTACCATGGAGTTGGCAATGACTATAAAGTTTACGACAGAAACTGCAGTTACCAACCATCACTATCTTGTTCAGTTATTGATTCAGTAGATTCTGGAATTGCATTTTGCGGTTGTTGCACCTCAGCATTCTTAATAAGCAACACAGGTGAAGCATTAAATGCACCAGCCTTACTTCCGTTAAAAACTTACAATTGGAGCTTGAATGAAAGCAATGTTATGCATATTCATAATTAGTTAATTCTTAATAAACTTTTTCCTTACAAGCCCTTTATCAGTATGTATTTCTATGAAATAAATTCCATTTGAAACATTACTAACATCAATGGCATTTTCTTTCAATTGAGATTCAACTACGCTACCATGGACATTAAAAATTCTTACTTTTTCTATCAGATAATCAGTATCAATAACTAAAAATCCTTTTGTTGGATTTGGGTAAATCGCTATTTGTTCAGCCAGCATATCATTTACTGAAGTTGAAAGATGTAAAACCTCATAGAATGCCTGTTCACTTTCACAACCATTTGCATCTGTAGCGATACACCAATGCCAACCTGTAACTGTTGGAGTTATATTTTGTGTTACCTCTCCTGTACTCCATAGATAAGAAGCAGATGAAGTTGCAGACAATACAGTGCCGTTTTGAGTTATCGTTACTGATGGGCTAACATTGATTATTAAATTCAAAATCAAAACACTATCATACCCTGAAGTGTTTGTTAAAACATAGGTAGCAGTATTATTACTTGTTGCATAAGTTATCCCATCAACCCAAGTGAATTCGTTACAGGATTCTTGAACATCTATCGTAACATCTAAGGCCTCAGAAAAGTAAGAACAACTAAAAGAATCTATTGCATTGATATAGTAAGACCCTTCAGTTGAAATTTCATAAAAGGGATCAATTGCTCCAGCAATTATTCCACTCGCATCAAACCATTGTGTATTACTAAATAATGCTGAATCCTCCATTAAAATAGTCATTCCGTTAGCTGAAACAATTGGCTGATAAGCTGTATCGCAAATTACAACTAATACATTTTCAGAAAGAGTTGCACAACCATACTCATTAAAAGTAACTACAGAATATAAACCAGATGTTGTTGGCTCATAAAAAGTATCAGTAGCATTAGGAATCGGGCTGTTATAATAATACCATTGCATAGCAAAAGCATTTGTTGTCGTGTACATGATACTATTAATGGTATCATAAATTACATTTGCTGTATCAGGATAGCCATAAACAAAAACTGTATCAGTCACTGAAATTGTATTTGCAGGAATCTCCATAACCGTATAATTTATTGATAACCCTCCTCCATTTGCTGAAAATATACCAGCCTGTTGCATTGGAGTAAAAGAAAACGAACCACAATCCTCTGTAATAGTCCAGAAAATATCATCATTATCATACACAGCAATATCAACGGACTGACCTGTTAATTGTAAAGGGTTAAAACTATTTATAGTTAAAGGGAATGGCTGTGTAATATAATTTCCGCTACTAACCTCTTCTAAAACACCAGCAGGAGTGCTAACAGTATAAAATAAGTCAACATCTCCAGTTGCAAAATTATCTGAACATAAGCCTGAAACAACTTCAATGCTCTCTAAAAAATATGTAGCATTTGTTTGTGCAGCTGAATATTGTACAATATATTGACCTGGCTGAGAATATATCTGATCAACTGGCTGAGAAGAAACGCTGCTATTACCATTTCCAAAATCCCAATTGTATGATAACATTCCAGTGTTATTATTTGCAAACTCAACTACAATTGGTGAGCAACCACTTGAATTAGTCATTGCAAAGCCAACATTAGAGGATGTAGATGTATCGTTAATAATCGTCATTGGAAGTGAAAAAGAAATACTCTCTGTTCCTACTAAAGCAGACAAACTATGAGTAGCTACTAAATTAACATCAACATCATAATTTCCAGCTACCAAAGGAGTCCCAGAAACATTTACACAGCCGTATTGACTAACCAAAGGGTCATAATGACACGCATTAGAACTATTATTACATTCCCAAATAAGCCCTAAAGGAAGGGAAATTGATGTAATATGAAAATCTGTAAACTCTACAAAAACACCACCAGAAACAGTATCAAGAGGCAAGTAAAAAGTTAAATCTTGATTATAGAATTGACCAACAACTCCATCAGGCAAAGTATCAGGATGCAATCCATAGTTTACTCCTACAGGATAATAAGTATAATCAATAGAACATTGTGCGTTTACAAAAACTGCAGTAAACAAACTAAAAAATATAATAGCAAAAAATCTTTTCATAGTGTCGATACTTTTATTTTAAGCTACAATATTAAGGTATTTTTTTAAACTTAATAAAATGGCAGATTTGAGAGCATAAAAAAAGCCCCTATTTCTAGGGAATTTAATTTTAATATACAATATAAATATTTAGTATCTATAATATTCTGGTTTATAAGGCCCTTCAACCGTTACTCCAATATATTCTGCTTGGTCTGGCCTTAACGTTTCTAAATCAACTCCAATTTTAGCAAGGTGTAGTCTAGCTACTTTTTCATCTAAATGCTTGGGTAACATGTAAACTTCTTTACCATACGCATCTGTGTTATTCCAAAGTTCTAACTGAGCCAATACTTGATTTGTAAATGAATTTGACATGACAAATGAAGGATGTCCTGTTGCGCAACCTAAATTCACTAATCTACCTTCTGCTAATAAAATAATGTCTTTTCCATCAATAGTATACATATCAACCTGTGGCTTTACCGTATCTTTTGTATGCCCCCATTTTTCATTCAACCAAGAAACATCAATTTCATTATCAAAATGACCAATATTACAAACAATCGTTTTGTCTTTCATACTCTCAAAATGACGCGCTTGAATAATATCTTTATTTCCAGTAGTTGTCACAATGATATCTGCATTTTTACACGCATCATCCATTCTTTTTACTGCAAAACCATCCATTGCAGCTTGTAAAGCACAAATAGGATCAATTTCAGTAACAATAACTCTTGCTCCAGCACCTCTTAATGAAGCTGCAGAACCTTTTCCAACATCACCATAACCAGCAACAACAGCAACTTTACCAGCCATCATTACATCAGTTGCTCTTCTAATTGCATCTACTAACGATTCTTTACAACCGTACTTATTATCAAATTTTGACTTAGTAACTGAATCATTAATATTGATAGCAGGAGTTAAAAGCGTCCCCTTCTCCATTCTTTCGTACAATCTATGTACTCCAGTGGTAGTTTCTTCAGAAAGGCCTTTAATATCTTCTACCATTTCAGGAAATCTATCAAAAACCATATTAGTTAAATCACCACCATCATCTAATATCATGTTTAAAGATTTACCACCTTCAAATGCAGTTAGTGTTTGCAAAATACACCAATCAAACTCTTCTTCCGAAAGTCCTTTCCAGGCAAATACAGGAACTCCTGTTGCAGCAATTGCAGCTGCTGCTTGGTCTTGTGTAGAGAAAATATTACAAGATGACCAAGTAACCTCAGCACCTAAATGAACTAATGTTTCAATTAAAACTGCAGTCTGAATTGTCATATGCAAACAGCCTGCAATTCTTGCTCCAGCTAATGGCTTACTATCTCCATACTCTTCTCTTGTAGCCATTAATCCTGGCATTTCTGCTTCTGCCAAAGTGATTTCTTTTCTCCCCCATTCTGCTAAGGAGATGTCTTTTACTTTATAATTCATAGTTTCCGTTTCCATTTTTTTAATTTTAAAGGATGGCAAAGATAATGATAATTATTACATTCGCAACCAATAAACTGAGAGATGGGAATCATTAAAAAATACACTGAAAATAATTGTCAAATTGCTATTTTTGACCTGAATGAGAGCTTAACAGAACTTTTAAAACTTGGAGCGCGTTTTGACTCATCAAACTTCAAAACTGAAAAAAGAAAAAAAGACTTTTTAGTAAGCAGATTACTCTTAAATGAACTAGAACCAAATCAACAAATTTCATATAATTCAAATGGTGCTCCTGAAATTTCAAATGGGAAGCACATTTCAATTTCTCATTCTAAAAATTTAGTCGCAATAATTATAAGCGACAAAAAAGTAGGATTAGATATTGAGCACATCTCTGAAAAACCACTAAGACTCTCACCTAAATTTATTACAGACAATAGTCATCAAGATTTAACAAAAGAAAAAGCAACATTAATATGGTGTTGCAAGGAAGCAGTTTTTAAATGGCATCAAAAAGGAAGTATTGATTTTAAAAAAGATATCCTGATATCTCCATTTATTATGAAAGAGAAAGGTAAAATAGAAACAGACTTTAATAAAACAAAACACACATTGTATTATACAAAAATAGATACGCACTATTTAGTGTATGTTTGCAAATAGAAAATTACTTATGGATATCTACAAAATTATACTTCAAAACAAAAAAGCAAATAAAAAATCATTTGCACTTTTAATTGACCCAGATAAGCAAGATAAAACTCAACTACTTACAATTATTGAAAAAGCAGAGAAAGCAAATACCGATTACTTTTTTGTGGGAGGAAGTTTACTTACAAATGATAGTTTAAACTCTTGCCTGTCAACATTAAAAGAAAACTCTGATATTTCTGTTGTATTATTTCCTGGAGATGCCATGCAAGTAAATGATAAAGCAGATGGAATTTTATTTTTATCATTAATATCAGGTAGAAATGCTGATATGTTAATTGGGAAACAAGTTGTTACAGCTCCTATTTTAAAACAATCATCAGTAGAAGTTTTATCCACAGGCTATATGCTAATTGATAGCGGAAGACCTACTACAGTTTCTTATATGAGTAACACAACTCCTATTCCATATGAAAAAAATGCTGTTGCAGCTTGTACAGCAATGGCTGGAGAAATGCTAGGGCTTAAACTCATATTTATGGATGGTGGAAGTGGTGCTCTAAACCCAATTTCTGAAAAAATGATTGCAACCGTAAGTAAATCAGTTGATGTTCCTTTAATTATAGGTGGAGGAATAAGTAGTGGCGAAAAAGCAATTGCTAATTGCAAAGCTGGAGCTGATATTATAGTAGTTGGGAATGCAATTGAAAAGGACGAAAATCTAATTTCTGAAATTGCAAATGCAGTGCATAATTATTAATGTGTTTTACACATATCTTCATCAACAACTATAAAGAAATCAGCATTACCGATTAGTTCTTTATCGAACTCTGAAACATCAGCTTGCTCCACGACCTCGATAGTTTTAATATTTAAATCGGCATTTAGCTGTAATAAATACCACATGATCGACTCATAATATTTTGAGTGGTACGAACCATGATAATGTATAAACTTAGTGTCTTCTTTCATATTTGCGTGTATTAAATGAGCCATAGTTGCATCTTTTATTGCTTGTGATTTCGGTAAATTTTCACCTCCATGCCCTCCAGCCATAATAGAAATTTCTTTATAGCAATGCAATGAAGTATCGTAAGCCATAGGAAGAGGTGCGATAAATTGTTTTGATGCTTCTGGCAAATAAGCTAGGGTATCAACACCAAAACGATACACCATATTTGCAAACCTTCTTGGTATATTTGTAGCTACAAAATGCAAATCATTCTCTTTTGCAAATCTTAAAAGTGGACGGTAATCTGTTTTATGATTTGGCCATATTTTCGCTTCTTTTTCAAAATCTTTTTCTCTACTAAAACCTAGCAAATACTCATCTAACACAACTTGATTATCAGCCTCTAACATTTCTGCTCCTAGCATTAAATTTTCTCCATGTTTTTCGTGCAAGCTCTTTGTAAGTTCCAGTTGTAACCAGTGTGAAATCGGATCATTATGATTTTCACCAAACAAAACCACATCCGCATTTTTTATTTTGAAAAGCATAGTTTTATAGGAAATTTTATTCCCATCTTTATTGTAAATTTGATGTGCTTTTTCTTGTCCAAAAGACAAAGTTGCGATTGAACAATAAAGCAATGTAACAACTAAGATTTTTTTCATTTTGATTTGAATTTGTTTTTAAACTAGTGACTATTGACTAAAAACTCTCTTTTCGCTTGCAAACTTATACAAATTCGTATTTTTGACTCATTAATATGAATGAAATAATTTTATTTTTTAGCAGCTTAGATTTCAATTGGAGTATTATTGAAACTATAGCAGTAGTTCTTTCTGTACTTTATGTAATACTTGCTACTAAACAAAACATTTGGTGCTGGGCTGCCGCAGGAATTAGTGTAGTGCTTTACATTTATATTTGTTTTTCAGCACAATTATATCCTGAAACTGGTTTGCAAATTTTTTATTTGTTGATGACTTTTTATGGTTATTTTCAATGGAATAAAAATAATGGGGAACTAGAAATAGCCCAATGGACAATGGGAAAACATTTACTCCTTATTTTGATAGGTGCAATTGTTGCTTTTTTAATGGGCTTTTATTTTGCCACTTATACAAGTGCAAAAATGCCAATTATTGATTCATTTACTACAGTATTTTCAATTATCGCAACTTATATGACTGCCAAAAAAATACTTTCTAATTGGCTTTACTGGATAGTGATTGATGCCGTTTCAATTTATTTATATTTCAGCAGGGATTTACACCTTACCTCTCTTCTTTTTATCGCTTACACTATTATTGCTGTGTTTGGGTATTTTGCCTGGCTAAAACAAACTACTTCTGATGCTTAAAATCATAGTTACAGGTCCTGAAAGTAGTGGAAAAACAACTCTTTGCAAAGCCCTTTCTGAACATTACAACCTTCCTTTTACAAAAGAGTTTGCAAGAGAATATCTAACTGATTTAGGCAAAAATTACTTACAAGAAGATTTATTAGAAATTGCAAAAGGGCAATTGGAAAACGAGCAACTTATTAATAACAACCAACAAATCTCTCTACATGATACTGATCTTATTACCCTTAAAATATGGAGCGATTATAAATATGGTAACTGCACCAATTGGATTTTAGAGCAAATTAAAAAACAAAAAGTTGAGAATAGATTTTATCTTTTATGTAAGCCAGACTTAAAATGGAATTACGACCCATTAAGAGAAAACCCTACAGACAGAAATGAACTTCTTGAAATCTACAAACAAGAACTAGAAAACTTAGGCCACAAATTTTTAATAATTAAAGGTGAGGATAGAAATGAGCAGGCAATTGAAATTCTATCAACTAATTTTTAGTCAACTATAAACTTTTTTCATACTTTTACCCCATCTTAAAAGGGGTGCCGAAAGGCTGAGATTACACCCATTGAACCTGAGTTGGTAATTCATCATAGGAAAATGAGTCAACATTAAATAGAACAGATAATAACCCTATTTTATCTGCTAATGTTAACAAAAAATAATTAGAATGTTTAACAAAAAAAACTGCATGGCCGCTCTGCTTGCTCTACCATTTATTGGTTTTGCACAACAGCCAAATGACACTATTTCATTTCAAAAAGTGTTAAATGAAGTAAATGTAAATGCGCTAAGAGCTGGAGAAAAAACACCAGTAGCATTTACCAATATTAGTAAAGCTGAAATTGAAAAAGGAAATCTGGGACAGGATTTACCTTATATCATTTCGCTTACTCCCTCAGTAGTTACTACTTCTGATGCAGGAGCTGGAGTAGGTTATACTGGCTTTAGAGTAAGAGGTTCTGATCCAACAAGAATAAATGTTACAGTTAATGGAATTCCATTAAATGATTCTGAGAGCCAAGGAGTTTGGTGGGTAAATATGCCCGATTTCTCATCTTCAATTGAAAACATTCAAATTCAAAGAGGTGTAGGAACTTCAACTAATGGAGCTTCTGCTTTTGGGGCATCAGTAAATTTGAAAACTGATGGTTTAAAGAAAAATCCTTATTTTACAACTAGCAATTCTATGGGAAGTTTTGGGACTTTAAAAAATAATATAGAATTCGGAACTGGACTTATAAATAATAAATTTGCTTTTGATGGGCGTGTATCTAAAATTTCATCTGATGGTTATATAGATAGAGCAACTTCTAACTTAAAATCTCTTTACCTACAAGGAACATATTTTGGAACAAGCTCAGTTATAAAAGCATTGGTTTTTACAGGAAATGAACGCACTTATCAAGCCTGGAATGGGGTGCCTTTAAATTATTTAGACTCAAATAGAACATTCAACTCTTACACTTATAAAAATGAAGTTGATAATTACGGACAAACGCATTATCAATTACATTACAGCAAGCAATTAAGTACTGAAACCACTGTAAATATTGCTGCACATTTTACGCATGGTGAAGGATATTATGAGCAAGAAAAAATTGGAGAAGATTTTGCAGATTATGGTCTGGAAAATATCATTTTATCTGATGATACAATTTCTTCAACTAACCTTATCAGAAGGAAATGGTTAAACAATGATTTTGGAGGATTTACTTATTCTCTTAATCATCAAATGGGTAGCCTTGATTTAGTTCTAGGTGGTGCTAGCAACAGTTATTCTGGACAACATTACGGCAATATTATCTGGGCTGAGTACGCAAGTAATGGAGCAATCAATCATCAGTATTACTGGAACAAAGCTGAAAAATTAGATCATAACTTTTATGCAAAAGCAAACTATAAATATTCTGATGCTACTTACCTTTATTTAGATTTGCAAAGAAGAAGGGTAGATTATATATTTGAAGGATATGATAGAAATGGGGTGCCATCCGAACAAGAAGTATCTCATGCATTTTTCAATCCAAAAATCGGGCTTTTTCATGATTTAAAGCAGAGCCAATCCATTTATGTGTCATTTGCAGTAGCCAATAAAGAACCGAACAGAAATGATTATGTAGAAAATAAAGCTGATGAATATCCATCACATGAAACACTTTACGATACTGAAGTTGGGTACAAACAAAGTGGAGAGAAATTTTCATTAGGTGTAAATCTTTACCACATGAAATATGAAAATCAGTTAGTACTTACTGGACAAATTAATGATGTAGGCGCATATAGAAGAGCAAATATTGATGAGTCGTATAGAAAAGGAATTGAGCTTGAAGCTACATACAAGTTGTCTGATAAAATGAATTGGGCAGGAAACATGACGCTATCAGAAAACAAAATAATTAGCCACACTGAATATGTTGACAATTGGGATACTTGGGGTCAAGAAAAAATAGATTATGAAAACACTGATTTAGCTTTTTCTCCTACAGCTATTTGGGCTTCAATTTTCAATTATAAAGTAGATAAAAATATCAGTCTTGATTTTATAAGCAAATACGTTGGTGAGCAATTTATTGATAACACTTCTTCTGATGACAGAAAATTAGATGATTATTTAGTAAACAATTTAAGATTAGCTTATGAGTGGGACAGTAAAATATTTAAAACTGCAAAGCTTACCTTACAAGTAAACAACTTATTAGATAACGAATATGTAAGCAATGCTTGGGTGTATCGTTTTGTTTCTGATGGTTATGACCCTAGAGAATACGATCATTATGTAAATGCTGATAGCGAAAGAGGCTACAATATGGCTGCTTATTTTCCTGAAGCAACAAGAAATTATCTTTTAGGACTTACTTTAGGATTTTAGAAATAGATACTAGCATATAGATGTTAGAGATTAGACAAAAGCTCACCAATTTGGTGGGCTTTTTTTATTACTTTTGCTACAAATATATTTTCATGGAATACAATACTGAGAGAGAGCATCTAACAATACCTGAATACGGAAGGCATGTTCATAAAATGATTAATCACGCTACTAGCTTAACTGATAAAGAAGAGCAACAAAAATGTGTAGATGCAATCATTGCATTTATGGGGCAAATGAATCCTCACTTGCGAGATGTAAAGGAATTTACTCATAAGCTTTGGGATCACTTGCATATAATGTCTGATTTTAAACTTGATATAAAATCACCTTACCCTAAGCCAGAGGCTGAAAAGTTAGAAGAAAAACCAGAGCCAATGACCTATCCTAGCAATAAAATTCGTTTCTCATATTACGGAAATACGATCCCTACAATGATAAAAACTGCCATGAAAATGGAGGGCTCTGAAAAAGAAATTATGACTGGAATGATTGCTAATCAGATGAAAAAATCTTACATTTTATTCAATGAAAGTTCAGTGGATAATAACATTATTCGTTTGCATCTTAAGCAAATGTCTAATGATGAGTTAAAACTTGCTGATGATTTTGAATTTATCCGTTCAGCATCCGTAAGGCAAGGAGGAGCTAACAGCAATAAAAAGAATAACGGGAAGAAGAAAAATTATAAAAAAAATTATAAAAAGAAATACTAAATGGCTACATTTAAAGTAACAGGTGGAATAAAACTAAAAGGAGATTTACATCCGCAAGGGGCAAAAAATGAGGCATTGCAAGTTTTGTGTGCCGTATTACTTACTCCTGAGGAAGTAAGAATGGAAAATGTGCCGAACATTCGTGATGTAAATATCTTAATTGATTTGTTGCGTGACTTAAATGTAACCGTAAATCAACTTGATGAATCAACTTATACTTTTAAAGCCGATAATGTTGATGTGGATTATTTATCATCAGAAAATTATAAAACAAAAAGTAGTCGAATTAGAGGTTCAATTATGATAGTAGGACCTCTTTTAGCTCGATACGGAAAAGGATATATTCCAAAGCCTGGTGGCGATAAAATCGGAAGAAGAAGATTAGATACACACTTTATTGGCTTTGAAAATCTAGGCGCTAAATTTGTATATGACAGTAAAGAACAGTTCTACCGAGTAACTGCTGATGAGCTAAAAGGGGCAGATATGTTACTTGATGAAGCATCAGTTACTGGAACTGCAAACATTGTAATGACAGCCGTAATGGCGAAAGGAAAAACGAGCATTTACAATGCTGCTTGCGAACCTTACTTGCAACAATTATGCAAAATGTTAAATTCAATGGGGGCTAAAATTACTGGTGTTGGCTCTAATTTGTTACACATTGAAGGTGTAGAATATCTTGGAGGATGTACGCACAGAATACTTCCTGATATGATTGAAATAGGGTCTTTTATAGGGTTAGCTGCAATTACAAAATCAGAGATTACTATTAAAAATGTAGCTTATAATGAGTTAGGATTAATTCCGTCTGTTTTTGCAAAATTAGGAATCAAAATGGAAAGAAGAGGAGATGATATTTATATTCCTTCACAAGATAGTTATGAAATACAATCCTTTATTGATGATTCAATTTTAACTATTTCAGATGCTCCTTGGCCAGGATTTACCCCTGATTTGTTATCAATTATTTTAGTTGTTGCATCTCAAGCTAAAGGATCTGTACTAATACACCAAAAAATGTTTGAATCAAGATTATTCTTTGTGGATAAATTGATTGATATGGGAGCTCAAATTATTCTATGCGATCCTCATAGAGCAACAGTTATTGGACTAAATCATGAGTATCAATTTAAAGCAACAACTATGACTTCTCCTGATATTAGAGCTGGAGTTTCATTATTATTAGCTGCACTTGCTGCTGATGGAGAAAGCACAATACACAACATTGAGCAAATTGATAGAGGATATCAAAATATTGACACAAGATTAAATGCTATTGGAGCACAAATTACAAGAATAGATTAATGAATAAAATATTAATAATTGTTTTTAGCATACTTACATCAGTTGCTTCAGCACAAGAAATAGGATTAAAAATAGGAGACATGGCTCCTGAACTCGAATATAACAATCCAACAGGCAATAAAATGAAGTTATCTTCATTAAAAGGAAAATTAGTCCTTATTGATTTTTGGGCAAGTTGGTGCTTACCTTGCAGAAGAGAAAACCCAAATATAGTTGATGCTTACCGTAAATTCAACAAAAAGAAATTCAAAAACGGAAATGGGTTTGAAATCTATAGTTTATCCCTTGATTCCAAACAAAAAGCATGGATAAAAGCAATAAATAAAGATCAACTTTTTTGGGAATATCATGTTTCTGATTTAGGAGGTTGGCAGTCAGAAGGATCTAATAAATATGGAATTCGTTCTATTCCTAGCAATGTGCTAATTGACGGTAAAGGAATAATTATTGCAAAAGACTTAAAAGGCCCTGCATTACACAGATTCCTTGAATCCCAAAAAAAATAAACTGACAGTTTGACTTATAAATGCCTTTGGCAAACTATTTGCACTATTATATGTAGTGTAATACAAAATTATCATGAGTAAAAAAAAACAAGAAGAGCAAGAAATTACTAAAAAAGTGAACAACACTGAAGAGGTAATTGCAGATGACAATACTGAAAAATCAGAGAAGGAAGAAGTGAAAGAGGAAGTAATCCCTCCAACTACTGAGGAATTATTAGCAACTGAAAAAGATAAAAACCTAAGACTTTTTGCTGAGTTTGAAAACTTTAGAAAAAGAACTACTAAGGAAAGAATTGAACTTTTTACTACTGCTAATAAGGACATTATGTCTACTCTACTGCCAATTCTGGATAATTTTGAAAGATCCATAAAAGCCAATAATTATGGTGATGAAGATGGTACGGTTTTAATCTACAAACAACTAAAATCAGAACTTGAGAAGAAAGGACTTACTGAATTGGAAGATCCTATCGGGAAAGAGTTAGATACTGATTTTCATGAGGCAATTACAAACATTCCTGCTCCTTCTGATGACATGAAAGGTAAAATTGTAGATGCAATTGAAAAAGGATACATGCTTGGCGGAAAAGTTTTGCGTTATGCAAAAGTTGTAGTTGCTAATAAAGAATAAAAAATGTCAAAAAGAGATTACTATGATGTGTTAGGCGTTAGCAAAAATGCTGATGCTAAGGAAATAAAAAAGTCATACAGAAAAATGGCTGTGAAATATCATCCTGACAAAAACCCTGACAACCCAGCTGCTGAAGAAAAATTTAAAGAAGCTGCTGAAGCTTATGATGTATTAAGCAATGCTGAGAAAAAACAAAGATACGACCAATACGGACATGCTGGAATGGGAGGTGGTGCTGGGGGCGGATTCGGTGGTGGGGGAATGAATATGGATGACATATTCAGTCAGTTTGGTGATATTTTTGGAGGAGGTGGTTTTGGTGGAGGAGGCCGACAAAGAGGAAGAAGAGTTGTAAAAGGAAGTAACCTAAGAATCAGACTTTCATTAAACCTAAAAGAAGTTGCTGAAGGAGTTGAGAAAAAGATAAAAGTTAGCCGATTAGTAAATGCTGAGGGCGTAACATTCACAACTTGTGGAACTTGCCATGGAAGTGGACAAGTTACTAGAATTAGTAATACAATTTTAGGGCAAATGCAAACTCAAAGCTCTTGCCCACATTGTAATGGAAATGGAAAAAGTATTGATAAGCGCCCATCAGGAACAGATGCAAATGGAATGCTTAAAGAAACTGAAACTGTAAAAATTACAATTCCTGCAGGAGTTGAAGATGGAATGCAACTTAAAGTTAGCGGAAAAGGAAATGCAGCTCCACTAGAAGGAATAAATGGAGATTTAATCGTTCTTATTGCAATTGAAGATCATGACACTTTAATCCGTGATGGACAAAACTTACACTTTGACCATTATATTAGTTTTGCTGATGCTGCACTTGGAACTTCATCTGAAATACCAACAGTAAGTGGAAAAGTAAAAATTAAATTAGAAGAAGGAATACAATCCGGTAAAATTCTAAGATTAAAAGGAAAAGGATTGCCCTCAGTAAATGCATATGGTAAAGGAGATTTACTCATTCATATCAATGTTTGGACTCCTCAGGATTTATCAAAAGAAGAAAAGAAATTCTTTGAAAGTTGCAAGAAATCAGATACTTTTACGCCAAACCCAACAAGAAGTGATAAATCATTTTTTGATAGAGTAAGAGAAATGTTTGATTAAAAAATAACTAGTGGCTAAAAACTAATGCCTCAAAATATGAAAGACCTCCTTATAGTAAAAGATGTTGTAAAGCAATATGGAGATTATACTGCATTAACAAATGCAAATATTTCAGTACCCAAAGGAAGTATTTACGGTTTACTTGGACCAAATGGAGCAGGAAAAACTACTTTAATGCGCATCATTAATCAGATTACTGCACCAGATAGTGGTGAAGTTATTTTTGATGGAGAACCTTTACAAAAACATCATATTTCTGAAATTGGCTACATGCCAGAGGAAAGAGGGCTTTACAAAAAAATGAAAGTTGGGGAGCAAGCTCTTTATCTAGCTCAACTAAAAGGAATGAGCTACAATGAAGCTTTAGAAAAATTAAAATTTTGGTTTGAAAAACTAGATATTTTAAGTTGGTGGAATAAAAAAGTAGAAGAACTAAGTAAAGGAATGGCACAAAAAATACAGTTTATTGTAACTGTAATTCATGAGCCAAAACTCTTAATTTTTGATGAGCCATTTTCTGGTTTTGACCCTATAAATGCCGCTATTATCAGAAAAGAAATTCTTGAACTAGCTGAAAAAGGAACAACAATTATTTTCTCAACTCACAGGATGGAATCTGTTGAAGAAATTTGTGATCATATTGCACTTATCAATAAATCAAAGACTCTATTAGAAGGGACAATTGAAGATATTAAAAAACAATTTACTGCTAATACTTTTGAAGTTGTTACATCAAGTGGAAAACTACAAGAAAATGATGTTTTCACTATTGTCTCAGGCAAAGACAATAATTATCATATCAAGCTGAAAGAAGGAAAATCAGCTAAAGAAATTTTAGAAAGTATCTTAAAAGATACAGAAATCATTTCTTTTAAAAAGGAAACGCCAACCATGGAAGATATATTTATAAAAGCTGTGAACAATGCATAAAATCTGGCTCATTATAAAAAGAGAATACCTAGTAAGGGTAAGGAAAAAGTCATTTATTTTAATGACAATTCTTGGTCCAATCCTTATGGCAGCACTTTTTATAGTTCCTACCTACTTAGCAACTCAAACGCAAGAGAACAGAATAATTGCGCTAAATGAAGATGCAAACTACATTTTGGAAGATAGTGAGTTTATCCACTTTACAACTATCCCTACATCAGAAGCGGAACTACTTAAAACTGATTTTAGCGGAAGCCCGTATTATGCACTACTATATATATATGGAGAAAATTTTACACTTTATTCCAATCAGCAGATTAGTTTATCAGTAAGTAAATCCATAGAAAGGCAACTAGAACAACTTATAGAACACGAAAAATTAAAACTTTTAGGAATTGATTTGCAAATTCTTGAAGATGCAAGTACAGAAATCAACATCACTACCAAGATAATTTCAGAAGATGGAAATACAAGTAATTCCCAAGCTGAAGCAAGTATGGGAATCGGTTTTCTTAGTGGTATACTTATATATATGTTCATTTTTATGTACGGAACTATGGTTATGAGAGGTGTTATTGAAGAGAAAACCAGCAGAATTGTAGAGGTAATCATCTCATCTGTTAAGCCATTTCAACTAATGATGGGTAAAATACTAGGGGTAGCTTTAGTAGGACTTACTCAATTTGTACTCTGGATACTCCTTACAATAATCATATCAACTGTAGCAGAACTTGCTTTTTTAGATGCAAATGTTATGGCTACTGAAATGAACAGTGCTGATCAATCAGTGATATTAGCACAAGTAGCTGAATTTACTGGAGGAATAAATCTGTTACAGATTTTCTTAGCATTTATATTTTACTTCTTAGCAGGATACCTTATGTATAGCGCATTATTTGCAGCAGTTGGATCGGCAGTAGATGCAGAAGCAGACACCCAACAATTTGTACTCCCAATAACTATTCCTTTAATACTCTCCTTTGTATTGATAACACCAATAATGGAAAACCCAGATGGCACATTGGCTTTTTGGATGAGCATGATACCTTTTACCTCTCCAGTAATAATGATGGTAAGACTTCCATTTGGAGTAGCAAACTGGGAATTAGCCCTTTCTATAGGAATACTTATAGCCTCCTTTATAGCGACTACTTGGTTGGCTGGGCGTATTTACCGCACAGGGATACTGATGTATGGTAAGAAAGCTACTTATAAGGAGATTTGGAAGTGGCTTAAGTACTAAAAACAAGTTTTTACTACTAGTAAACGAGCATATTTAGCGGTTAAAAGCACTTCAAAACATCCCAAAAGGTGTAAAATGACACAATAATTTTTAAAAAACAAGCATCATTTTGCTGTAATTTTAAGTTTTTAGGGTCATTTTCAGTTAATTTTAATATTTTTAAAGGAAATATTAGTAAAAAACTACACAGCCTAATATACTTATTTACAGCTGATTAACTACAATACAAACATTTAATTGTTAAAAAGAGTGCTTTTTATTAGGTGCCAATTGTTAAAGAGGTTTATCTTTGCACCTGTATTAATCAAAATTAAAAAAAATGAAAAAGAATTTACAAAACGCATTACTCTTAGCAATGGGATTAATGACAACTGTTACTTTCGCTCAAGATTGGGGAGTTGATTCTAGAACAAGAATTGATATGAGTGGAGATAACGACAAGATGCAAACTTCTCAAAGAGCTACTTTAGGTGCAACTTGGGGAGGATCTGACTGGGGTATCCATTTAAGTACAGATGTGAACTACATGTTAGGAGACAGAGCAATGGATCAAGCAGCTAGTGGTGCTGGTGACATTTCTATGAATGTTTATGAAGCTTATGCTTCTACTGACGTTATGGGTTACGCTAATGTAACTGTAGGTCGTCAGGCGTTAAACTACGGTTCAGGAGCTTTATTGTCTTCTAATGACTGGGGAATTAACAGAACTACTTGGGATGGATTCAAGATTGGTTTAGATCTTGATATGGCTGATGTTACTATTGGGTATGCTTCAAGAAATAATGATGCTGACTCAATAAATGGTGTATCAACAGAAGGAATGGACCAAACTAATGGAAACATGTACCTTAATGCAGGTGGTGAGTTTTCTGGATGGAATGTAAATCTAGTATACATGACTAAAACTACTATGGGAGAGTCTGGTGAAAATGCTGCAACTGGAATTGACATTAGTGGTGAAGTAATGGGAGCTGGAATCTCTGCTTCTATGAACTCTGACTATGAAGGTGATGAGATGAGAGTTATCGGTTTAACTTATGCTGTAAATGATGATATGGGAGTTAATGTATCTCAAACAGTTTATGGAGAAGATGGTGGATTCAATATGGATGGCACAAACATGGACGGTGACTGGAATTCTAATGGTAACATGGGTTACTTAGCTGGTGGTGATGAAATGTTATCTTACGGATTAACTTATAACATGGCTGGAATCTCATTAGGAGCTACTATGCACAATGTTACTTCTTTAGATGAAAGCGAAAGAGACGTTACTGAAATCTCATTAGGTTATTCATTAAATGATAATGCTGGTTTAAGCTTATCTATGGTAGATGACAATGAAACTAAATACATGTGGGTAACTTTAAACGTAGGTTTATAATACTTCCACAGTAGAATAATATATTAAAGGGCTGCTTTTTGCAGCCCTTTTTTTATGCTTTATATCTCTAGCATTAACAATTAAATGTGTATAAGTGCAAATAACAATTTGCAGGCAGTAAAAATACCTTTACTATCTTGCGGCCATTATTAACCATTTAAATATTTAAAAAAAATGAAAAAATTATTATTAACCGCAGTTGTTGCATTCTCAACTTTAGTAGCATCTGCACAGTTTATGGTCGTAACAACTTATGATGGAGACCAAGAAGAAAGCATGGATAAGATTTCTGCAAACATGGGAATCGGATACATGGTAAATGACATGATCACTGTAGGTCTTGCTAATGGAGGTGAAGATGCTGCTGGTGAAGGTACTTATGACATTTTTGCTCGTTACAACATTGCTCAGATGGAAGGTGCTTATGCATCATTAACAATGCCTGGTGATGACGCAGAAGACATGAGTATTGGTGTTGGCTTTGCATTTAACGTATGGAATGGTTTATATGTTGAACCAAACTACACTATGCCTACAAGTGAAGATGATGAAGGTAACAGAGAAGGGTCATTTAATTTTGGTCTTTCTTACAGATTCTAAGGAAACAATTTCTTAAATAATAAAAAAAGCCAGCTTATAGCTGGCTTTTTTTATTTGTTATATTCCGAATTAATACTAAATCAAGTCTTTTGCTTTTTCCAAAGCAGCAGTTATGCCACTTGAATTAACTCCACCAGCTGTAGCAAAGAAGGGCTGTCCTCCACCACCACCTTCTATCTCCTCAGCAATTTCTCTAATCATTGCCCCAGCATTATAGCCTTTAGATACTACATCATCCGTAAGCATAACCGTTAGCAAAGCTTTTTCTCCAACTGTAGCAGCCAATACCATAGCTAAGTTCTCTTCTTTTCTTAATGCAAAAGAAACATTCTTCATGTCCTCTGCTTCCATTTCAACTTCCTGGGCAATAAAACGAACTCCGTTTACCACAACTGCTGAGTTCAATAAATCATCTTTTACATTAGCTGCATTGGCTTTTTTAAGAATCGCAATTTGTTTTTCTAAGGTTTTATTCGTTGAAATTAACTGTTCCACCCCTTTTTTCAAATCCTTATTCTTAACCAAACCAGCAATTTGATTCAGTAAAGTTTCTTTATCATTTAAATAGGCCAAAGCATTTACTCCTGTGGTTGCTTCTATCCTTCTTATCCCTGATGAAGTAGAGCCTTCTGATAAGATTTTAAAAAGTCCGATTTCTCCAGTTGCATTTACATGGGTTCCACCACATAATTCTTTAGAGGAATCAAATTGAATCATACGCACTACATCCTCATATTTTTCACCAAACAACATGATAGCTCCCAGGCCTTCAGCTTTAGAAAGCGGTAAATTATTATGTTCATCTAATATAATATTAGCCAAAATTTTAGCATTTACATCTTCCTCAATTTTTTGCAAGTCTGCTTTTTCTATTTTAGAAAAATGAGTAAAGTCAAAACGCAAATAACTCGGATTTACTAAAGACCCTTTTTGAGCCACATGCTCTCCTAAAATAGTTCGCAAACTTTCGTGCAATAAATGAGTTGCAGTATGATTTCTTGCAGATGCTTTTCTGTCAA
>CAJQHO010000049.1 GCA_905478185.1 uncultured Flavobacteriales bacterium | reverse complement strand
GTGTTTTTTGTTGGTGTAGTTACTTTTCCTAAGATGTCTGTAATCTTAACTAGTTTTTTGTCAGAAGTTATTTCTTCAACTCCAGTTGTGATAAGTGTAATGCAAGCATTAGGATCACTACAAGTTACTGAAGCATCATACTCCATATAAAGTGGATCACCACATCCATCAGGAAGGTCACAACTACCATCATCACTGTTGGAAGTAGGATCGTAATTGCAAGCTAAAGCATCCGTACATCCATAAATACCAATAATTGGTGTGCTTGGAAGGTTTAAGGCAGCATATATTCTTGGGTTTAAATATCCTTGAACAGTATCAATATAAGCCCTTCCTTTTGTTGCCGACATATCAGGATTTCCTAATAATGAGTTTGCAGCACCATATCCAGCAGGAGCACCATTTACAGCTTGGAACATTGCATCATAAGTTGCGTTATCCCACCAATCCCAAGGTGATCCTTCTTCTTCATAAAATTCTCCATAAGCATTTGGAGCGGTAGATGGAACAGGTGTTGAAAAAACATTTAAACCTTCATATCCACTATTATTTACATTTGCAGCAGTAGTATATACATCAGTAAACCCTGCTTGTACAAAAACATCATTATTCAGATATTGATTAGAATAATGTTGTACTGTTCTACTTCCCATAACCTCTACAACAAAATCTCCAGTAGTAGGTACAATTACATCTCCAGTATCAATTGGAGCATAAGGATCATTCTCACAATGGAAAGAAACAATTGGAACATCTCCTAATTGTAGCCAAGATATATCAGCTAAAGCCCCACCTAAATTAAATGCCATACTTACTTCTGAACTGTAAGAAGGGTTGTTAGGAATATTCCATAACTCAGTTTGTCCTGTTGGAGAAGCAAAATCAGGAAGCCATGCAGAGTCAGTTCCATTTACATTACCAAAGAAAGGAGCATAAACATAAGGGCTTGGAGGTGTAGTTGCTAAATTCATGAATTTAGGAATATACATCTGTGTTGCTGTATCTAAAGTTGCAACTCCTAATGAGATATATGCACCTGTACCATGCCCACCCATGACGATTTTAGTAGGGTCAATTCCATAAGTATTTCCAGTAGCCTCAGTCATTCTCATATACCTTACCATAGCTCTTGCATCTTGTATTCCTCTGTATGCAGCCTGTATAAGAGAAGAAGTTCTTACATCCTGATCAAGAGAAGTTGGATTCCAACCTAGTCTGTTACTAAAAGCAACAGCAACATAACCTTTCTTTGCCCATCTCATGCATTGCTCAACAATAGATGAATCAGTTTTTGTTCCTGTTGGTTGTCCGTTAACTACTGCAGGTAAAAATGAACCAGTATGAGCTACTATGATTACTGGTCTATTAACAATACTATCTCCAGATGGCTCGTAAATATCACACACTAAATCAGTTGCAGCAGGAGGTAAACTCTGTAACATTGGTAAAATACTAATGTTATTTGCATAAACAACATCAGAAGTTACTGTAACTCCAGTAAAGACATCATCAAGATATCTGGTTTGAGCATCAGCAGAAATACCAATACTTAAAAAGAGAACAGCTAAAATTGATTGTAAAGTTTTTTTCATAATTTTATTTTTTATTTATTAAGTTACAATATTACAACTTTTATTTGATATTAAATAACAGGGAGCAATAAGTCATTCTTCCTATATATGGGCCACCATAAACTTCATAGTGCATATTGTTTAATAAATTAGAAGAACCTACCTTAATTGTAGCGTTTAATTGCTGTAATTTCTTACTGATTTGCATGTCAACCAAATCATAAGTTGGCACAATTCCGGTAAACTGTGGAGATCCTTCAAAAATAAATTCTTCAACCCATTTGTAATTAATGCTAAAGCTAAAATCACGCAAAATATTCTTTGTTGCAGATAAATGAATATCTCTACCAATTACACCAAGATTGTATTTGTGCTCTGGTGTGTTGTAAGCAGGAATAATTGGGTCTTCTTCTCCTTCTTTATTTAGTTTATTCCAGGAGTAGTTTCCGTTAAGAGTAATGTTTGGAGATAAATAATAATTCATACCAATTGATGCTCCTTGTGTTGTTACTGTGCTTTGGGCGTTTGCAGCCATTCTGTAAGCTTGAATTGAAGGCATTGAAATGTCATAGGCATCAGGATTACTATTACCTATGGTGTCAAATTTAACTCCAATTTGATAACCAATAAAATCAGTATATTTTGAATAATAATAATTTGCATCTAAATATACTTTATTGAAAAAGGTACTTCTATATCCCACTTCAAATGATTGTGCTTTTTCAGGTTTTATTGGGGCTACACTAAAAAATTCTAAACTATCTTTTGATAGCTGTGCTGGTAAATAATAATTGATCAGAGATTGAACTGTTACTAAGTTCTCTCCATAATCTTCCCCATGCCCTTCAAGATTTCCAATTAAAATGGCTCTACCAACATTATAATATAAGTATTGATCAGAGAGTGTTGGGTTCCTAATTGCAGATGAGAATGAAAAACGAATAATGTCTTTTTCACTAGGCTTTAAAACCAAAGACATTGCAGGAGAAAAATTCAAATCAAAGTTCTCATTTTTATCATATCTGAATGTAGTGCTAAAGGAACCATCATCTCCTTTTTTCTCAAATCCCATATAAATACCAGCTTCATTATTTGTAATCATAGTTGCGGTATCCATAAATAAACTTCCTTTTGTATCAGGAGTATATTGTCTGAAATTAGCACCTATCTTAATTTGTTCAAAGTTATTGTTAAGTAAAAAATACTCACCATGTATATGGTTTAAAGCTGATTTGTCATAAAATCCAGTTCCTCCATGTAAATAAGCTGTTTTTGAAGTGATGTCTTCTAAAGCAGCTTTAAATTCTTCAGTTCCTGGCACCAGTCTATTTGATTCTAAATCAGTTAAATCACGAACAGTACCATGATTTGCAATAATAAGATCAGTATTTGCATTTAAAACAGAATCGCAAATATTTGTAAACTCATTTTGAGTGTAAGTAGTTTCGTTAATTAAATAACTATAGTAAAAACTACCAGTATTAAAATCCATAGAATCTAATTGCATTAAATACTCAAAGTTAACATCATCCCAACTAAAATTGTCTTTCCAGTTGTTTTTATAAGCTGTGTACCATTCTTGGTTGTCAACTTGATTGTATTCTTGTAATTTTAAAGCTGTAAAAACTGCATCATAACTATCTCCTGCATCTTCTTCAGTTCTATAAGCTCGTATAAAAAACTTATCCTTTTGTTTTAATTCAAGTTTATTCTGCCAAAACTGAATGTTTTTTAAACTAAATCTGTTATCCCCTTGGTAAACTGTTGTTCCTGTACTGTAATTTAAGGCATAGATTAACTCAGTTTTAGGAGTTAACATAAAATGTAAAGAAGATTGTGCTTTAAAATTTTTGGTATTATAATCAACAATATCTTTCTCCATATATCCTGTTCTGTGGAATTTCCCTAATCCAGGATGTGTAAAGTAGTTTAAGTTAAAGTTACCTCTTACATCATTTAAATTCCCATCAGTATCTTCATCACCATATCTATTTATTGCATCATAACCTCCAGGGTTATCTGCTGAAGTAGTTCCGTCAACTGCAGCCATATTGTCGGCTTCCCAATCATGGGCTTGCATATAGGAAACATTTATTTTAAATGCAAAAACATCTTTTCCTTTGCTGTTTTGGAATTTTTCTGCTAACCTAACAGAGTTTTTAAATAAATTCCTGCTCCCAAACTTATATTGAATAGAAAGACCTGGTTGCATAAATGGATTTCTTGTTTCCATGCTAATAACGCCATTAAATGCATTTGGTCCGTAATAAGCTGAACTTGCTCCTTGGATAATTTCTACCCTTTTTATGTCTAATTCTGATGATCCTAAAAAATTACCTAATGAAAAGTTAAGTCCTGGTGATTGATTATCAACTCCATCAATTATTTGAAGTGAACGAACAGGGGAGGTGCTATTAAATCCCCTGGTGTTGATTACTTTTAATCCTAAACTGGCTGCTGTAATATCTACTCCTTTAAGTGCTCCAAGTCCATCATAAAAATTAGCAGAAGGCGTTTCTTTAATTGCAATCATATCTAGAGATTCAACTGTAAGTGCAGCTTCTTTTTGTTTCTGAGTAATTCTGCTATCAACTACTTTTACTTCTTTTAAGTTTTTACTATCAGCAAAAAGTTTGATTGCTTTAGGGTTTTGTGAATTTACTTCAATTTCTAGGCTTTTGTATCCTAAGTAGCTAATGCTTAATATTGTTGGTAATTTTCCTTTGTAATTGATTGAGTATTCTCCATCAAAGTTAGTTGAGGTTCCTTTGCCACTTTCTTTTATTATTACTGTTGCCCCAATTAATGTTTCGTTAGAAAGCCCATCAATAATTTTTCCTTTAATCTGTATTTGAGCAATAGCAGAGAATGTAAATAATAACAGTAAAAAGGGTAAAAGTTTTCTCATTTATAATTTTCAGGATAGCAAAAGTAAGAAAACTTTATTCAACAATTAGCTTTCTGCTTAAGCCTTCAAAAAGTACAATATAAATTCCTTTAGGAAAATTAGATGTATTAACTAAAAGAGTAGTATTATTTTTCTTTCTACTATATATAGTATTTCCTAATAAATTTTTAACAGTTAGATTTCCTTTTGATTTACTTTTTAATGTAAAACTATCTTTTGCAGGATTCGGAAAAATTTGAAGATCTTCTTCAGTAATTTGATTGTTAATACTTGTTGATGTAGTATTTGTTAAAAGAGTATCACTACTAAAATAAGCAATACCTCCAGATAAGTTTCCAACTATCATTTCTGGCTGATTATCATTATTGATGTCTGCAAAAGTAAAAGTACATTTACCTCCATCCCAAATTGAACTAATAGTACTGTTTACTGGAGAGAATAGCCCAGTTAGGTTTCCGTCAATATTGGTAAATTGATAAATTGTCCCGCTATAACTCCCTACAAAAAGCTGATAAACGCCATTGCTATCAATCAACTTAGGACTACTATATCCTGTGCTAATAAAATTAGTATCCACATCAATCCCACCCCAGTTTGTAATAGTAGTATCAAAGACAGCAGTTGACAAACTACCGGAATTAGGTAAGTAGTTGATTGTTCCATCTTGTTCTCCTATGATAAGATCAATAAGTCCATCTCTATTTACATCTATAAGTTGAGGGTGTGCAAACTGCCCAACATCAATTCCTTGATAATTAGGTGCAGAAAGTTGAAAATTTCCTCCACCAGTATTAGTAAAAAGATGCACTTTACCATCAGCATCACCAACAATTAAATCTTGAGTTCCATCTCCATTAATATCTCCAAAAGTTGGACTTAAATTTAAAGCTGGAATATTCAAGATTGTATTTAAATTAATTGAAGATATATTCAGCCAGTCCCTATCGATTAAATTAAACTCAGGAACAGAATCATTCCCAATATTCTCAAGTAAAGCTAATGATGAAATAGGGTCATTATTAGGGTCATGGTAGCCATAATTCCCAACAACTAAATCTTGTAATCCGTCATTGTTGTAGTCATAAAAATTAGGGTGGGAGCCAGAGCCTAAATCAATCATATTTTGTTGTAAAAAGTTTTTTTGAACAAAAGAAAAATCTGGTAAATTATTTTGTCCAGAATTTTCATAGAGCCAACAACTCTCAAAGTTCTCAGAATTGTTTTCACTATTTGTAGTAACTATCAAATCTTTTACCCCATCATTTGTAACATCAACATAATAAGAAGCTGGATAAACATGCATTTCTGCAGCTATTGTATTGTTAAGGTTTTGAGGAAAAATAGAATCAACAGCTGTCATTATAGCATTTTGATTATCGCCACCATTAATTAATAGATTCAAGTTGTTGTAGCTAATATCTCCAAGAACTAAATCTTTATCATTGTCATTATCAAAATCTATAGCAAGTAAAGTTGAGCCAGCATGTTTTTCTTTTGCATTTGAATTATTGGGGTTTGCAACTTGAGGGCATTGACAATTAGGGCAATTAAGTATGTAAGAATTTAGTCCTTCATAAAAAAGTCCCCAGCAACTTTCTGAAAACTCAAAAGCAACAGTATCACAACTTCCTGTAAGTTCCATAGCCATGTTTTTGTGGTATTCTACCAATCCTCCCAAAATAGAAAATGTAAGGATGTCCAAATCACCATCATAATCAATGTCAGTAATAGCAGGGATATCAACTGGGCTGATGTAAATATTTAGGTTGTTGGATCCGTAATTTGACAAAACCAGAGAGGTGACTAAGCTAAAACTTAGGCTTGTGGTTGAGGTGTTTTTATAAATTGCCATTCCTCCTGAAGAGTAGGTGTAGATGTCATTTTTTCCATCACAGTTGTAGTCTTCTAAAAGCATCCAGTCATGTACCGATGGAAAATTCTCTCTGTATTTAGGTGCGTATATATAAGTTCCATTTTCATTTATAAAAGGACTTATTTTATTGCCTGATTTATCAAAAACCACTAAATCCATTACTCCATCTAAATTTAAATCAATATTTGAAAATTGCCCAGCATTTATTCCTCCAGATAATGGAGATGAGAATTGTGTTCCATTTTCAGTAAAATGAAGTGAAGTATCTCTGTTTAATGTCATTTGTGAAAATGATAAAATTGAAGAGAATATAAATCCTAAAATAAAAGCGTGTTTTAGTCTCATTTGATAATTTTTTACAAAATAACACAATATTTTTTACAGTAGATAATCTTATTACTTTTTATCTTACATGCTCATTAGTAAAGTTTCCTATATAGTAATTGTATTATTTGCTTTATAATTTTATATTTGCCGACTTTAAAAAAACACGATAAAAATAAAGATTATGCAAAACAGAAATGTTATTAAAATTTTCGCAATCCTATTCGCAATAGTTTGTCTGTACCAACTATCGTTTACTTGGATTGCTGGAGGAGTAGAAGATGATGCAGTTGCTTATGCTGCAAATTATGAAGATGATGAAAAAGAAGCAAAACAAAAATTCTATTTAGATTCAATTAGTAGTGAGCCAGTATTTGATATTCTATTAACTGAATATACTTTTGCTGAGTGTCAGCAAAGAGAATTAAATCTTGGGCTTGACCTTAAGGGTGGAATGAATGTAACTCTTGAAGTGATGGTTGTTGATGTTGTAAAAGCATTGTCTAACAACAGTAAAGATGAAGCATTTAATGATGCAATTGCAAATACTTTAAATGCTCAAAAAGACAGTCAAGATGATTTTGTTACTCTTTTTGGAATGGAATACGAAAAAGTTGCTCCAGCTGCAAATACTGGTTTATCTGCAATTTTCTCAACTCCTGATTTAAGAGATAAAATTCAATTTGCTTCAACTAACCAAGATGTTATTGCTGTTTTAGCTATTGAGGTTGAAGATGCAATTTCTCGTTCATTTAATATCTTAAGAAGTAGAATTGACCGTTTTGGGGTAACACAACCGAATATTCAAAGGTTAGAAACTGCCGGAAGAATTTTAGTTGAACTTCCTGGTATTAAAGATCCTGAAAGAGCAAGAAAATTATTGCAATCTACTGCTCAATTAGAGTTCTGGGAAACTTACGAATACAATGAGTTGTTCCAAGGATTCGAATCTGCTAATTCATATTTAAGAGATGTAGAAACTGCAAATGCAAGTACAGAAGATACAACTGAAGAAGTTGCAATTGTTGAGGAAGTAAAAGCTGAGGAAATTATTGAGGAATCTGAAGAAGAAAACTCTTTATTGGCTGATGTTTTAGAAGGTGATTCATTAGCATCTGATTCTGCAAGTGCAGGATTAAGCTTTGAAGAATTTGCTGCTGAAAATCCATTATATGCTGTTTTATACCCTAATGTTAATCAGCAAACAGGTCAGTTAAATCCAGGTCCTGTAGTTGGAGTATGTGCTGTAAAAGATACTGCTGCTGTTAATGCTTACTTAAGTGATAATGCAGTAAGAAAGTTTTTCCCTATTGATGCAAAATTTGCTTATACTGTAAAACCTTATGATCCTGATGGAAAATTTGTTCAGTTGGTTGCTTTAAAATCTGATAGAGGAGGTAAGGCTGCTATGGAAGGTGATGTGGTAACTGATGCAAATGAAGCTTTTGGTCAGTATAGTTCAACTGCTGAGGTGTCTATGGAAATGAATGCAGAGGGAGCTAAACAATGGAAAAGACTAACTGCTGATAATATTGGGAAATCTGTTGCTATTGTACTTGATGGTTATGTGTATTCTTACCCAACTGTACAAGCTGAAATTGCTGGAGGAAGATCTTCTATTACTGGTAACTTTACTTTAAATGAGGCAAAGGATTTAGCTAACATTTTAAAGTCTGGTAAATTACCTGCTCCTGCTCGTATTATTGAAGAAGCAATTGTTGGTCCTTCACTTGGTGAGGAAGCAATTAATTCTGGTATGTCATCATTTATTTTTGCTTTACTTTTAGTATTAGCATACATGATATTCTATTATAGTAGTGCTGGTATAGTTTCTAACATTGCTCTTGTAGCGAATGTATTCTTCATCTTTGGTGTGTTATCATCATTAGGTGCAGTACTTACGCTTCCTGGTATTGCGGGTATTATTCTTACTATTGGTATGTCGGTTGATGCGAATGTACTTATTTATGAAAGAATCCGTGAGGAATTGAGAAATGGTAAAGGATTAAGTTTAGCAATTTCTGATGGATATAACAGTGCATACAGTTCAATTATTGATGCTAATGTTACTACTTTATTAACGGGTATTATTCTTTATACTTTTGGTACAGGTCCAATTAAAGGATTTGCTACTACACTTGTTATTGGTATTTTAACTTCACTTTTTGCGGCTATCTTTATTACAAGATTAGTTATTTCAGCAAGATTAGCGAAAGGTAAAACAATTTCTTTTGCTACTAAAATGACTGATGGTGCATTTAAAAACATCAACATTGATTTTATTGGAAAAAGAAAAAAATTCTACATTTTATCTTCTGTAATTATTTTAATTGGTATCGGGTCATTAGTGACTAAAGGATTAAATTATGGTGTTGATTTTGTAGGTGGTAGAACTTATGTTGTTAGGTTTGATGAAACTGTAAATAATGAAGATTTAAGGGCATCTTTATCGGCTGTATTTGTTGATGCTGATGGGTTGAACTATACACCTCAAGTTAAAACTTTTGGTAATGATAATCAAGTAAAAATTACTACTTCATTTATGATTGAAAGTAATGAAATTACTACTGATGAAATTGTTGAATCAAAATTATCTGAAGGATTAGCTACTACTGGCTTACAATATGAGGTTATGAGTTCGCAAAAAGTTGGGCCTACTATTGCTGATGATATTAAGGATGCAGCTGTATGGTCAGTGTTCTTCTCATTATTAGTTATCTTCTTATATATTTTAGTAAGATTCAGAAAATGGCAATTTAGTTTAGGTGCTGTTGCTGCAGTATTCCATGATGTATTAATTGTATTTTCTATATTTTCTATTTTCTATGGTATATTACCTTTCTCTTTAGAGATTGATCAAGCATTTATTGCTGCTTTACTTACTATTATTGGTTATTCTCTTAATGATACTGTGGTTGTATTTGATAGGGTAAGAGAGTTTATGAATAACAATACTAAGAAAGGGGTTCATGAGTTAATTAATGGCGCATTGAATTCTACTTTAAGTAGAACGATAAATACATCTTTAACTACATTCTTTGTATTACTGATAATCTTTATTTTTGGTGGTGAAGTAATAAGAGGATTTATGTTTGCTTTAATGGTGGGTGTTGTTGTAGGTACTTACTCTTCACTATTTGTAGCATCTCCTATTATGTTAGATACTATCAAAAAGAAAGAAGTAAAATCAAAAAGAAAATAATTAGTTTATAATTTTAATAAAAAAGCCCTTTCATTGAGAGGGCTTTTTTATTTTTGCAATATGTTATTATTTATAGGAGGGCCAGAAATCATTGTTGTATTGCTTTTTATAGTTATGTTTTTTGGCTCAAAAAAAATACCAGAACTTGCTAAGGGTTTAGGTAAAGCTATGCGTGAGGTAAAGGATGCTTCTAACGAAATTAAAAAAGAAATCCGTGATAGTGCTACATCTATCAAGGATGATTTTGATATTACTAAATAATGAGTCCTACTATTTTATTAATTCTCGGTTTAGCACTTCTCTTTTTTGGTGGAGAATTCTTGGTAAGAGGTTCAGTTGCTATTGCTTTAAAAATGCGTATTTCTACCTTGGTTGTAGGGATGACTATCGTTTCATTTGCTACATCAGCTCCTGAGCTTTTTGTTAGTCTTCAAGCTGTTTTAGATGGAAGTAGTAATATTGCTTTTGGAAATGTTATAGGTTCTAATATTGCTAATATCACTTTAGTTCTTGGAGTTACGGCAGTTATTTTCCGAGTTAAAATTTCTAAGCAAACCTTTACTTTAAACTACCCTATGATGTTGCTTGCATCAATAGTTTTTGGTGCTGTTTTGTATTTTTTTAATGGCGTTCCTGTTGGTGTTGGTTTTCTTTTTATAGTAATGTTATTGCTTTTTGCATGGCTACTTATTTTAACTTCTCGTAAAGATAATTTAAAGTCTGCTACTGAGGAGGATGAGCTTTTAGAAGAAGCGTCACATGATCCTGTTTATAAAAGTATTGCCTTTTTGTTAGCAGGTATATTTTTGTTAAAGTTTGGTGCTGATTTCTTAGTTGATTCAACTAAAATTTTGGCTAAAAACTTTGGTATTTCTGATAGGATTATTGCCGTTACGGTTGTTGCTATTGGTACTAGTGTTCCTGAGTTGGCTACTTCAATTATTGCTGCACTTAAAAAGGAGGATAACTTGGCTGTTGGAAATTTAATTGGCTCTAATATCTTTAATATACTTGCTGTTTTAGGGGTTACTGCATCTATAAAAGAAATCAATATAATTGATGCTAAAATTTTTACTTTTGATTACATGTGGATGATTGCAATTACTCTAATAGTTGGTTTATTTATTTATACTTTTTCTAAAAGTCAGATAAGCAGAAAAGAAGGTATTGTTTTGTTGCTTATCTACATTTCTTACCTTTATTTTTCTTTAAGTTAAAAATTAACAATTTGTTGATAAAATGATTTTACTGCTATTAAGTTTAATAGTAGAATTTATTGCTTTTTCTTCTATATTTGCCACAAATAACACTAATCTAAAATTTAAATAGAAATGAAAACTAAATTAGAATACATCTGGCTTGATGGTTACTTTCCAACTCAGAATATGAGAAGTAAAACTAAAGTTGTTGAAGATTTTAATGGTACTGTTGAAGGTTGTCCAATCTGGGCATTTGATGGGAGTTCAACTAAACAAGCTTCTGGTGATTCATCTGATTGTCTATTAAAACCTGTTGCAATTTTTCCTGATCCTCAAAGGATTAATGGATTTTTAGTTATGACAGAAGTTATGAATGCGGATGGAACTCCTCATGCTACTAATGCAAGAGCAAGTATTATAGATGATGATAATGATTTTTGGTTTGGTTTTGAGCAAGAGTATTTCCTTATGGATGTTGAAACTCAGTTGCCTTTAGGTTTCCCACTTGGTGGTTATCCAGGTCCTCAAGGAATGTATTACTGTTCAGTTGGAGGTAAAAACACTCATGGCAGGTCATTTGTTGAAGAGCATGCTGATTTATGTATTGAGGCTGGAATTAATTTTGAAGGTATCAATCAAGAAGTTGCTTGTGGACAATGGGAATTCCAACTTTTTGCAAAAGGAGCTAAAAAAGCTGGAGATGAGCTTTGGGTTGCTCGTTACTTATTAGATAGATTAACTGAAGATTATAATTACTATATTGAGTACCACCCAAAGCCAATTAAAGGAGATTGGAATGGTTCAGGTATGCATGCTAATTTTTCAAACACTACTTTAAGAGAATGTGGTTCTAAGGAAACTTATATGCAAGTTTGTGAAGCTTTTCGTCCTGTAACTAAGGAGCATATTGATGTTTATGGTGAGTATAATGATCAAAGATTAACGGGTCTTCATGAAACAGCTTCAATCACTGATTTTTCTTATGGAATATCAGATAGAGGAGCGTCAATTAGAATTCCTATTTTAACTGTTGATAATGAATGGAAAGGTTACTTGGAAGATAGAAGGCCTGCTTCAAATGCAGATCCATATAAAATTGCGTCTAGAATCATTAAAACTGTAAAATCAGTAGAGTAGTATTAGTTAACAATCAACTTGTTATAATTCTGTTTTTCTGTTTTTAATAAGTTTATAAATTATTCCCTATTTTAGCACGAATAATAAAAATCATAAAATGAAAAAATTATTACGCTTACTTTCCATCTTTATTTTCTTAGTTACTGTTTCTCATTCTGATGTTTATGCTCAGAAAAAAAGTAGAAAATTAAAGAAGGCTGACATGGCTTTTAGTTTAGAAGAATATTCTAAAGCTGCTGAACTTTACAAAAAAGCTTATCAGAAAACTAAAAATAGAGCTGTAAAAGCTGAAATTATCTTCAAGCAAGCTGAATGTTACAGGATGTCAGGTAATGTAAAGCGTGCTGAAAGCTATTACAAAAGAGCAATAAAAGCTAAATATCCTGATGTTACTGTTTATTTAAGGTATGCTGATGTGTTAAGAATGCAAGGTGATTTAGATGAGGCTGTTCCTCAATACACTAAATACATTCAATTAAATCCTACTGATGTTAGAGGGGAAATGGGATTAAAATCGTGCAACTTTGCATTAAAATGGAAAGATTTACCAACAAGATATAAAGTAGAATTAATGCCTGTCGTTAATTCTAGGTATAGTGATTATTCAGCTTCATTTGGAAATGGAGAATATACTGAGATGTATTTTTCTTCTTCCAGAAAAGATGGTTTGTCTGATAAAATAGATGATAGAACAGGTGAGTATTTTTCTGACGTATGGTTTACTAGAATTAACAAAAAAGGAGCTTGGAGCAGACCAATTGTTATGCCTGAGCCATTAAACTCTGAAGGAAATGAAGGTTCTGTTTTTGTAAATAAAAGAGGTACGGTTATGTATCTAACGCAATGTATAGTTGAAAAGAAGAAAGCTTTAGGTTGTGGTATTTATGTTTCTAAAAGAAAAGGTAAACTTTGGGGAGCGACTCAAATGCTACAAGTTAAATTAGATAGTAATACAACTATTGGTCATCCTGCTTTAAGTGATGATGAGACAGTTCTTATTTTTTCTTCCGATTTAGCAGGTGGTTATGGGGGTAAGGATTTATGGATATCAGTAAAAGAAAAGAGAAATAGATGGAGTGACCCAGTAAATTTAGGACCTCTTGTTAATACTCCTGGAGATGAAATGTTTCCTTACTTGGCAGATGAGGGAGTTATTTACTTTGCATCTAATGGTCATGTTGGAATGGGAGGGTTTGATATTTACAAAACTTCTGCAGATGAAAATGGTGCTTATATTCTTCCTGTTAATTTAAAATCTCCAGTGAATTCATCTTTTGATGATTTTAGTATGATAGTTGAAACAGGAGGAGAAAGAGGTTATTTAACTTCAAATCGAACTGGAGGAAAAGGAGGTGATGATATTTATCAGTTTGAATTACCTGCTTTAGTTTTAAATCTTAAAGGTATTGTTACTGATTCTAAAACTGGCGCAATTATGACGGGTGTTAAAGTTCAGTTAATTGCTAATGATGGAACTTCTAATGAAGTTGAAACTGATAATACAGGTAAATATGAATTCAAATTAATGCCTCTAACTTCTTACGAAATTGTAGTAAAAACTGAAGGTTACTTAAAGAAATCAGTAAATGAAACTACTATGGGTGTTGAGTTCAATAAAACATTTGTTGTTGATTTAGTAATTGATCCTATAAAGAAAGAGATTATTTTACCACTAATTAAGTATGATTTTAATAAAGCAGAATTAAGAGCAGAATCAATTGTTGATTTAGATAAACTTGTTGAATCATTACTTGATAATCCTAATGTTTTAATTGAACTTAAATCTCATACTGATTTTGTAGGTTCAAATGCACAAAACAACAAACTATCTCAACAAAGAGCTAATGCTTGTATAGCTTATTTAGTAAGTCAAGGAATTGATGCAGGACAATTAGTAGCTAAAGGAATGGGTGAAAAAGAACCATTTGTAATTGAGGAAAAAGATGGTAGATTTAAGGTTGGTGATGTGCTTACTGAATCATACATTAATAAGATTAGATTTAAGAAGACCAGAGTAAGGGCACATCAATATAATAGAAGAACATCTTTCAAAGTATTGAGAGAAGATTATGTTCCTACAAATGATAATAAGTAAATAACATAAAAATATTAGAAAAGCGTCCTATTTATAGGATGCTTTTTTTTACAATTATGGTAACAGACAGATACAATCAAAGAGGAGTTTCGGCTGATAAAGAGGATGTACATAATGCAATCAAAAATGTAGATAAAGGACTTTTCCCATCTGCATTTTGCAAGATTGTTCCTGACTATTTAAGTGGTGATGATGATTATTGTTTAATAATGCATGCTGATGGTGCAGGGACAAAATCATCTTTAGCTTATATGTATTGGAAAGAAACTGGTGATATTTCAGTGTGGAAGGGAATTGCTCAGGATGCACTGATTATGAATATTGATGATTTGTTATGTGTCGGTTCAACTGATAATATCATGCTTTCATCAACTATTGGACGAAATAAATCTCTGATTAATGGTGATGTGCTTTCTCAGATTATTAATGGTACTGAGGAGCTTTTAGAGGAATATAAAAAGTTTGGTGTAAATATTATTTCTACTGGAGGTGAAACTGCTGATGTTGGAGATTTAGTGCGTACAATTATTGTAGATTCTACTGTAGTTGCTCGTATGAAAAGAACAGATGTGCTTGATAATGCTAATATCAAAAGAGGTAATGTTATTGTTGGTTTGTCATCTTCAGGTATGGCAACTTATGAAACCGAATATAATGGTGGAATGGGAAGTAATGGATTAACTTCTGCTCGCCATGATGTGTTTTCAAAAGTTTTGGCAGAGAAATACCCTGAGAGTTTTGATCCTTCTGTTCCTATGGATTTGGTGTATTCTGGATCACAAAAACTAACTGATAATGTTGAAGGTTCTGATCTAGATGCAGGTAAATTAGTACTTTCTCCAACTAGGACTTATGCACCAATTATTAAAGCAATTCTAGATAAATATAGAAGTCAGATTAATGGAATGGTACATTGCAGTGGTGGTGCTCAAACTAAAGTATTGCATTTTGTAAATGATGTTCATGTAATAAAGGATAATATGTTTGACTTGCCTCCTTTATTTAAACTGATTCAAGAAGAATCAGGGACAGATTGGAAGGAGATGTACAAAGTATTTAATATGGGACATAGAATGGAGCTTTATGTTCCTGAGGAGATTGCAGAAGATATTATTGCTATTTCAAATTCTTTTAATGTTGATGCTCAGATTATTGGTAGAGTTGAAGATTTTAAAGGTAAAAAATTAACGATTAATTCCGAATTCGGAACATATATATATTAGAATGTTAGATAAATTATCCGCTATAAACGATAGATATAAAGAGGTTGAAAAACTAATTTCTTCTCCTGATGCTATGAATGACATGAAACTTTATGTTCAGCTCAGTAAGGAATATAAAGATTTAGATCCTATTATAAAGGCATACAAAGAATATAGTGATTTGGTGGGTAATATTGCAGAGGCAAAAGAAATTTTATTAGAAAGTGATGATGCTGAAATGAAGGAAATGGCAAAGATGGAATTAGATGAGAATTTGCCAAGAAAGGATGAAATGGATGAGGAAATTAAAGTTCTTTTAATTCCAAAAGATCCAGCAGATGCTAAAAATGCAGTAATGGAGATTAGAGCTGGTGCCGGTGGAGATGAGGCTAGTATTTTTGCAGGAGATTTATACAGAATGTATTCTGCTTACGCACAAACAAGAGGTTGGAAAACGGAATTAGTTGATGTAGCAGATGGAACTTCTGGTGGATATAAAGAAATTATTGTAAATATTTCAGGTGAAGATGTTTATGGTCAGCTGAAGTTTGAGTCTGGAGTACATAGAGTACAGAGAGTTCCTCAAACGGAAACACAAGGGAGGGTGCATACTTCTGCAGCTACTGTAATTATACTTCCTGAAGCGGAAGAATTTGACATAGAATTATTACCATCTGATATTAGAAAAGATACTTATTGTTCTTCAGGTCCTGGTGGGCAATCGGTAAATACAACTTACTCTGCAGTTCGTTTAACCCATATTCCTACTGGAGTTGTTGCTCAATGTCAGGATCAAAAATCACAACATAAAAATTACGATAAAGCATTGAAAGTTTTGCGCTCTCGTATTTATGAAATTGAATTGCAAAAGAAGTTAGAAGAAGATGCAAAGCATAGAAAAACAATGGTTTCATCTGGAGATAGATCAGCGAAAATTAGAACTTATAACTATCCGCAAGGGAGAGTTACAGAGCATAGAATTGGTTTGACTAAATATAATTTACAGAATGTAATCGGTGGTGATATCCAAGAATTTATTGATGAATTACAATTGGCTGAAAATGCTGAAAAACTTAAAGTAGGAACTACTTCATCTGATGAATAGAGAACAACTCATAGCTCAAATTAAGAAAAAACAATCTTTCCTTTGTGTAGGTTTGGATACTGATATTAATAAAATTCCAAAACATTTATTGGAATTAGAAGATCCTATTTTTGAGTTTAACAAGCAAATAATTGATTCAACTAAGGAATTCTGTGTTGCATACAAACCCAATATTGCTTTTTATGAAAGTATGGGAGTTAGCGGTTGGGAAAGTTTGCAAAAAACATTAGATTATATTCCGGAAAACATTTTTACTATTGCTGACGCAAAAAGGGGGGATATAGGCAATACATCTAGTATGTATGCTCGTGCCTTTTTTGAAAACATGAACTTTGATTCAGTTACAGTTGCGCCTTATATGGGTTCAGATTCTGTAACTCCATTTTTAGCGTTTGAAGATAAATGGGCAATTGTTTTAGCACTTACTTCTAATAAAGGTGGCTTAGATTTTCAAAAGATTAAGGGGGGAAATGGAAAGCCATTATTTAAGCAAGTTTTAGAAACTTCTAAAAATTGGGGAACTGATGCAAATATGATGTATGTAGTTGGAGCTACAAGAGCAGAACAACTTTCTGACATCAGAGAAATTATTCCAAATCATTTCTTATTGGTCCCTGGTGTTGGTGCGCAAGGTGGAAATCTGCAAGATGTTGCAAAATATGCAATGAATACTGATTGTGGATTATTAGTTAATTCTTCTAGAGGAATTATTTATGCAGGAAATGATACGGATTTTGCAGAAAAAGCAAAAATTGAAGCACAAAAACTACAGCAAGAAATGGCTGTTATCCTAGCAAAATCAGGAATCTAAAAAGTTATCTTATACACAATATAACCTATCCATTCATGGATGAGAGTTTGCCAAACTTCCAGAGCGCTTACTCTTGGTAAGAGCATATATTCAATTCCAAAATTAGTATAGGAAGTTGTGCAGTCTGTTGGAAATGCAGTCGTTTTTAATCCAGCTTTTTCAAAGCAAAGTTGAGACCTTCTCATATGTTGTGCAGAGGTTACTATAAGAAATTTTCCGTTTTTGTATTTTTTCTTCAAAATTTCAGAAGAATTAAAAGCATTCTCTTTAGTGTTTCTTGAAGTATTTTCAATAATAATATCCTCATTTGGAATCTTGTTCTGCAGCAGATGATCTCTCATTGCATTTGCTTCAATATATCCATCATTAAAAAGCATTCCATTCCCACCACTTATCATTATTTTATTTATTATTCCTTTATGATAAAGTTGTTCTGCATCCATTAATCTATCTGCATGTTTGTTAAAGTTATGCGCCTTTGTTATTTTATCATAATCAGCAATTCCTCCTAAAACTATACCTACATCATATTGTTCAGTTGGCTGAAATCTTGGGATTTCCCAAAGTCTAGAACAGCTATCAGCAATAAAACTATTAGTAAAAAAGTAGAAAGTAAAAAATGTAATGTAAAGTAATTTCTTTCGTTTAGAATTAAGAATAATAGAACTAATAAGAAGTAATAAAATCCAAATAATTGGTTTGCTTATAAAAGCGAGTAATTTTGATGCTATATAAAACATAAATTTTATTTATCATTCAAAAGTAAATTATTATTGCAGATAAAAGTTAATGAAAGAGGAGTTTTTACATTTTGTGTGGGAAAATTAGGGAATTATTCAGGTATAAAATAATTATTGTAGCCAAAAAAATGTTTAACTTGCAGCATTGGAAAACAACTGATAAAAAATGATTAATTTCTTAAGAAATTTCTTTGAAAAACAATTTTTTGGTGTTAGTTCCTGGTGGGGTAACCGCCTTGGAATTAGAGCTTCTTTTATTCGTTTGTTTTTTATTTATGCAGCTTTTACTAATGCTATCACTATTTTGATATATTTGTTTATGATTTTCTTGTTAAAAATAAGAAATCATTTTAAATATAGAAAACGAAAAAGTGTTTTTGATTTATAATAATTATGGAAAATTTACAAATACAACTTACCGTATTACTTTTACTTATTGAAGTTATTGCTTTTGCATGGTTGATTATTGATATACAGAAATCTAAGAAAAATCAAAATAAGATTATTGAATTAGAGCATCAGATTTTAAAAGTTGAAGATTCTATTATGGAACTTGAAAAGACTATTGTTAAAAAGATTGATATATTAATTGATAAATCTAATGACTGAAAGAAAAATCCTTGGCGTTTGCGCTTGGCTTGCTGATAAATTTGGGCTTGATGTTGGAGGCTTAAGAATTTTATTTGTTGCTGCAGCTGTTTTAAGTCTTGGCTCACCAATCTTTATTTATTTTATTCTTTATTTAGTAAAACCTAGTTCCTATTAAATGAAGATTTTAATAACTGGCAGTAATGGATTGCTCGGGCAGAAACTCTTACACAAACTAAGACAAGATTCTTCAGTTCAGCTGATTGCAACCTCCAAAGGAAAGAATAGAGTGTCTGAGAAAAATGGCTATACTTATTTTGACTTAGATATTACAAATAATGATGCAGTCGCTAAGCTTATTGCAAGCGAAAAACCACAAGTAGTTATCAATACGGCAGCTATGACGAATGTCGATTTGTGTGAGGACGAAAAACAGGCTTGTGATGCTTTAAATGTTGATACAGTAAAATATTTAGCGGATTCCTGTACTAAGATTGACGCCCATTTAATTCAAATTTCAACTGATTTTATTTTTGATGGTGAGGATGGACCTTATACTGAGGAAGACATACCTAATCCGCTTTCTTATTACGGACTTTCTAAACTAAAATCAGAACATTTATTACAAGCTCATAGCGTAAAATGGACGATTCTTAGAACCATTATTGTGTTTGGAGTAGGGGAGAATTTAAGCAAAGGAAATATTGTGCTTTGGGCAAAGGGAGCTTTAGCAAAAGGAGAACCTCTTAATATTATTGATGACCAATTCCGCGCACCAACTCTGGCGGAGGACTTGGCAGATATTTGTATTTTAGCAGCTAAGAAAAAAGCATTTGGTATTTTTAATGCTTCAGGAAAAGATATTATGAGTATTTATGAAATAGTAGAAAGGATAGCAAAACACTATGGAAACTCAACAGATAATTTAAATAAAATAAGCACAGCAACACTAAAACAGAAAGCGGGAAGACCTCCTAGAACAGGTTTTGTTTTGGATAAATCCAGAAAAGAATTAGGCTATAACCCACATTCTTTTGAAGAGTGTCTAACTATAATAAACCAGCAATTAAAACACTAAACACAAAAACATTAAATAAATAATATGACAAAAAAAATATCACTTTTAATTATAATGATTGTTTCTTTTATCTCATCAAAGGCAGCTACATTAAGCGAAACAATAGATGGGTTTTTTAAACCAATAGTCGATAACTTTTTACTTCCTGTTATCTTTTGGGATCCTATAAAAGCAATGGGTTTTGATATTGGTGCTGATGTACCTATAGTAGTAGTATGGCTCGTTTTTGGGGCTATTTACTTTACTTTCAGAATGAAATTTATTAATCTTAGAGGCTTCAAACATGCTATAGGTTTAGTAAAAGGAGATTATGATGACCCTAATGATAAAGGAGAGGTGTCTCACTTTCAGGCGCTAACAACTGCCCTTTCAGCAACTGTTGGTTTAGGAAATATAGCAGGGGTAGCCATAGCAATTTCTATTGGAGGACCTGGAGCAACTTTCTGGATGATAGTAGCCGGATTGCTTGGTATGTCAGCAAAATTTGTAGAATGCACCTTAGGTGTAAAATACCGTAAACTGGATGAAAATGGTGAAGTATCAGGAGGTCCAATGTATTATTTGCGTGATGGATTGGCAAAATATAACATGGCAGGTTTTGGTAAAGTTTTAGCAGTTTTATTTGCAATTCTTTGTATTGGGGGTTCTTTTGGAGGTGGAAATATGTTTCAGGCCAATCAGGCTTATGCACAAATAGCGGGGCAGTTTCCAGCCTTAGCTGGTAATGGTCCAATGTTTGGTTTAATTTTAGCTATACTAGTAGGTACAGTTATTATTGGGGGTATAAAATCAATTGCTAATGTTACAGAAAAAATAGTGCCATTTATGGCTGCTTTATATGTTGGTACAGCACTAATAATAATTTTATTAAATATTACTGAAATTGGAAATGTTTTTTTTCTGATTTTTAAGGGTGCGTTTTCTCCTGCAGCCGGCTTAGGTGGTATAATTGGAGTGCTTATTCAAGGATTTAGAAGAGCAGCCTTTTCAAATGAGGCAGGAGTAGGTTCTGCTTCTATTGCACATGCTGCGGCTAAAACTAATGAGCCAGTTTCAGAAGGTATTGTTGCACTTCTAGAACCGTTTATAGATACAGTTGTAATTTGTACTATGACGGCTTTGGTTCTTATTATTACAGGTTTTCATGATGTGCAAGGTGTGGAAGGTGCTCAAATGACTTCACAAGCTTTTGGATCTGTGTTCTCTTGGTTTCCTTATTTATTAGTAGTTGCTATTTTCTTATTTGCTTTCTCTACTATGATCTCTTGGTCGTATTATGGACTTAAATCATGGACATTCTTATTTGGAAAAAGTAAGGTATCTGAATATTCATATAAGTTATTATTCCTTATTTTTATTGTGATAGGTTCTTCCGTAAAATTAGGAGCAGTACTTGATTTTTCTGACATGATGATTCTAGCAATGGCTTTTCCAAATATTATTGGTTTACTTATTTTATCTAAAGAGGTTAGAGTTGATTTAGATGATTATTATAGTAGACTTAAGAGTGGTGTTATTAAGAAATTTAAATAGTGATTGGGAAGATAAAAGATTATTTTCAGTTTAATAAGAAGGAGCGAAATGGTATTTTGCTCCTTTCTTGTCTATTACTGTTGCTTATTTTATTTTATCAGTTTTCACATTTATTAAAACAAGAAAGTAGAACTGATTTTTCAAGTTTTGAAAAAGCACTTGCTGAGCTAGAATATGAGCAAGAACCTACTATAGAAAAACAAAAAGACTCACTATTTTATTTTAACCCAAATACTTTGGCTGATAAAGGTTGGTTGGTTTTAGGTTTACCATCAACTAAATTAAGTGTACTCAGGAATTTTCAAAAAAGTGGAGCTATTTTCAAAACTAAAACAGATTTAAAACATTGCTTTGCAATTACTGATGAATTTTATGAGAAGGTTGAAAAATACATTTCAATTCCTGAAATTAAAAAAACAGAAACCCCCATCAATAAAACAAAAAAGACAAACCAAATAGTTGAACTGAATCAAGCAGATAGTTTACAGCTCATATCAATAAATGGAGTGGGTCCATTTTATGCTAAACAAATTTTAAAGTACAGAAAGGAATTAGGAGGGTTTAGAAATTATGATCAACTTACTGAAATTTGGGGTTTAGAAAATTTGGAAATTCAAAAGTTGAAACAACAAACTTCCATTGAAACATTACATATAAGGCAGGTTAATGTAAATACAATTGAGTTGGAACAATTAAAACTTCATCCGTACTTAAATTACAAACAAGCAAAAATGATTTTGAATTACCGTAAGCAACATGGCGATTTTAAGCAAGTAAAAGATATTCGTAAAATCAAACCGATTAGCCCTGAATTATTTCGTAAAATTGCATCCTATTTAAAAATACATGATTAGCGAAAAATTAGATGCAGCAATTAGGGAAGTGCCTAACTTTCCAAAAGCAGGAATTAACTTTAAGGATATTACTACTTTATTGTTAAATCCTGAATTGTCTTCAGATATTGTTGATGCTTTTATTGCTGAATTATCGCATCTAAAAATTGATGCAATTGTTGGTGTGGAAAGTAGAGGGTTCTTATTCGCTTTTTTGTTGGCTAATAAAATGGGAATTCCTTTTATCCCGATACGAAAAGCAGGGAAATTACCTGGAGAAACTTTAAAATATAAATATGATTTGGAGTATGGTTCTGCAGAAGTAGAAGTGCATAAATCAGATATTCAAAAAGGATGGAATGTATTGGTGCATGATGATTTATTGGCTACTGGAGGTACGGCTTGTGCTGCATCAGAATTAATACAACAGTTAGGAGCAAAAGTTGCTGGTTTTGCTTTTGTAATTAGTTTAGATTTCCTAAAAGGAAATGAAAAACTAGCAAAATATTCCACAGAAATAATAAGTTTAAAAAGATATTAAATGGATTTTACAATTAACGAAAATCAAAAAATGATTGCTGATATGATTCAGCAGTTTGGAAAAGAAAATATTACTCCTTTTGTTCGTGAGTGGGATGATAATCAAACTTTTCCAGTTGATGTTTTTAAAAAGTTAGGGGAATTGGGCTTGATGGGAGTTTTAGTGCCTACTGAATATGGTGGTTCAGGTTTTTCATATACTGAATATGTAACGGCTATTGAACAGCTTTCAATTTTAGATCCTTCTATTGGGCTTTCTATGGCGGCACATAATTCTTTATGTACGGGTCATGTTTTACAATTTTCCAATAAGGATCAAAAGAAAAGATGGTTACCAAAATTAGCAACTGCCCAGTGGATTGGTGCTTGGGGATTGACAGAGCATAATACAGGTTCTGATGCAGGTGGGATGTCAACTACAGCAGTAAAGGATGGTGATGAGTGGGTGATTAATGGGGCAAAGAATTTCATTACTCACGCTATTTCAGGAGATGTAGCAGTAGTTATTGTTCGTACTGGTGAAAAAGGGGATTCTCATGGAATGACTGCTTTTGTTGTAGAGAAAGGAACGCCTGGTTTTTCTTCAGGAAAAAAGGAAGATAAGTTAGGAATGCGAGCTTCTGAAACGGCTGAACTTGTTTTTGATAACTGTCGTGTTCCGGAGGATAATATATTAGGAGAAGTAGGTGATGGTTTTATTCAAGCAATGAAGGTGTTGGATGGTGGTAGAATTTCTATTGCAGCCTTAGGATTAGGAATTGCAAAAGGAGCGTATTATGCTGCTAAACAATATGCAAAAGAGCGTGAGCAGTTTGGCAAACCAATTGCACAGTTTCAAGCTATTGCTTTTAAATTAGCTGATATGGTAACTGAAATTGAGGCTTCAGAACTATTGATTTACAATGCTGCTGATAAAAAGAATAGAGGAGAAAGAATGACTTTAGAAGGGGCAATGGCAAAGTATTATTCATCTGAGGTTGCAGTGAAAGTGGCAAATGATGCAGTTCAAGTTCTGGGTGGTTATGGTTATACTAAGGATTTCCCAGTAGAGCGTTTTTACCGTGATTCAAAGTTGTGTACTATTGGTGAGGGAACTTCAGAAATACAAAAGTTAGTTATTTCAAAACAAATTATAGGATAATGTTTGTTAGTTGTAAAGATATTTATATTTTTGCAGCCCAAATTTAAAAATGAATATGTTAGTAATACCAGTAAAAGACGGAGAGAATATCGATAGAGCACTTAAACGTTTTAAAAGAAAATTCTTAAAAACAGGAACTTTAAAACAATTAAGAGCAAGAAAGCAATACATCAAGCCTTCAGAAAGATTGCGTGTAAAAAAGCAAAAAGCTGTTTATTCTGAAGCTCTTTTAAGAGATATGGAATAAAAAATATTTTTTTAATTATTATAGAACCTTTTTATTTGTAATTTCGTTACAAGTTTAAAGGTTTTTTTATGCTCAAAAATAAATTTATAAAATATCTCTCTGCTGAGAAAAGATTCTCTGAGCATACAATTACTTCTTACTCAACAGATTTAGATCAATTTTCAATATTTCTTTCTGAGGAATATCAAATTTCTAATGAAGTTTCTGGAATTAGTTTTCAAATTGTGAGAAGTTGGATTGCTTCCTTGCTTGAAAAAGGTGTGACTCCAAGATCGGTTAATCGTAAAATATCTACCCTAAAAACTTATTTTAAATTTCTAATTAGGGAGAATGTTATATCAGAAAGTCCAATGTTAAAAATTGTTGCTCCCAAATCGAAAAAGAGATTGCCAGTATTTATTGAAGAAAATCAAATCGAGAACTTATTAAATGAAGTGGAGTTTGATGAGGGTTTCATTGGTGAGCGTGATAAATTAATTATAGAATTGTTTTATGTGACAGGGATTCGACTTTCAGAGTTGATAAATATTAAGATTTTTGATATTAATTTTAGTAATAGCTTGATTAAAGTTTTAGGAAAACGAAATAAAGAACGTCTTATACCTTTGTCAATCAATATAGTAAATGAGCTTCAAACTTTTGTGAAAAAACACAATCTTAATAATTATCTTTTTACTAATTTAGGCGGGACCAAAGTGTATACTAAACTGGTGTATCGAGTTGTTAAGAAGTATATAGGCAAGATTAGTAGTGTGAATAAAAAAAGCCCGCATATTTTAAGGCATACATTTGCAACTCATATGCTAAATAATGGTGCAGATATTAATGCTATTAAAGAGTTATTGGGTCATGCTAATTTAAGTGCAACACAGGTTTATACGCACAACACGATTGAAAAATTAAAAACAGTTTATAAACAAGCTCATCCAAGAGCGTAAAATAATTTTATTATGAATATTCAAATCCAAGCTATCCATTTTGCTGCTGATCAGCAGTTAAAAGGTTTTATAAACAAGAAGGTAGAGAAGTTAATTTCTATTGATGATTCCATTATTTCTGCTGATGTTTATTTGAAAGTAGATAAACCAGAGTCTCATGACAATAAAATTGTGGAAATAAAACTTCAATCTGCTGATGGTGAATTTTTTGCTAAAAAACAGTCTAATTCATTTGAAGAATCTGCTGATTTAGTTTCTCATGCACTCAGAAAACAAATCCTTAAACACAAGGATAAATAGTATTCAAAATATCTTCCTGAAATTAATTTTAAAAAAAGTATTCTTTTTAATTGTCTGTATTAAAAACTTTAATAAATTTGCAGCCCATTTTAAGGAACAGTTCTTTTAAATATACATTAATATAAGCCGATATAGCTCAGCTGGCTAGAGCAGCTGATTTGTAATCAGCAGGTCGTGGGTTCGAGTCCCTCTATCGGCTCTTTTTAAGGGGGGATACTCAAGCGGTCAACGAGGGCAGACTGTAAATCTGCTGGCTCAGCCTTCACAGGTTCGAATCCTGTTCCCCCCACAAAACAATTAATGAAATTGCGAGAGTAGCTCAGTTGGTAGAGCGTCAGCCTTCCAAGCTGAGGGTCGCCGGTTCGAGCCCGGTCTCTCGCTCAACTTTTCTAGATAATTTTTATTTAGATGAGTTTTGTGTTTTGAATTTTAACTAAATTAATAATAACTAAAATTAACAAAAAATGGCAAAAGAAAATTTTAAACGTACCAAGCCACACTTGAACATTGGTACAATTGGTCATGTTGACCATGGAAAAACTACTTTGACTGCTGCAATTACTAAGGTATTGGCAGAAGCGGGCGGTGGTGAATTCGCTGCATTTGATACAATTGATAATGCTCCAGAAGAAAAAGAAAGAGGGATTACAATTAACACATCTCATGTTGAATATGAAACTGAGAACAGACATTACGCTCACGTAGATTGTCCTGGTCACGCGGATTACGTTAAAAACATGGTAACTGGAGCTGCACAGATGGATGGTGCAATTTTAGTATGTGCTGCAACTGACGGTCCTATGCCTCAAACTAGAGAGCATATCTTATTAGCTAGACAAGTAGGTGTACCTGCAATTGTAGTATTCTTAAACAAAGCTGATATGGTTGATGATGAAGAATTAATGGAATTAGTTGATATGGAAGTTAGAGAATTATTATCATTTTATGATTATGATGGTGATAATACTCCTGTAATTACTGGATCTGCTTTAGGTGCATTGAATGGTGATGCTGAGTGGTCTCCTAAAATTATTGAATTAATGGCTGCTGTTGATGCTTGGATACCTGAGCCTGTTAGAGATAATGCTAAACCGTTTTTAATGCCTATTGAAGATGTATTTACAATTACAGGTAGAGGGACTGTTGCTACTGGTAGAATTGAGACTGGTGTTGCAAATACTGGTGATTCTGTAGATATTATTGGAATGGGAGCTGAGAAATTAAGCTCTACAGTTACTGGTGTTGAGATGTTTAGAAAAATCTTAGATAGAGGTGAGGCTGGTGATAATGTTGGTATCTTATTAAGAGGTATTGAGAAATCTGATATCAAAAGAGGAATGGTTATTTGTAAGCCAGGATCTGTAGCTCCACACGCTAAGTTTGAAGCTGAGGTTTATATCTTGAAGAAAGAAGAAGGTGGTAGACATACTCCTTTCCATAACAAATATAGACCACAATTCTATATCAGAACTACAGATGTAACAGGTGAGATTTTCTTACCTAAAGGAACTGATATGGTTATGCCTGGAGATAACTTAACTATTACTGTTGAGTTAATTGCTGGTGTTGCAATGAATGAAGGTTTAAGGTTTGCTATCCGTGAGGGTGGTAGAACTGTTGGAGCTGGACAGATTACTAAATTACTTTAGTAGTTTAAATCATAAAGTTTGACAGTTAAAGGAAGGTTGTTTTTCAATCTTCCTTTGCTGTGTAAACGGGTGTAGCTCAATTGGTAGAGTAGTAGTCTCCAAAACTATTGGCTGGGAGTTCGAGTCTCTCCACCCGTGCGATTGGAAAAAGATTAATAAAATGGCGAAAAAAGAATCATACATTAAAAGTTCATATGATGAACTTATAAATAAAGTAAGTTGGCCAACTTGGTCAGAATTACAAAGTAGTTCTATTGTTGTTGCTATTGCATCTGCAATTATTGCATTAATAATTTACTTAATGGATCAAACATTCAGTAATATTATGGATGTATTTTACAGTTTATTTGCTTAATATTCTATGGAACAAGAGGTTGAAAATATGAACTGGTATGTACTAAGAGTAATGGGTGGTAAAGAAAGAAAAACCGTTACTTTTATTGAGAAGGAGATTGATAGACTTGGGATGCAAGATTTTGTTTCTCAAATACTTGTTCCTACTGAAAAGGTTTATCAGATTAGGAATGGGAAAAAGGTTAGTAAAGAAAGAAATTTCTTTCCTGGCTATGTTTTGGTTGAAGCTAATTTAGTTGGAGAGGTTCCTCACATCTTAAAGAATGTTACTAACGTTCTTGGGTTTTTAGGAGCTACCAAAGGAGGTGTTCCTGTACCAATGAGAAAAAGTGAGATTAATAGAATATTAGGTAAGGTTGATGAAATGGCTTTAACTGATGAATATGTGAGTATTCCTTTTGTTGTTGGTGAAACTGTAAAAGTAATTGATGGACCGTTTAATAGTTTTAATGCCGAGATTGAAGGTATTGATGAACAAAAGAAAAAGTTAAAATTAATGGTGAAAATCTTTGGGAGAAAAACTCCTTTAGAATTAAACTTTATGCAAGTAGAAAAATTATAAAGATAAAGAAATGGCAAAAGAAATTTCAGGACTTATTAAATTACAGATTAGAGGAGGAGCGGCTAACCCTGCACCACCAGTAGGTCCAGCTCTTGGAGCAAAAGGTGTTAATATTATGGAGTTCTGTAAGCAGTTTAATGCTAGAACTCAGGATAAAGCAGGAAGTATTGTTCCTGTTGTTATTACTGTTTTTGCTGATAAATCGTTTGAATTTATCATTAAAACAGCTCCTGCTGCTGCACAAATTTTAGCTGCTGCTAAAAAGAAAAGTGGATCAGGTGAGCCAAATAGAGTAAAGGTTGCTACAATTACTTGGGATCAAGTAAGAGCAATTGCTGAAGATAAAATGGTAGATTTAAATGCATTTAAAGTTGAGTCGGCAATGAAAATGGTAGCTGGTACTGCAAGAAGTATGGGAATAAATATTAAAGGAAATTTTCCTTCATAATTAAATAAATAATTGAACTGATGGCAATTAGTAAAAATAGAAAAAGTGCTTTAGAGAATGTAGACTTAAATAAGTCTTATAATTTAGATGAAGCATCAGCAATTGTAAAAGAAAATTCAAAAGTAAAATTTGATGCAACTGTTGATTTAGCTGTAAGATTAGGTGTAGATCCTAGACAAGCGAATCAAATGGTAAGAGGGGTTGCATCTTTGCCTCATGGTACTGGTAAAACTTTAAAAGTTTTGGCTTTAGTATCTGCTGATAAAGAAGCAGAAGCAAAAGAAGCTGGTGCTGATTATGTTGGGTTAGATGAGTATATTGAAAAAATTAAAGGTGGTTGGACTGATATAGATGTTATTGTAACTATGCCTTCAATTATGGGTAAAATAGGTGCTTTAGGGAGAGTGTTAGGACCAAGAGGTTTGATGCCAAATCCGAAATCTGGTACTGTAACAATGGATGTAGCTAAAGCAGTAGCTGATGTTAAGAAAGGTAAAATTGATTTTAAAGTTGAGAAGAATGGAATAATTCATGCTTCAGTTGCTAAGGTTTCTTTTGATGCTCAAAAGATTTCAGAAAATGCTAGCGAGTTATTACAAACTATTATCAAGTTAAAACCATCAGCAGCTAAAGGTACTTATGTTAAGAGTGTTTATATGTCAAGCACAATGGGATTAGGTATTGAAATTGACGCTAACTCATTAGATCAATAAATTTTAGAATAGCAAAAAATGAATAAACAAGAAAAAAATCAAATGATTGAGGTCCTTGACGGGATGCTTAATGATAATAATAACTTTTATTTAGCTGATATCTCTGGCTTAACTGCTGAGGAAAATAGTGCTTTAAGAAGATTATGTTTTAAGAGAGATGTTTCATTACAAGTTGTAAAGAATACTCTTTTAAAGAAAGCTTTAGAGAATAATAATACTGATTTTAGTGAATTGTATGATGTATTAGTTGGTAATACTTCTATTATGCAAGCTGAAGCTGGTAATGCTCCTGCAAAAGTGATTAAAGAATTTAGAAAGAAAAATGATAAGCCAATTTTAAAAGCTGCTCACATTGAGGAGTCTCTTTATTTTGGTGATGAAAATCTATCAGCTCTAGCGGATCTTAAATCTAAAGATGAGCTTATTGGTGATATCATCACATTATTACAATCTCCAGCTAAGAATGTTATCTCTTCATTACAATCAGGAGGAAACAAATTATCAGGAATTGTAAAGGCTCTAAAAGAAAGAGCAAACTAAAAAAGAAATGCTTCCAACATTTAAAATAAATAAATAAATTAAAAACAAATAAAATGGCAGACGTAAAAAAAATTGCAGAAGAGTTAGTTAACTTAACTGTAAAAGATGTAAACGAATTAGCTACTATACTTAAAGATGAGTATGGAATTGAGCCAGCAGCAGCAGTAGCTGTAGCAGGACCAGCAGCAGCTGGAGGTGATGCTGATGCAGGTGAAGAACAAACAGAATTTGATGTTATCTTGAAAGCAGCAGGTGCTGCAAAATTAAAAGTTGTAAAAGCTGTTAAGGAATTAACAGGTTTAGGACTTAAAGAAGCAAAAGATATTGTTGACTCAGCTCCTAAAGCAGTAAAAGAAGGAGTTAGTAAAGATGAAGCTGAAGGAATTCTTAAAGCATTAGAAGAAGCTGGAGCTGAAGTAGAACTGAAGTAATTTTCTTTAAACATTTAAAAGGTTTAAATCTTATGGTTACATAAGGTTTAAACCCTTTCGTTTTTTTATAGAACCCCTTTTTTATAACTAAAACTCAAAGCATTGGCTACAACAAATAACACCCAAAGAATTAATTTTGCATCAATTAAAAACACGGTTAATTTCCCTGATTTTTTAGATGTTCAACTTAAAAGTTTTCAATCTTTTTTTCAGATTGGAACTACCTTAGATGAAAGAAGAAATGAAGGTTTGTATAAAGCTTTTGAAGAGCTTTTCCCTATTACAGATTCGAGAAATAATTTTGTATTAGAATTTATTGATTATACAATTGACCCTCCAAGATATTCTATTGAAGAATGTATTAGTAGAGGGCTTACTTTTAAAGTCCCTTTAAAAGTTAAGTTAAAATTATATTGTACAGATGCGGATCATGAGGATTTCGAAACAATTGTACAAGATGTATATTTTGGAAATATTCCATTTATGACACCAAAAGGAAGTTTTGTGGTGAATGGTGCTGAAAGAATTGTTGTTTCTCAATTGCACAGATCTCCTGGTGTTTTCTTTGGACAAAGTTTCCATTCAAATGGTACTAAATTGTATTCAGCAAGAGTAATTCCTTTTAAAGGTTCTTGGATTGAATTTACTACTGATATCAATAATGTATTATATGCTTATATTGATAGAAAGAAAAAATTACCTGTTACAACTTTATTAAGAGCTATTGGATATGAATCTGATAGAGATATTTTATCTATTTTTAATTTAGCTGATGAAGTTAAAGTATCAAAAAGTGGATTAAAGAAAGTTGTTGGTAGAAAATTAGCTGCAAGAGTTCTCAAGTCATGGGTTGATGATTTTGTTGATGAAGATACTGGTGAATTAGTGCCAATTGAAAGAAATGAAGTAATTCTTGAGAGAGATACTATTATTGAGAAGTCTCATATTAATGAAATTATTGATTCAGGTGTTGAAAATATTTTATTACATAAAGAGGATGGAAGCGCATCTGATCACGCATTAATTTATAATACTTTACAGAAAGATCCAACTAACTCTGAAGTAGAGGCTGTAAGACATATTTACAGACAATTAAGATCAGCAGAAGCACCAGATGATGATACAGCAAGAGGAATTATTGATAAATTATTCTTCTCTGACCAAAGATATAGTTTAGGACATGTAGGTAGATTTAGAATTAACTCTAGATTAAAACTAGATATCCCTATTGATAAAATGGTTTTAACTAATGCAGATATTGTATCTATAATTAGTAACCTTATTTCTTTAACTAACTCTAAAGTTGATGTTGATGATATTGATCACTTGAGTAATAGAAGAATTAGAACGGTAGGTGAGCAACTTTCAAACCAATTTAATGTTGGATTAAGTAGAATGGCTCGTACTATTCGTGAAAGAATGAATGTAAGAGATAATGAGGTATTTACTCCAATTGACTTAATTAATGCAAAAACTTTATCTGCAGTAATTAATTCATTCTTTGGAACTTCTCAATTATCTCAATTTATGGATCAAACTAATCCATTAGCAGAGGTAACTCACAAAAGAAGAATTTCAGCTTTAGGACCTGGAGGTTTAACTAGAGAAAGAGCAGGCTTTGAGGTGAGAGATGTTCACTATACGCATTATGGAAGACTTTGTCCTATTGAAACTCCAGAGGGGCCAAATATTGGACTTATTTCTTCTTTAGCAGTATTTGCTAAAATTAATAAGTTAGGATTTATTGAAACTCCTTATAGAAATGTAGTTGAAGGTAAAATTGATGCAACTGAAGCTCCAGTTTATAAGAGTGCAGAACAAGAAATTGAGCAAGTAATTGCACAAGCAAACGCACCTTTAAATGAAGATGGTTCATTTGAGAATGATAGAATTAAATCAAGAAGTGAAGCAGATTATTTAATTGCTGAACCATCTAAAGTAACATTGATGGATGTAGCTCCTAATCAAATTGCTTCTATTGCAGCTTCATTGATTCCTTTCTTAGAGCATGATGATGCCAATAGAGCTCTGATGGGATCTAATATGATGAGGCAAGCTGTTCCTTTATTAAGAACTGATGCTCCAATTGTTGGGACTGGACTTGAGCCACATGTTGCTCGTGATTCTAGAACAATGATTAATGCAGAAGGAGAAGGTAAAGTTACTTATGTAGATGCAAACACTATCAAAGTTAAATATACTAAAACTGAAGAACAGGAATTAGTAAGTTTTGATGAAGCAGAGAAAACATATAGTTTAACTAAATTCCAAAAAACAAATCAAAGAACTTGTATTAATATTCAGCCGATTGTTAGAGTTGGAGATAAAGTAACTAAAGGACAAGTGCTTTGTGATGGTTATGCAACTGAAAATGGTGAATTAGCTATTGGAAGAAACTTAAAAGTTGCCTTCATGCCTTGGAAAGGGTATAATTTTGAGGATGCAATTATTTTATCTGAAAGAGTTGTAAGAGAAGATATGTTTACTTCATTACATATTGCTGAGCATGTTGTAAATGTTAGAGAAACTAAGAGGGGAGTAGAGGAGTTAACTGCTGACATTCCTAATATTAGTGAAACTGCAACTAAGGATTTAGATGACTATGGAATGGTAAGAATTGGAGCTAATGTTAAGCATGGCGATATTCTTATTGGTAAAATTACTCCTAAAGGAGAGTCTGATCCTACTCCAGAAGAAAAATTATTGAGAGCTATTTTTGGCGAAAAAGCTGGTGATGTAAAAGATGCTTCTTTGAAAGCAAAACCTGCTAATGCTGGTGTTGTAATTGGTAAATCATTATTTGCAAAAACTATCAAGGATAGAAGGATGAAATCTGCAGATAAAGAACAATTAGAACAATTAGATGTTACTTTTGAGAAAGAAGCTCATGCACTTAAGAATATCTTAGCTGGTAAACTTTATCAAATTATTGGTGGTAAAGCCGCAAAAGGTGTTAAGAATATTTTAGGAGAAGAGGTAATTCCTAAAAGTGAGAAATTTACAAAGAAAATGTTACTTGGCGTTGACTTTACTTTAGTTGATCCTTATAACTGGACAGGTAATAAAGACAATAACCTTCTTGTAAATACTACTATAGAGAACTACATAAGAAGGTATAATGATATCTATGGAGAGCATAGAAGAAAACGTTTTGCTATTACAATTGGTGATGAATTGCCAAATGGAGTATTGCAATTAGCTAAAGTTCAAATCGCTCAAAAAAGAAAAGTTAAGGTGGGTGATAAGTTAGCGGGTCGTCATGGTAATAAAGGAATTGTATCTCGTATTGTAAAAGATGAGGATATGCCTTTCTTAGAAGATGGAACTCCTGTTGATATTATTTTAAATCCACTTGGTGTACCTTCTAGGATGAATCTTGGTCAAATCTATGAAACAATTTTAGGTTGGGCTGGACAAGAATTAGGTAAAAAATACTTTACTCCTGTATTTGATGGAGCTAGTATTGATCAAATTAATGCTGAAACTGATGAGGCTGGAGTTCCAAGATTAGGTCAAACTTATCTGTATGATGGAGGTACTGGTGAACGTTTTGAACAAACAGCTACTGTTGGTATTATCTATATGCTTAAGTTAGGGCATTTAATTGATGATAAAATGCATGCAAGATCAATTGGACCTTACTCATTAATTACACAACAACCACTTGGAGGTAAGGCTCAGTTTGGTGGGCAAAGACTTGGAGAGATGGAGGTTTGGGCACTTGAAGGTTATGGTGCAGCAAATATCTTACAAGAGATGCTTACGCTTAAGTCGGATGATGTAGTTGGAAGAGCAAAAGCTTTTGAATCAATTGTAAAAGGAAAAGATTTACCTACTCCAGGTATTCCAGAATCGTTCAATGTATTATTACACGAACTTAATGGATTAGGATTAAAAGTTTCATTTGAATAATATTACTCATGAGAAATACAAAACAGAACAGACAGGCTAAGGATATAAACTCAATTAAAATTAGTTTATCATCTCCTGAAGATATTTTAGCAAAATCATCTGGTGAGGTTACAAAACCAGAAACTATTAATTACAGAACATATAAGCCAGAAAGTGGTGGATTATTTTGTGAAAGAGTTTTCGGACCTACTAAGGATTTTGAATGCCATTGTGGAAAATACAAAAGAATCAGATATAGAGGAATTGTATGTGATAGATGTGGTGTTGAAGTAACTGAAAAGAAAGTAAGAAGAGAGAGAATAGGACATATTAATTTAGTTGTTCCTGTTGCTCATATCTGGTACTTTAGAACTTTACCAAATAAAATTGGTTATTTATTAGGACTTCCGTCTAAGAGATTAGATATGATTATTTACTATGAAAGATATGTAGTAATTAATGCTCCTGAAGGAATTGTAAATACTGAAGGAGAAGAAGTTAAATATTTAGATTTCTTAACTGAAGAAGAGTACTTAGATATTTTAGATGCTCAGCCTTTAGAAAACCAATACTTAAGTGAGGATGATTCTAATAAATTTGTTGCAAAAATGGGTGCTGAAGCAATCCATAGTTTGTTATCAAAAATAAATCTTGATGACTTATCTTATGCTTTAAGAGATCAGGCAGCTAATGAAACATCTCAACAAAGAAAAAAGGAAGCTTTAAAAAGACTACAAATTGTAGAGTCAATGCGTGATGGTCAAACACATACTGAGAACAGACCAGAATGGATGACTGTTAAAGTTATCCCTGTAATTCCTCCAGAATTAAGACCATTAGTACCTTTAGATGGTGGTAGATTTGCTACTTCTGATTTGAATGATTTATACAGAAGAGTAATTATTAGAAACAATAGATTGAAAAGATTAATGGAGATTAATGCTCCAGAAATTATCTTGAGAAATGAAAAGAGAATGTTACAGGAATCTGTTGACGCTTTATTTGATAATTCAAGAAAATCATCAGCAGTTAAAGCAGATGGAAAAAGAGCATTAAAATCATTATCTGATTCCTTAAAAGGAAAGCAGGGTAGGTTCCGTCAGAATTTATTAGGTAAAAGGGTAGATTATTCTGCTCGTTCTGTAATTGTTGTAGGTCCTGAATTAAATTTACATGAATGTGGAATACCTAAAGATATGGCTGCTGAACTTTACAAGCCATTTATCATTAGAAAACTGATTGAAAGAGGAATTGTAAAAACAGTTAAGTCTGCTAAAAAGATTATTGATACTAGAGAGCCTGTTGTTTGGGATATTCTAGAAAATGTAATGAAAGGACATCCAGTTTTATTAAACAGAGCCCCTACACTTCACAGATTAGGTATACAAGCTTTCCAACCAAAGATGATCGAAGGAAAAGCAATTCAACTTCATCCATTGGCTTGTGCGGCTTTCAATGCCGATTTTGATGGGGATCAAATGGCAGTTCACTTACCTTTAGGTGCAGCAGCAATTTTAGAAGCTCAGGTGTTAATGTTAGCTTCTCATAATATTTTAAATCCTGCAAATGGAGCTCCAATTACTGTACCTTCACAGGATATGGTTTTAGGACTTTATTACATGACTAAAGAGAAAAGATCAACTGATGAAGAGAAAGTAAAAGGAGAAGGAATGACTTTCTACTCTTTAGATGAAGTTAAGATTGCTTACAATGAGAAAAAAGCTGATTTACATGCAATGATTAAAGTAAGGGTTACTGATACAAAAGGTAAAACTTCTTTAGTTGATACTACTGTTGGTAGAGTATTATTTAATGAATATCTGCCAGCTGAAATTAATTTTATTGATGAGCTTTTAACTAAAAAAGCTTTAAGAAATATTATTGGTGATGTGTTAGAAACTTGTGGAGTTTCAGCTACTGTTCACTTCCTAGATGCAATTAAAACTATCGGGTTTAATATGGCATTTAGAGGAGGATTATCATTTAACCTTGGTGATGTACTTGTTCCTGAAGAAAAAGAAGGATTAATTGCTGATGCAAACAAAAAGGTAGATGAAATTAAGAACAATTACGCAATGGGATTCATTACTAATAATGAAAGATACAACCAAGTAATTGATGTTTGGACTACTACTAATGCTCGATTAACTGATACAGTTATGAGAAACATTAGTACTGATAAGCAAGGGTTTAATTCTGTATATATGATGCTTGATTCTGGTGCAAGGGGTTCTAAGGAACAAATTCGTCAGTTATCTGGTATGAGGGGTCTTATGGCAAAACCAAAAAAATCTGGTGATCATGGAGAGTCTATTATTGAGAATCCAATTACAACTAACTTCCGTGAAGGACTTTCTATTTTGGAATACTTTATCTCTACACATGGGGCGAGAAAAGGACTTGCAGATACAGCACTTAAAACGGCAGATGCAGGTTACCTTACAAGAAGATTAGTAGATGTTGCACAAGATGTAATTGTTACTGAAGATGATTGTGAAACCTTGAGAGGATTAGAAGTTTTTGCTCTTAAAAATAATGATGATATTGTTGAGTCTTTAGCGGATAGAACTTCAGGAAGAGTTAGTTTACATGATGTATTCCACCCTAAAACTGAAAAGTTAATAGTAGCATGTAATGATATGATTACTGATGCTGCTGCAAAAGCAATTGATGCTGCTAGAGTTGAAATGGTTGAAGTAAGATCTGCTTTAACATGTCAGACAAGAAGAGGTATTTGTAAGAAATGTTATGGTAAATCTTTGTCAACTAACAGAATGGCGCAAGTTGGTGAGTCTGTTGGTGTTGTAGCTGCTCAATCAGTTGGTGAGCCGGGTACACAGCTTACTCTTAGAACCTTCCATGTTGGGGGTACTGCTTCTAGGTCAGAAGTTGATTCATCTTTAACTGTTAAAAAAGATGGTAGATTAGAAATTGAGGATTTAAGAACTGTTAAATCAAAAGATAAAGATGGTAAAGCAATTGAAATTGTTGTTTCTAGATCTGCTGAAACTAAAGTTGTTGATGATAAAAATGGAGTAATTTTATCTACAAATATTGTTCCTTATGGTTCTACTATCTTTATTAAAGATGGGGAGGTCAATAAAGGTGATGTTATTTGTCAATGGGATCCTTATAATGCTGTAATTATATCAGAGATTGCTGGTAAAGTTGAGTTTAATGATATTGAAGAAGGGGTTTCATTTAGAACTGAATCTGATGAGCAAACAGGGCATCAAGAGAAAGTAATTATTGATAGTAGAAGTAGAAAAATTTCTCCTTCTATTACAATTGGGGATAGAACTTATACCATTCCTGTTAGAGCCCATTTAGCTGTTGATGATAGCAAGAAAATTAAAGCTGGTGATATTTTAGCTAAGATACCAAGGTCTGCTGGTTCATCTGGTGATATTACTGGGGGACTACCTAGAGTAACTGAGATGTTTGAAGCGAGAAATCCTTCTAACCCTGCTGTAGTTTCTGAGGTTGATGGCTCTGTTTCATTTGGGAAAATCAAAAGAGGTAATAGAGAGGTTATTATTACAACTAAAACTGGTGAAACTAAAAAATACTTAATTAAATTAGCTAAGCATATCCTAGTTCAGGAAAATGATTATGTAAAAGCGGGTATGCCTTTATGTGATGGTGTTATTACTCCTGCTGATATTTTAGCAATTAAAGGTGTAGTTGAGGTTCAGCAATATATTGTAAATGAGATTCAAGATGTATATCGTTTGCAAGGTGTAAAAATTAACGATAAGCACTTTGAAGTTTTAGTTAGACAAATGATGCGTAAAGTAAATATCTCTCATTCAGGTGATACTTATTTCTTAGAAGGAGCATTAGTTGGTAAAGCTAAATTTAATGAGCAAAATGACAAGTTATTTGGAATGATGATTGTTACTGAAGCTGGTGATTCTGAAGACTTGAAAAAAGGACAAATCGTTTCGCTAAGACAATTAAGAGAAGAAAACTCAAGACTGAAGAGAAAAGATGCAAAAGCGGTTGAAGCTAGAGAAGCTCAGCCTGCAATTTCAATTCCAGTACTTCAAGGTATTACTAGAGCATCTTTACAGGTAGATTCATGGATTTCAGCAGCATCATTCCAGCAAACTACTAAAGTACTTAATGAGGCTGCAATTAATGCTAAGGTTGATACTTTAGTTGGACTTAAAGAGAATGTAATTATTGGTAAGAAAATTCCAGCAGGAACGGGATTAGTACAAGCTACTGAAACTATTGTTGGTTCTCAAGTTGAATATGATAGATTAATGCAATTGAAGGAAGAAGCTGCTAATGCGCCTGAATTAGAAGACGAGCTAGTTGTTGAAGCTGAAATTTCTGAAGAAGTTGTTGCTGATACTAAATCAACAGAAAAATAAAATAATTATTATGTCAGAGGAAAAGAAGAAAGACGGACTAAACATTGAGCTTACTGAAGATGTAGCTGAAGGAACTTATAGCAATTTGGCTATTATCAATCATTCTCCATCAGAGTTTGTAGTTGATTTTATTCAAATGATGCCAGGAATTCCTAAAGCAAAAGTAAAGTCAAGAGTTATTCTTACTCCTCAACATGCTAAAAGATTAATGAAGGCACTTGCTGATAATGTAAATAAATTTGAAAATCAACATGGTGAGATTAAAGATGTTGATCCGACTGGAGGGATTCCAATGAATTTTGGAGGACCAACTCCACTTGCATAATTTATTAAATCTATAAAACTAAAAAAGCCTGCAATTTGCGGGCTTTTTTGTTTTCTGAAGTTTGATTAGTACCTAGTTACTAATAATTTTTTTTATCCTAAGAAAGGATATTTATAATCAGTAGCAGGAACAAATGTTTCTTTAATTGTTCTAGGAGAAACCCATCTTAAAAGATTTAGGATAGAACCAGCTTTATCATTAGTCCCTGATCCTCTTGCGCCACCAAATGGTTGTTGGCCAACAACAGCTCCAGTTGGCTTATCATTAATGTAAAAGTTTCCAGCAGCATTTTCTAAAGCTTTAGTTGCATATTCAGCAGCATATCTATCTACTGATAAGATAGCTCCTGTTAAAGCGTATTCTGAAGTGTTATCTACTAGCTCTAATGTTTCTTCCCACTTATCAGCATCATATACATAAATAGTCATCACAGGTCCGAATACTTCCTCCACCATAGTTTTGAATTTAGGGTCAGTTGTTACAATAATAGTTGGTTCAATAAAGTAACCTACTGATTTATCATAACTTCCTCCGGCAATAATCTCGGCATCATCAGCTGTTTTTGCATAATCAATATAAGATGAAATACTATTAAAAGCTTTTTCAGAAATGACTGCATTTATAAAGTTTGAAGTATCATCAGGAGCACCCATCTTAAAGCTGTTAGTGTCTGCAACAATTTGAGTTTTCACATCTTCCCATAAATTAGAAGGTACATAAGCACGAGAGGCAGCTGAACATTTTTGTCCTTGGAATTCAAAAGCACCTCTTGAAATAGCTGTTGCTACTTCAGCAGCTACTGCCGATTTATGTGCAATAATGAAATCTTTACCTCCTGTTTCACCAACTATTCTTGGGTATGATTTATATTTTTCAATGTTGTTTCCTATTCCTTTCCAAAGCGTACGGAATACATCAGTACTACCTGTAAAGTGTAATCCTGCAAAGTTTTTATCTTCAAATACTACTTTTGAAATTTTTCTACCACTAACCGTTACCATATTGATTACCCCATCAGGCAATCCTGCTGCTTGGAATATTTCCATGATTACTTGTGCAGAATAAATTTGTGTTTCTGCTGGTTTCCAAACTACTACATTTCCTAGCATTGCTGGTGCTGCACAAAGGTTAGCACAGATAGAAGTAAAGTTAAATGGTGTCAATGCAAATACGAATCCTTCCAAAGGTCTATGCTCCAACCGGTTCCACATTCCTGGTAATGATTCTGGCTGCTCTTTATAAAGCTGACTCATATATTGTACATTGAATTTGAAGAAATCAATCAGTTCACAAGCAGCATCAATTTCAGCTTGCATTACATTTTTACTTTGTGCTAGCATGGTAGCTGCATTTAGTTTTGCACGGTAAGGTCCCGCTAATAAATCAGCAGCTTTTAAAAAGATAGAAGCTCTATGCTCCCAACTCATATTTGCCCATTTTTCACGAGCAGCCATAGCAGCATTAATTGCATCACGAACTTCTTGTTCTCCTCCATAATTGGAAGTTCCGATTACATGTCTATGCTCATGAGGTGGTGTTAAATTTCTTTTATCATCAGTAAATACTTGTTTGTCGCCAATATACATTGGTACATCAATAGTAGTATTGTACATTCTTTTGTATTCTGCTAGTAATTCAGTGCGCTCAGGGCTTCCTGGAGCATATCCTTTTACTGGCTCGTTTACCGCTTTGGGTACATTATAAAATCCGTTTGACATTTTTTTATTTTTATTTATAAAATTCTATTTGCAAATTTAGTTATTTGCTACTACTAAAACAATTCCTTGCTTGAAGTTTTTAAAAAGCCTACAAACCTATCGTATCTATCGCCTACAGCACGGTAGTATACGTATACATAGTAATCGTTACGGGTTTGGTAATGCGTTCCTTCAATAAAGGAAATATCTACTCTATCTGTACTAATATCATTTAAGGCATAATGATAGTTGTAATAACCTTGTTTTAAGTAGACACTTCTTTTATATTGCTTTTGTTCATTATTGTATTCTAGTTTGAAATCTTCCTTCAATTCCCAATCAGAAACCCCTCCTAATATATATAAGTCACCATAACTGATGTGGTCAACAGGCAAAGTGAAATGCACAAAAGCATAGTCCGCCTCAATGGATGATTTCCACCCTTCTTGTGATTTGATGAGGAACTTTCCATTAATATCTGGTTCAATGGAATAGCGGTCAAAAGGACGTGTTCTATCTTTGAATAAATACACATGATTAAAAGTACTGTCATAAGTAATTTCCTTTATTCTATCTGACTGAAAGCGTAAACTCTTGATGTCAAAATGACGAAATTCATTGTTAGCCCAAAAGGTATTGTCATCCTCATAATCATACACCAATTCATTATTTTTAACAAAAATAGGAGTGAGCTCGGTTATAGCATTATCTTCTTTATTGTTTTGCTTTATAGTAACTTTTATATCAGAAAATGGGTCAGCAACTACTAAGTTAGGATGCTTTATTGTAAAGTCAATTTCATGCTTAGTCTTTCTGTCCTCAGCCAAAGTTGCACGCCTCACTTGTGCTTCTATTGTAACCTTGGTTTCCAATATCATAAAGCGTTTATAAGCAACTGTTTTTCCACTTTCCTCAAAAATCTTAAATACATAATTCCCGGATAGGAGAGCTTTCATTTCTTCAGATGGAAAACTAAAACTATAGTGTGTATATTGCTGTAGGGTATTAAACGAAAACTCATAATCTGTTATGGGTTCATCCGTAAATCCACTGATGTATTCACTTTGCATTAAATCGCTTGCTGTCCAGTCAGAATTACAATGTATAATGGTGTAATAATAGTCCTTAATGTCAGCATCCAAATCATCAAAACTGACTAAAAGTTGATCTTCAGCATTTAAATTAAGCAAAGGGAGTGAAAGTTCATCCTGTATTTTATGACAAAGCAGGGTTTTTATTTGTTGGTTATAGGTTTCGTTTTTATAAATTTTTTCAAATTCTGTTCTTTCTATTTCTTCAGTAATATTGCTTTCTGCTAGTGTATTATCTGTACTCGCTATTCCTTTTGTGTTATGGCAAGCACTTATTAAAACTATAGAAATAATTAGTAGTGTTAGGAAGTTGTTGAATCTCATTTAAAATTATGATTTAAATAGGTAAATAATAACCGCAAATTTATACTTTTGCAGCCGAAAAATCTAATTTAAAAAGGATGTCTAAAGAAATAAGATTAAAAAAGGGCTTGAACATCAATTTAATTGGTGAGGCCGAAAAAGTATATGCATCAGTAAAATCTACTGATAACTATGTAGTAAAACCTACTGACTTTCATGGGTTAACACCAAAGCTAGCTGTAAAGGTTGGTGATAGAGTGAAAGCAGGAACTACATTGTTTTTTGATAAATATAATGATAAAGTAAATTTTTCATCCCCTGTAAGTGGTGAAGTTGCCGCTATTGTAAGAGGTGCAAAAAGAAAAATACTTGAAGTAGTGATTAAAGCAGATGCTGAGATTGCTTATGAGGATTTTGCTATTGCTAGTTCTGATAATTTATCAAGAGAACAAATTATTGATAGCATGCTAATGGCGGGAGTGTGGCCATTTGTAAGACAAAAACCTTATGATATCATTGCGAATCCTATTGATATGCCTAAATCTATCTTTATTTCAACTTTCAATACAGCTCCTTTAACGATTGATAATGACTTTGCACTTTATGGAATGGATGAGTTGTTTCAAAAAGGATTGGATTATGTTGTTAAGTTAACTTCTGGAAAAACGCATTTGAATATTGATGGAAATACTAATCCGTCTAAAGTATTTGCTGAGGCAAAGGGAGTTGAGATAAATAAAATAAGTGGAGCACATCCTGCAGGAAATGTAGGGGTGCAAATGCACCATATTGATCCTATTAACAAAGGTGAAGTGGTTTGGTATTTGGAACCACAAGATGTGATTGCAATTGCAAGATTGTTTACTGAAGGGAAATATGATATATCAAGAATTATAGCTTTGGGTGGTGCTCAAGTTGCAAAGCCAAGGTATTATAGAACAATTTCGGGTGCATCTATTGCTAATTTACTTGCTGATAATTTAAAAGATGGTGATAATAGAATTATTTCTGGGGATGTTTTGACCGGTCAGCAAATTGATGAAAACGGAACATTAGGTTTTTATCACACTACTGTTACTGTAATTGAAGAAGGAAAAGAACAAGAATTTTTAGGATGGATTTTACCAGGAACGCATAAGTTCTCTGCTTCAAAAACATTCTTGTCTTGGTTAACCCCTTCAAAAAAATACGCTTTAAATGCGAATATGCATGGTGAAGAACGTGCTTATGTAATGACAGGTGAATACGAAAAAGTATTGCCTATGGATATTTACCCAACTCAGTTGATAAAAGCATGTATGATTGAGGATATTGAGTTGATGGAAAATTTAGGAATTTATGAAGTATCCCCTGATGATTTAGCTTTGTGCGAGTTTGTTTGTACTTCAAAAATTGAGGTGCAATCCATAATACGTCATGGTTTGGATTTAGTAAGAAAAGAAAATAGTTAATATGAAATTATTTAAAAACATCTTAGAGTCAGTAAAACCTCATTTTGAAGAAGGAGGCAAGCTTGAAAAAATGTATCCAGCATATGATGCTTTCGAAACATTTTTATTTGTTCCTGATCATACTACTAAATCTGGATCACATATTAGAGATGCAGTAGATTTGAAAAGATCAATGGCTTTTGTTGTATTATCTCTAATTCCTTGTATTATTTTTGGAATGTGGAATATTGGTGATCAATACTTTAATGCAATTTCTGTAGAAACAAATTTTCTAAATAATTTAATTTTTGGATTTTGGAAATTTTTACCACTTTTAGTTGTCTCTTATGCTGTAGGTCTATCTGTTGAATTTGCATTTGCGATATCAAGAGGGCATTCAGTTAATGAAGGTTATTTGGTTACAGGTATGTTAATTCCTTTAATTATGCCTGTTGATGTTCCTTTATGGATGCTTGCAGTTTCAGTAGTTTTTGCAGTAGTAATTGGTAAGGAAGTCTTTGGAGGAACAGGAATGAATATTTTAAATCCTGCTTTAACTGCCAGAGCGTTCTTGTTTTTTGCGTATCCATCTTATATGTCTGGTGATAAGGTTTGGGTTCATGGAGCAGCTGTAGATGGTTACTCTGGTGAAACAATTTTAGGTGCTTTGGCATCAAATACATCATCATGGGATAATTTGCAATGGAACTTTAATGATGCTTTAATAGGATATATACCAGGATCTGTTGGTGAGACATCATTTATAGCCATTATTCTAGGTGCCTTGATTTTGATTTTTTCAGGAGTTGGTAGTTGGAGAATTATACTTTCAACTTTCTTAGGAGGATATTTAACTGCATTATTGTTTAATTTATGGGGAGTAAATTTCCTTATGAGTACTCCAGCTCATATACATTTGTTAATTGGAGGTTTTGCTTTTGGTGCTGTATTTATGTCAACTGATCCCGTGACCGGATCTCAGACAAATAAGGGAAAAATTATTTATGGTTTGTTAATTGGTTTCTTTGCAATTGTTATAAGAGTATTTAATCCTGCATATCCTGAAGGTATGATGTTAGCAATTTTATTAATGAATGTATTTGCACCTTTAATTGATCACTATATAGTTGATGCTAATATTAAAAAAAGATTAAAAAGAATAAATTAAAAGATAATAGATGAATTGTCTAATCTCAATATTATAAAAAATGGATGTAAATAAAAATTCTTATACTTTCGGTTTTGCTGCAGTAATGGTAGTTGTTGTAGCAGCTCTTTTATCTGTTGCAGCTATTTCTTTAAAACCTTTTCAATCAAGAAATATACTTTTGGAAAAAAAGCAAAATATTTTAAGTTCTGTAGGTATTAATATTGATAGAGAAGAAGCTGATATTCAGTATTCTATTTTTGTTAAAGAAGAATTGGTTCTTAATTATAAAGGTGAAGAAGTTGATGGTGTTGCCTTTGATGTTGATTTACAAAAAGAATTAAAAAAAGATAAAAATTTACAATCATTACCTTTATTTATTAGTGAAGTAGATGGAAAAAAGCAATATATAATACCTTTAAGAGGTAAGGGTCTTTGGGGCCCAATATGGGGTTTTATCTCATTGGAAGATGATTTAAATACGGTCTTTGGTGCAGTATTTGATCATAAATCTGAAACCCCTGGACTAGGAGCAGAAATTAATCAACCTTTCTTTGAAGATCCGTTTTCTGGAAAATCATTATTTGATGGGGAAGAGTTGAAATCAATTAAAGTAATAAAAGGAGGTGCTGGTGAAGATAATATGTATGGAGTAGATGGGATTTCTGGAGGTACAATCACATCTGATGGTGTTACGGATATGTTATTAGAGAGGTTAACAATGTACTTACCTTATTTCAATAAAATAAAGCCTACTATTGAGGTAAATTCAGTTTTTTCTGCAATGGATTCAGTAGCTACGGTTAATGATTCATTAATAAATTAAGAAGATGAGTAAAGATTCCTTATTTGCTAAAAAGAACATGAAATTATTAAGCGATCCACTTGATGATAATAATCCAATTACTGTACAAGTATTGGGTATCTGTTCAGCTTTAGCAATCACTGTCCAATTAAAACCTGCTGTTGTTATGGCATTATCTGTTTTAGTTGTATTGTCGGTTGCTAATGTTGTAGTTTCACTAATGCGTCATATGATACCTTCAAGAATAAGAATTATTGTTTTTCTTGTTGTTATTGCTGCACTTGTTATTTTAGTTGATCAAGTGCTTAAAGCATTTGTATATGATGTTAGTAAAGAACTTTCTGTATTTGTTGGTTTAATTATAACCAATTGTATTATTTGTGGAAGATTAGAAGCTTTTGCAATGGCAAATCCACCTGGAAAAGCATTTCTAGATGGTTTAGGTAATTCTTTTGGTTATGGCATAATACTTATAATAGTAGCATTTTTTAGAGAACTTTTAGGAGCGGGTACATTATACGGTTATCCTGTTTTAGAAAAATTAGGAGTTTATGATTTAGGTTATGAAAATAATGGAATGATGATACTTCCACCAATGGCTTTAGTTACTGTTGGTGTTCTTATATGGTGGCAAAGAGCTAGAAACGAAAAATTAATCGAAAAAAATTGATAGAATGCAAGAGTTAGCAAATATTTTTATAAAATCAATATTTATTGATAATATGGTTTTTGCCTATTTTTTAGGCATGTGCTCATATTTAGCAATTTCCAAAACAGTTAAAACTTCTGTTGGAATGGGTTTAGCTGTTATTTTTGTATTAGGCATTACTATTCCATTTAATTATTTATTAGAACATTATATTCTTAAAGAAGGAGCATTAGTTTGGATTTCTAATCATTTTATAGATGTTGATTTATCATTTCTTTCATTTATAATGTTTATTGCTGTTATCGCTTCAATTGTACAATTAGTTGAAATGGTTATTGAAAAATTTTCTCCTGCATTATATAGCTCTCTTGGTATATTTCTGCCTCTTATTGCTGTAAATTGTGCAATTTTAGGAGGTTCTTTATTCATGCAAGAACGTGGTTATTCTAGTATTACTGAAGCAACTGTTTTTGGACTTGGTTCTGGAGTAGGTTGGTTTTTAGCAATAGTAGGTATAGCAGCCATAAGAGAGAAAATAAGATATTCAAATGTACCACCAGCTCTTAGGGGGCTTGGTATTACATATATAATTACAGGTTTAATGGGTATAGCTTTTATGAGTTTCATGGGTATTAAATTATAATTTCAAAAAGAACAATAAAGAATGATTTTATTAATCACAACAACAATATTAAGTAGTATAATAGTTTTCCTTTTGGTTATCCTTACTTTAGTAGGCCTTTTACTTTTTGTAAAAACACAATTAACACCTTCAGGTAAAATTACTATTAAAATAAATGGAGAAAAAGAGATTGTAGTAGATGGTGGTAATACTCTATTAACTACTTTAGGTAATGAAGGTATTTTCTTGCCATCAGCTTGTGGTGGTGGTGGTACTTGTATTCAATGTACTTGTCAAGTTTCATCAGGTGGTGGTAGTATTCTGCCAACAGAAGAGCCGCATTTTTCTCGAAAAGAAATAGCTAATGATTACAGATTAAGTTGTCAAGTAAAGGTTAGAGAGGAAATGGATATTCATATTCCTGAGGAAGTGTTTGGAGTAAAGAAATGGGAAGCAACAGTAGTTTCAAATTATAATGTAGCTACTTACATTAAAGAATTTATTGTTGAGGTTCCTGAAGACATGCCATATGAGGCAGGGGGGTATATTCAAATTGAAATCCCTAATTGTGAGATTCCCTTTTCTGAAATGGATATTACAGCACATCCTGAGGATCATCCTGGAGAACCAAATAAGTTTGACAAGGATTGGGCAGAAGGAAACTTTGCTATGCGTAACTTAGTAATGAAGAATGATGAGGATGTTGTAAGAGCATATTCTATGGCTTCTTATCCTGCTGAAGGAAGAAAAATCATGTTAAATGTTAGGGTAGCTGCTCCACCATGGGATAGAGATAAAAATACTTGGGCTGATATTAACCCTGGTGTTGCATCATCTTATATTTTTGGGCGTAAGCCAGGAGACAAGGTAACTATTTCAGGACCTTACGGAGAGTTCTTTATCAATAATTCTGAAGCTGAGATGTTGTATATTGGTGGTGGTGCAGGTATGGCACCAATGCGTTCCCACTTATATGAATTATTCAAAACATTAAAAACTGGAAGAAAAGTTTCTTACTGGTACGGAGGAAGGTCAAAAGCTGAACTTTTCTATATTGAGCATTTCCGTTCATTAGAAAGAGAATTCTCTAATTTCAAATTTTACTTGGTACTTTCGGATGCACATGAAGGTGATAATTGGAAGCCAATGCAAGATATGAATGATACTGAAGGAGATGGTTTTGTTGGTTTTGTACACCAAGTGGTAATTGATCAGTATTTAACTAAACATGAAGCACCTGAAGATATTGAATTGTATTTCTGTGGACCACCTCTGATGAATCAAGCTGTACTTAAAATGGCTGATGATTGGGGAATTCCTGATGAAAATGTAAGGTTTGATGACTTTGGAGGGTAGAAAATAGATATTAGTATTGAGATAATAGTTTAAGCCGAGCATTTGCTCGGCTTTTTTGTTTTAATTTCGCCACTAATTTAAAATAGAACTATGATGAGATTAATGATTCTTTTACTGAGTATCCCTTTTGTAATGCAAGGACAGACTTC
>CAJQHO010000048.1 GCA_905478185.1 uncultured Flavobacteriales bacterium | reverse complement strand
AACCCTTTTTCAATAAATTCATCTAAAGTTGATCTGATTTTTCCTTCAACACCATTAAAGAATATACCAGGGTTTTCGTAAAAATCCATACCTGGATTAAAAGAAATAATCTGAAATGGAATTCTCCAGCAATTTCACGACAACTATTATAAACTCCAACTTGAATTGCATCCTCAGATTTTACAAAGTTTTTATAAAAAATAGAATTATTTCCATCCCCCATTAATGCTGCTAACATATCAAGTGCAGCCTCATCTTTATGATAAATAGGTACTGTAGGAAATACCATATCTGTCATTGGCATCCAAACATTCGGGTCGGTATATCCGCAATATAAATCAGATGATAGCCTTGGAACATTTGGTCTTTGTCTTTTTACATAAGCACCTCTATTAATAGATCCAAAATATTTTTCCAATAACGGAACTACCTCCTCAGAAGTAACATCACCACTAATAGTTAAATATGCATTATTTGGTCCGTACCATTTTAAGTAGAAATCTTTCAAATCATCAAGAGTTGCTCTGTCTAAATCATCAACATAACCAATAACTGGCCAATTATAAGGATGAGAAGGCGGATAAAGATTTTGGCCTAAAATTTCTCCACTCATTCCATAAGCTCTACTAATTTGGTTTTGATACTTCTCATTAGTAACCGCATCTCTTTGGTTCTCAAATTTTTCTTGTGAAACTGCATCTAAGAAAAACCCCATTCTATCAGCTTCAAGCCAAAGTGCCGTTTCTAAATAGTTTGAAGGTACAGTTTGAAAATAAACCGTTCTATCATAAGTAGTATTGCCATTCATATCACCACCAGCATCACTTACAATCTTAAAATGTCTTTCATCAGCAACATTTTCAGAACCCTGAAACAACATGTGTTCAAAAAAATGTGCAAACCCAGATTTACCAGCAGTTTCTCTATTACTCCCAACATGATAAGTAACATGTACTTGAACAATAGGATCAGAATGATCTTCATGTATCAGTACAGTTAAACCATTTGGCATTTCCCATTTTTCATAAGGAATATCCATAGGATTTGCACTTGCCTCTTTAATTAAAGTTGGTTCAGTTATTTCTTGAGCAAATAAGGTTGAAACTGATAAGAATAACCCTATAAATAAATTAGTTTTCTTCATTTTATTTTTCATTATTTTCATTTGAATTATCTTCATTAGTAGCATCACTTGAATCAGTTTCTTCTCCTTCAATAACTTCAGGAGTTTCAATTACATTTCCTTCTTCATCTAACAAAACTTCTTCTTCATCTTCAAATTTTGAAACTTTAGCTACAGATGCAATTTTATCTTCATCTCTAAGACTGATAATCTTAACACCTTGAGTTGCTCTACCCATTACTCTTAAAGTATCAACACCTATTCTAATTGTAATTCCTGATTTATTGATTACCATTAAATCATCAGCATCAGTCACATTTTTAAGAGCAATTAAGTTACCAGTTTTCTCAGTAATGTTAATTGTTTTCACTCCCTTACCTCCTCTATTTGTAATCCTATAATCCTCAACTGCAGAGCGTTTTCCGTATCCATTGTCAGATACAACTAATACTGATGATTCTAAATCATCAATACAAATCATACCAATAACTTCATCATTATCATCCGCAAGTCTTATTCCCCTTACCCCTGCTGCAGTTCTACCCATTGATCTTACTTTTTCCTCTTCAAATCGGATAGATTTACCAGATTTAACTGCCATCATAATTTGAGAAGAACCTGTAGTCATTTTTGCTTCTAATAATTGATCTCCTTCACGGATAGTAATTGCATTAATTCCATTTGTTCTAGGGCGAGAATACTGCTCTAAAGATGTCTTTTTAACCACACCTTTCTTAGTACACATTACTATATAGTGTGAGTTAATATACTCTTCATCCTTCAAGTCTTTAGTATTTACATAAGCCATAACTTTATCATCCTTTGGTAAGTTAATCATATTTTGAATAGCTCTACCTTTAGCTGTTTTACCTCCTTCAGGAATTTCGTAAACTTTTAACCAGAAACATCTACCCTGTTCAGTAAAGAATAACATGTAATCATGATTGTTCGCCATAATCATTTCTTCAACAAAATCTTCATCTCTAGTGGTAGCACCTCTACTTCCAACCCCTCCTCTATTTTGAGATCTAAACTCACTTAAAGATGTTCTTTTAATATATCCTAAATGAGAAATTGTAATTAACACCTCCTCATTTGGTATCATATCTTCAATACTTACTTCTGATGCAGAATATTCAATATTTGATCTTCTTGCATCACCATACTTTTCTTTTACTTCTTTCAAATCATCTGAAAGCATAGTATACCTTAAATCTTCATCAGATAAAATTAAGTTTAACTGCTTAATTTTTTCCATGATTTCAGCATGTTCAGCTTTAATCTTATCCATTTCAAGACCCGTAAGTTTTTGTAATCTTAAATCAAGAATTGCTCTTGCTTGTACTTCTGATAATTTAAAGCTTGAAATCAAACCATTTCTTGCATCTTCAGGAGTTCTTGAAGAACGGATTAATTTAATTACTGCATCCAAATTATCCAAAGCAATAAGTAAACCTTCTAAAATATGAGCTCTTTTCTCAGCAGCAGCTAATTCATATTTTGTTTTTCTAATTAATACTTCATGTCTGTGATCAACAAAATGCCCAATTAATTGTTTTAAGTTTAAAAGCTCTGGCCTACCCTTTACCAATGCAATGTTATTAACTGAAAATGAAGACTGTAAAGCAGTGTACTTGTACAATTTGTTTAGTACAATATTTGGAATAGCATCACGTTTTAAATCATAAACAATACGCATTCCATTTCTATCAGACTCATCTCTAATATCAGCAATACCATCTAATTTCTTAGAATTAACCAAATCAGCAGTTTGCTTAATCATATTAGCTTTATTCACCATATAAGGAATCTCATCTACTATGATTTGCTCTCTAGTTCCCGATTCATCAAATCTAACTTTTCCTCTCATTACAATACGACCCCTACCCGTTTCAAAAGCAGCACGCACACCATCATAACCGTAAATTGTACCTCCAGTTGGGAAATCAGGTGCCTTTACATATTCCATTAAATCAGCAACCTCTAAATCACCTCTTCTCTCAATGTATGCCAATGTACCATTTACAACCTCTGTAAGATTGTGTGGTGGCATATTTGTAGCCATACCAACTGCAATACCAGTTGTTCCGTTTAAAAGCAAGCTAGGTAATCTTGAAGGTAAAACAGATGGCTCTTTTAAAGTGTCATCAAAGTTTAAGTTCCAATCAATTGTTTCTTTATCAATATCTAACAGCATATCTTCTGCTGTTCTACGCATTCTAGCCTCAGTATAACGCATTGCAGCAGGATTATCTCCATCAATAGATCCAAAATTCCCTTGACCGTCAACCAACATATACCTCAAACTCCAAGGCTGAGCCATACGCACCATTGCATCATATACGGAAGTATCACCATGCGGATGAAACTTACCAAGCACCTCCCCTACAATTCTTGCTGATTTCTTATATGCTGTGTTAGACTTAATGCCTAACTCATGCATTCCGAATAAAACCCTTCTGTGTACTGGTTTTAACCCATCTCTAACATCTGGTAAAGCTCTTGAAACAATAACTGACATTGAGTAATCAATGTATTTTGATTTCATTTCCTCCTCAATATTGATAGGAATAATTTTTTCGCCTAATGACATATATTTATTTATTTTCGTTAAGGTAACAAATAAAAGAAATTTACGTATTTTATAGAAGTAAATTGAATGAAAAATAGCATGTTAGTTATGAACAATTTTTGTTAAAAAAAATGAACTCTATCACTTGTTGTAAGAGCAATTTTAGTAGGTATCTTGCAAAAGATTTTTAATGACTAAAAAATAGTAAAATTATGAACACAGGATTTTCAAACAGAATGAAAGATGTTTTTACTTATGTAAGAGAGGAGGTTCTTAGATTGGGAGATGAAAGCATTGGGATTGAACACCTTTTTTTGGGTATACTCAGGGAAGGTGAGGGTACGGCAATTAGAGTGCTAGAAGGACTTGCAATTGATCCAAAAGACTTGCGTGTAATTATCGAAAGTAATATCACAAAAAGAGATAGCAGAACAAATGTTGATAAAGATAGTATTGAATTCAAAAAACAAACTGAAAGAATACTCAAAAAATCAATAATGGAACAGAAAAATTTAGGTGATAATGAAATCAAAACAATTCATGTTTTACTTGCAATTTTACTTGACGCTAATAATATTGTAACTATTTCCTTTAAACATCTTCATATTAACTATGAAATAATCCTTGATGAATACGAAAAACAAACTGACAACAACATTACTCTTAGTTTAGATGATGATATGGATGATGAAGAAAATGATGATGATATTTTTGGGCCTTCTAAAACAGAGAAATCAAAACCAACATCAAAAAGTAATACTCCCGTTTTAGATGATTTTGGCAGAGACTTATCTCAATATGCTAAGGACGGGAAATTAGATCCTATTGTTGGAAGGCATAAAGAAATTGAGAGAGTTTCTCAAATACTTAGTAGAAGAAAAAAGAACAACCCTATTTTAGTTGGGGAACCTGGAGTTGGAAAATCAGCAATTGCAGAAGGATTAGCTTTAAGAATAGTTCAGAAGAAAGTTTCTAGAGTATTATTCGAAAAAAGAATAGTAATGCTAGATTTAGCAGCATTAGTTGCAGGGACAAAATACAGAGGACAATTTGAAGAAAGAATGAAAGGAATTATTTCTGAATTAGAAAAAAACCCTGATATCATTCTGTTTATTGATGAGATTCATACATTAGTTGGAGCTGGAGGGGCCTCTGGATCATTAGATGCCTCTAATATGTTTAAGCCTGCATTAGCTAGAGGAGAACTGCAATGCATTGGCGCAACAACATTAGATGAATTCAGACAACATATTGAGAAAGATGGTGCTTTAGAAAGAAGGTTTCAAAAGGTAATTGTAAACCCCACTACAATTGATGAAACGATTGAGATACTTACAAATATAAAGATAAAATATGAAGAACATCATAATGTAGAATATACTGAGGATGCGATAAAAGCATGTGTTATTTTAACTGACAGGTACATGAATGACAGATTTTTACCGGACAAAGCGATTGATGCTTTAGATGAAGCTGGATCAAGAGTTCATATCACTAATATTGAGGTTCCTCAAAACATAACTAATATTGAAAAACAACTTTCTGACATTACAACTAAGAAAAAAGTCGCAATTAAAAAACAAAAATTTGAAATTGCAGCCGAGCTTAGAGATAGTGAGAAGAAAATACAATCTCAATTAGAACACGCACAAGATATCTGGGAAAAGGAATTAAAAGCTAACAAGGAAACTGTATCAGAAGAAAATGTAGCTGATGTAGTTTCAATTATGACTGGAATACCTGTAAACAGAGTTGCATCTCAAGAAAGAAAGAAGCTTTCATCAATGACTGATAATATCAAAAGGAAAATTATCGGACAAAATGAAGCTGTTGAAAAGGTTGTAAAAGCTATCAGAAGAAATAGAGTTGGATTAAAAGACCCGAGCAAGCCTATTGGTTCGTTTATCTTTCTAGGCCCAACTGGTGTTGGAAAAACACAACTTACAAAAGCACTTTCTGAAGAAATGTTTGATTCTCAAGATGCACTTATCAGATTAGATATGAGCGAGTACATGGAAAAATTTGCAGTAAGTAGATTAGTTGGTGCTCCTCCTGGATATGTAGGGTATGAAGAAGGAGGCCAGCTAACAGAACAAGTTAGAAGAAAGCCATATTCAGTTATTCTTTTAGATGAAATTGAAAAAGCTCATCCTGATGTATTTAACATTCTTCTTCAAGCCTTAGATGATGGGCAAATGACAGATAGTTTGGGAAGAAAAATTAGTTTCAAGAACACTATTATAATTATGACATCTAATATAGGTGCAAGACAGTTAAAAGATTTTGGACAAGGAATTGGTTTCAATACATCTGCTAAAAAGGATAATATGGCTTCTCACTCTAAAGGTGTAATTGAAAAAGCTTTAAAAAGAGCTTTTTCTCCTGAGTTCTTAAATAGAATTGATGATGTGATTGTGTTTAATAGTTTAGATAAAGAGGATATCAATAAAATTATTGATATTGAAATGGACAGTCTCCTCAAGCGTATTTCTACCCTAGGTTATAGCGTTAAAATATCAAAAGAAGCTAAAGACTTTATTTCTGATAAAGGCTTTGATGCTAAATTTGGTGCTAGACCTTTAAAGCGTGCTATTCAGAAATATTTTGAAGATCCATTATCAGAAGAAATAATTAGTGCCCAGATAAAAGAGGGAGATGCTATTAAAGTAAGTCTGAATAAAGATAAGTCAGCTTTAGAAATGAAAATAACGAAACCTAAAGGAAAACAAAAAAAAGATAAATTAAAAGGGTAATTTCTCTCCTTCTACTTCTGTCAATTTTCTAAATAAGGATTGGAGTTGCATTAACACTCCTCCCTTATTTTCTATCTTTCTATTATCTATTTCATTTACTCTAGCTAATTCACCCATAGTTCCAGTTGTAAATACTTCATCAGCATTATACAGTTCAGTTACCGAAATATCTTGCTCTACAATAGGAATATTATTGTTTTTACAAATCTCAATAATCAAGCTTCTAGTAATTCCTGTTAAACATGCCTTTGGGAAAGGAGTAATTACAAGTCCATTTTTAATCATGAATATATTAGTAGCACTAGTTTCAGCAACAAAACCATCTAAATCCAACATTAGTGCATCATCAGCTCCTGCATAATTGGCTTCTATCTTAGCAAGTATATTATTTATTAGGTTAGCATGATGGATTTTTGAATCCAAACAAAGTGGTGAGTTTCTTCTGATATTAGAAGTGACTAAGCGTAATTCCTTACCATAAAATATAGATGATTTCCACTCAGCTAAAACAATTAAAGTGCAACCAAACTGATTCAATTTAGGGTTCATTCCAGAAGTTATCTTCTCCCCTCTTGTTAATGTTAATCGGATATGTGTATCGTCCTTCATACCATTGGCTTTTAAAGTAGAAAAAACCGCATTCTTCACTTCCTCTACAGAAGGAACATTGGAAAAATCCATGCTTTTTGCCGATTCCATTAATCTGTTTAAATGCTTTTCAAAACAAAAGATTCTACCATCATATATCCTCACTCCTTCCCAAACAGCATCACCGCCTTGAACTGCACTATCAAATACAGAAATTTTTGCTTGATCTCTATGCAGTAACTCTCCATTAATCCATACTTTTATATCTTTATTTCTAGTGTCAAATTGTTGTATCATAATTGTATTGATTTAGCAGTTAAAAATTTATAATAAGGTAAACACTCTTCAGCCAGTTCTGCATTACTACCTGTTAGTGTGATTGCTTTTTTAGCATAAGGTAAAAACCCAGTAGAATTATGGATGTTTTTATACCAATATTTAGCCCAAACACCATCTTCTTTTCTTGCCCCCTTTTTCCATTCCAACATTTTTTCATCAAATGAAACATCTAAAATCTTACATAATTTACTCAACATCAATTCAGGATTTTTAAGTAAATATTTTGAGTCTAAAACTATAGGCTCTATCCCTCTTCTTTCTAAATATAAAAACAACTCATATTGTTGTTTTACACCAATATCATTCATACTAGGGTTTGGGATTACTTTAGAGTAAGAGGTAATAATTTCCTCAGGATTCCTAATGAAAATAATATTAACAACTTCTGATAAGAATTCAGTATCAATTCCTAATAAAAAGTGAGTCATTAGTTTATGAAATATTAGTTTTTCACTTTTTTGAAGAATCACCTCATAAACCACCTTGTCTCCATCATTTTCTAAAGCTTGCAGTACTTTCTCTCTTCCAGGGTGTATTGCACCACTTACTTTGAGATAATGAGCATACAAAGGTTCATCAAAAACTTGAGTATCCTCTCTTTGTGCAAAAGCATACATAAGTGCTGTTGAAACATTTCTTGGGCAGGACCATAAACAAATTGGCTTATTCATGAAGCCAAAAATAAAAAAAAGGAAGACTTAAGCTTCCTTTTATTATTTATTTATCTACTTGACAATAAATACTATAATATTTCATGTAACCATCCTTGAAAGATTGATGCACCTTACTTCCATCAGTAGCTGCAAAAGATTCTAATATTTTTTTGAACCAACCTTCAACTTGTAAATTTTTGATAGCCTTTTTACGATCATCTGTCATTTTTATTGAAGCTTCAATAATATTAGGGGTTATATCCTGTTTTTCAATAATATTAAACCCGTTTGAATTGAGAGATTCTAACATTTCATCTAAATATTCCTTTCTTCTTAAATCACAAAAAAGAAAAGAGCCTCCAGGTTTTAACACTCGCTTTACTTCCAATAAAAAATTATCCATTGAAGCATAGCAATGTGAAGATTCAATATTAATAACAGCATCAAAAGTATTACTATCAAAAGGTAGCTTTTCAGAATCACCAACTTGAAAAGTTAGATTATTAATATTGTAAGTTTTATTGCACAAATCCACAGCTGTAGGTGAAATATCAACCCCTATCATTTCCTTCACATTAAGATACCTAGAAATATATGATGATCCACCACCTCTACCAGAACCCACTTCTAAAACCTTTAGTCCTGTCAAATCAATTTGAGAAACCACATGATGATACAATTGAATTGAATATCTATCCTTCTCATCTTCATCATTTAAAGTTAAAGCTAGTTTTTCACTTAAGTAGCCATAATTCATGAACCTTAAATCAGGATCATCAGCTTTATTTGCCAAAACAGTGTACCATTTTTTCCAAAACCACTTTTTCAAACTAGGAAAAAGCTGGAAAATAAAATACACTATTTTATAAAGCATATTACTTTGCTTTCTTCTCGTCTTCCATTACTTTCATGTAAGTGTCCATTGCTGTTTCACTCATTCCTGTAAATGAAAATCCTCCATCATGAAAAAGGTTTTGCATAGTTACCTTCCTAGTATAATCAGAGAACATTGAAATACAGTAATCCGCACATTCTTCAGCTGAGGCATTTCCTAATGGAGATAAATCATTTGCAAACCTATAAAAACCATCAAAACCAGCCACACCACTTCCTGCTGTAGTATCAGTTGGCGACTGAGAAATAGTATTCACTCTTACATTTCTTCTTAATCCATAGTGATATCCAAAACTTCTTGCAATAGATTCTAATACAGCTTTATTATCTGCCATGTCATTGTAAGTATGGAAAACTCTTTGAGCAGCAATATAAGAAAGCCCAACAACTGAACCCCACTCACTAAGTGCATCTAACTCCCAAGCAGCTTGCATAGTTTTATGAAATGACAAAGCAGAAACATCATAACCTTTCATTGTCCAATCATGATTTTGTTCGTAATAAGCCTTTCCTTTTCGTACATTTACCGACATTCCAATAGAATGCAATACAAAGTCAATCTTTCCTCCTAACTCTTCCATAGCGCCTTCATACAATGCTTTTAAATCCTCCATTGAAGTTGCGTCAGCTGAGATAACTTTAGCTCCAATCTGCTCAGCTAACTTGTCAATTGTACCCATTCTTAATGCAATAGGCGCATTTGTTAAAACTATCTCAGCCCCTTCAGCATGAGCATGTTCTGCAACTTTCCATGCAATTGATTTTTCATCAAGTGCACCAAAAATAATCCCTCTCTTTCCTTTTAGTATATTGTTTGGCATTTCTTAAATTTATTCTGCAAATATAATATTATTGATTTAATAATACCTTAGCATTTTCAAATGCTGCATTAGTTATTTCTTTTCCGCTCAATAGTTTTGCAATCTCTTCTACCCTTTGCTCATTATTTAGCACTTTAACATCTGAAATAGTTGTTCCAGACTTTACCTTTTTCACTACTTTAAGATGAACCTTTGCCTTTGAAGCAATCTGTGGTAAATGAGAAATTGCTATCAATTGATTTTTGCTACTAATCTCTCGCATCATATCTCCCATTAAGGAGGCAATTTCGCCACTTACACCCGTATCAATTTCATCAAAAACCAAGGCATTAACTTTAGATGATTCAGCTGTAAGGTATTTAATTGCGAGCATTAATCTCGATAACTCCCCACCTGAAGCGACTTTAGAAACCGCCTGCATTGCACTCCCTTTATTAGCAGAAAACAAGAATGTAATTGTTGTATTTCCAAATTGATTAAAGTTGTCAGTTTTATATAAACTTACCTCAAATTGAGCATAGGGCATTCCCAAATTCTTTAAATGCTTTTCAATTTTAGAGTTTATGTTAGGAAGAACTTTCCTTCTGCTCACGTCAAGTATGTCAGCAGAATCTTTAAGTACTTTATATTGCTTTTCAATTGCGTCTTTCTTAACTAAAATTTGCTCATCAAATGATGTTGAGATTTGAATTTTCTGCTCAATCTCATCTTTTAAATCAATTAACTCTACAATAAATTGTTTCCTGTGTTTTTGCAATATATTGTTAATAGTATCCAAACGGTTATTGCAAACTTGCAATTGTTGAGGATCAGATTCTAACTTACTATTAATGTCTAGCAACTCAGCATTTATATCATTTAACTCAATTAAAACACTCTCAATTCTTTCTAGCAAATCATCAAAAGAATCAAAAGCTTGTAAAGACTTTTTTATTGCTACTAACTCAGAAAAAACTCCTTGCTCAGAACCTAACAACTGTTCACTTTCTGAAATTACATTTGCAATACCATCAACATTTTCCAAAAGTAAAATCTGCTTTTCAAGCTCCTCTTTTTCATCAGCTACTAAGTTTGTAGCAGTCAATTCATCTAATTGAAAATTTAAAAACTCTAATTCTGACTCTGATAAACTTCCAGATTTTTTAATCAGATTTAACTCTAATTTTAGTTCACTATATTTTTGTAATTCATAACGGTATTTTTCTAGTTCTTTTTCTGATTTAGCAAGTTCATCAAGCAAAATAAATTGAGCTGATTCCTCTTTTAGTAGAACGGATTGGTGCTGAGCATGGATTTCAATAATTTGCTTACCAAAAGCAGTTAAAACATTTAACAAAACTGGGGTATCATTTATAAAAGCTCTGCTTTTTCCATTTGAAATTATTTCTCTCCTGACAAGAGTTTCTTCTTCAAAATCTAAATCATTTTCAATAAAAAAACCTTGCTTTGATTTATCAACTTTAAATATCCCTTCAATAATACTTTTGGGAGTATTTTCTTCAGTAGAAAAACGCTCAACTCTTTTCCCTAAAAGTAAGGATAAAGCATCAAGCATAATAGATTTTCCAGCACCTGTTTCTCCTGAAACCACTGTAAACCCATCAGTAAAATCTATACTTACATTTTTTAATAAAGCAAAATTACTAATCTGCAGACTTTTTATCATCTTCCTCCTTCTGAAGATTGAGTAATAGCTTGATAGTCTGAAGAATTTGCTGGGTCTATCTCAGCAAGAGTTTTAACAATTCTTGCTTTTTCATTAGGAAAAGCCTCAGAATAAATATTTATTATCTCATCTGATTTTGCATCAAAGAAAACCTTTAAGATAAATGCAGAGGGATTATTTCTATAAATACTTTTTAAGCTCTCAATTGACTCAGTAATTTCATATCGAGCATCATCTGGTTCTTCAGCTAATTTATCCAAACCAGATCTATGGTATCGGTACATACACATATGAAAGTCACTATACCTTGAATCCATTAAATCCTCTGCTAACCAATATCTATTTTTATCACTCTCAAATGCCTTCCACCCTGGCTCTGGAGTGTTTTGAGCATTACTTACAATTCTTTGAGCTATATTAAAATATTCATTCCCTCCTTCTTCAGAAAAAGTCGCATAATCTAAACCTAAAATAATGTTTACATAGAAAGCCAAGACTGAGGTTAAATTTGACATATGAGTAACGTCAGAAAACTCTAAAGATTGATATTCAACATATTTAAACCTGAAGTTATTGTCTAAATAATTGAATAAAGTTGATTTGTATGAAGTACCAAAAATTGGTCTAGTACTTTGTATTTGAATTGATCCTTCAAACTCATCATTAGAAATTTGTTTACTAATGTTGATCATTATTGTGCATTCAATTCGCTCTTCATTCTGCACATTTGTAGTTGTCCATTTTTTATTATTAACAAACTCATAAATAGCTGTTTGCATGGTCTGAAACACCTTTCTATCACTAGTTTGAACTTGAGATGAGTTTACTCTAATAGTACAAAGTAATTCTTGCGCATTTACATTTACAGCAAGCCCAATAACAAGAAAATATAAGATGATTTTTTTCATTAACTCAATTCAATAATTTGTTGTACAATATCTTTTGCCACTTCTATCTTATCTTTCAACTCAAAATTCTTGATATTATTTTGCTTATCAATTATTGTAACCTGATTAGTATTATGTTCAAATCCAGCACCCTTATTATTTAATGAGTTTAAAACAATCATATCAAGATTTTTTCTTTCCAACTTTAATTTAGCATTCTCAAATTCATTTTCTATTTCTAAAGCAAAACCAACAACAAACTGATTGTCTTTCTTGCGATTTCCCATCTCAGATAAAATATCAGTTGTTTTTGATAAGTCAATTGTTAAGCTATCTCCTATTTTCTTTATTTTATTCTTAGCCACTTCATTTGAAGTATAATCAGAAACAGCTGCTGCAAAAATTGATATATCAGAATTTTTAAACTTAGATGAAACTACTTTATACATTTCATTTGCAGATTCTACTCTTGAAATGTTAATATTTGAATGCTTACACTCTAAATGAGTAGGACCTAAAACAAGTTCAACATTTGCACCTTTATCAGCACATTCTAAAGCAAGTGCTATTCCCATTTTTCCTGAAGAACGATTCCCTATAAAACGAACAGGATCAATAGCTTCATAAGTAGGACCTGCTGTAATTAAAATTTTCTTATCCGTAAAAGGTAAATCTGAAGATAAATCAGAAATAATATGTTCGATAATTTCTGAAGGCTCAGCCATTCTACCTTCACCTACTAAGCCACTTGCTAATTCCCCAAATCCAGATGGAATCAACTTATTACCAAATGACTGTAATTTTTCAATATTTTCTGAAGTTGAAGGGTGTTTATACATATCTAAATCCATTGCCGGAGCAAAATAAACTTGACACTTTGCCGATAGATATGTTGTTAAAAGTAAATTATTCGCCTCCCCTGTTGCTATTTTAGCCATAGTACTTGCCGTTAAAGGAGCAATCACCATAAAATCTGCCCATAAACCAATTTTTACATGGCTATTCCACATCTCAGTATCCTTATTCACCATTCTTGATAAGACAGGATTATCTGACAAAGTAGAAAGCGTTAATGGAGCAACAAAATGCAAAGAAGCCTCAGTTTGAATAACTCGAACTGAAGCTCCTGCTTTTTTGAATAAACGAACTAGTTCTGCAGTTTTATAAGCTGCAATACTAGCCGTTACTCCTAATAATACTTTTTTTCCTTTAAGCATCTGGGTTTGAATCTTTATCTTCTGATGCGTTTGCATCTCTCATATAAAGTTCATCATTCAATAATTCTTTCATTGCAATAGCCCAAGGCTTTGGCAAGCTCTCATAAAACTTTGAAACAGCAATTTGCTCTTGATTTTCAAAAACTTCATCTAACTGCTCTTGTGTAATTGCAAATTCTTCAAGTTTTGATATTAATTCTTCCTTCATTTTCTCATTTACTTGTGATGATCTTTTAGCCATAACTGATACTGCCTGAAAGATGTTGTCAGTTTTTGCTACAAAATCATCTACATTTCTTGTAATAGTAGATTTATGGGCTCCTGTCTTTTTAAATTTCATTTTTCTTTTCTTTTAATTCGGTTAATGATTGTAAAGTTTTATTATGTGTGGATTTTAAATCTTCTAAAAATTCACTTTTAGGGTAATTATCTTCAAATTGCGAATATGCATCAAGAGTAGATTTTAACCTCTCCTCTACCTTATTACTGATACTGTTAATTGCTAATGAGTAAGATGATTTTACAATTAAAAAATGAACTTCTTCTCTATTGTCATAGGAGGGAAAGTCAATTAACACATTATCCAAAGCAATGATTGCAGATTTATAATTTTCAGTAATGTAATATTGTTTAGCATTTTCAAACGCTTTTTTTGAAAGCACAAACCTCAACTCATCCATAAGAGTATTGCACTTTTCTACCCTATCACTAACAGGGTATCTATCAATAAAAGATTGTAACTCTTTGATTGTTTTATAGTTATTTGTAGCATCCAAAGAATAAACAGGAGTTTCATTATAATAACACTGAGCTACCATAAAAGCACATTCTTCCGTATGCTTACTGCTTGGGTAATTGATAGTGAAATTTCTAAACAGATAAGCTGCAGTTAAATTATCTCCAGTAACATAATTACAATAAGCGTAATAATAAGCAACTTCTTGCATTTTTGAAGTCCCTCTTAAAGCAGTTGACAATTCATTAAATAATGGAATTGCCCTATTATATTGTTCTGCCTCATAATAGGAAACTGCTTTTTCGTATTTATAGTTGTAGTCATCACTCTTTAGTACTTTCTGATATCCTCCACAAGAAGTAAAGACTAAAGTAATTAATAATATTTGTAATATTTTTCTCATCATAATTTTAATGGGGCAAAGATAAATGGTATAATTGGATATTCCTAAATTATTTTTCTATCTAGTAAACTGGAATAATTTGAATTTATTGCTTTAGTAATGAGGTGATTTTTGGACTCATTGGCTTTGTAGTGGAGTAAAAGTAGTTGACAAACTCTCCTTTTTCATCTACTAGATATTTTTGAAAATTCCATTTTACTGAAGAACTGGACTTTCCGTTTTTCTTTTTATCTGTTAACCAGTTATAAAGTTGATGTTTACCCTCTCCTTTCACCTCAATTTTTTCAGTCAATAAAAAGCTAACACCAAAGTTTTTAGTACAAAACTGCTGTACCTCTTTTTCCGTCCCTGGCTCTTGCCCTCCAAATTGATTACAAGGCAAGCCAATCACAACTAAATTCTCTTTAAACTGCTGATGCAATTCTTCTAAACCAGCATATTGTGGTGTAAAACCACACTCAGAAGCCACATTAACAAATAAGATATGCTTCCCTCTAAACTGTTTTAAATCTATAGGATTCCCGCTAATATCATTGATTTCTATATCATAAATTGATTCTTGCGCATTAGTAGTAGTAAAGGTAAATAGTGACATAATTATTAGAATTAGATTTTTCATTAGTTCATCAAACTTTTAAGCTCATTTTTTATTGCATCACTCGCTTCAACAAGTGGCAATCTCACTTGACTTTTACAAATTCCTAAAAGCTCCAAACAAGCCTTTACTCCTACAGGATTTCCCTCAGCATATAAGGGTACGTAAAAATCATACAACTTATTATGCAACTGATTTGCGATTTCTTGATTTCCTGAAAGTCCAAAAGACACCATATCAGAATATTCCTTAGGATGCGACTGCCCAATAACTGAAATAACTCCCTCTGCACCCAAGTGAATCATAGGCAAAGTCAAGCCATCATCTCCTGAAAGCACCACAAAATCAGAAGGTTTATTTTTAATAATTTTCATTATTTGATCCATATCACCTGAAGCCTCTTTCACAGCTACTATATTTTCAAAATCATTTGCCAGTCTTACAGTAGTTTCTGCACTAATATTTGAAGCAGTTCTGCCAGGAACATTATAAACAATAATAGGTAAAGGGCAATTTCCTGATATCATCTTATAGTGCTGATAAATTCCTTCTTGTGAAGGTTTATTATAAGCAGGAGAAACAGATAAAATTGCATCTATCCCATCAAGGTTAGCTGATTTTATATCCTCAACAACTTGCATGGTATTATTGCCCCCAATTCCCAAAACAACAGGAATTCTACTATTATTTATCTTCTTGCAAAAGTCAACAACTGCTACCTTTTCTCCTTTACTCAAAGTAACGCTTTCCCCAGTTGTCCCCATCAAAACTAAATAATCTATTCCGCCATCAATTACATGATTAAGTAAATTTTCTAATCCTTTGTAATCTACTGATTTATCCTCATTAAAAGGAGTGACTAATGCAACTCCTGTTCCTTTAATTTTATCCATTTACTTATTTATTAAATTGATATAATGTTTAATTTCATGCATGAGTTTTTCCATGCTTTTATCATCTTTTAAGGAAATCATCAAATCATAAATTTCATAATTTTCCTCATGTATTCCTATCTTGAAATGTGCGATTGAACTTGCTACCAAATATTTAATAGGGATTATACTGCTATCACATAAATTGATAAGGATATCATATTCTTTTTTTACAAAATTATCAATTATATAATTCTGAGGTTTATAATACCAATTTAGGTCCTTTTGATAAAAGAAATCATATTGCAATTTTGGAGTATGATGAAATGATAATTGCTTAGAATTAACATAGCCAAGTGCCTTTACATCCTTCTTTAAATCAAAGAAATAGGACACAAAAGGTTTAACCATTTTTATCTGCTCTTCAGAGGTAGCATCATATAAAATCCCAATTGATTGGGCATTATCCAAGTTGCAAACTTCCTTTGTTCTTTTATTGGTTTTCAATTCCCTTTGAAAAACCCACTTTCCTACTTTTTGTTTAAAATCTTCAATAAACTGCATTAATCTATTTTTGCTAAAAATTCATCTTCATTAACTAGAGGTATCTTCAAATCTTCTGCCTTTTGCTTTTTGCTCGGCCCCATATTCTCTCCGGCCAGAACAAAAGTAGTGTTTTTAGATATAGAACTTACATTTTTTCCACCATGATCTTCAATCATTTTCTTGTATTCAGCCCTACTATTTTGATTAAAAACTCCTGACACAACAATTTTCATTCCATTTAAGTTTGATGATTTGGTTGTATCCTCAATAGTAGACACGAATTGCAAGCCACTTTCTTTTAAATTATTTATCAGCTTTAAATTCTCTTCAATTGAAAAATAGTTCACAACACTTCCGGCAATCTTATCACCTATCTCATCAACTGAAATTAAGGTTTCAATATCTGTATCAATTATATTATCAATCGTTTTAAAATGCTTTGCTAATACTTTTGCTACTGTTTCTCCAACAAATCTGACTCCAAGTCCGAATAAAACTCTTTCAAAAGGGATTAGTTTTGATTTCCCCACTCCTATAAACAAGTTCTCAACTGATTTTTCAGCCATTCTGTCTAAAGGCAATAAATCCTCCTTTTTTAAATGATATAAATCAGAGATTTCTTTTATTAAACCCTCATTAATTAAAAGCTCAATCGTTTCTCCTCCAAGCCCATCAATATCCATTGCTTTTCTACTGATAAAATGCTCAAATTTACCTTTAATCTGAGTAGGACAACTCTCTGCATTAGGACAATAATGCTTAGCATCACCTTCTTTACGCACAAGCTCAGTATTACAAGATGGGCAATTAGTAATATATTCAGTTGACTGAGAAAATAAATCCCTATCCTTTAACTCTACTCCTACAACCTTTGGAATAATCTCGCCCCCCTTCTCAACATAAACCTTATCTCCTTCTCTAATATCTAATTTTGCAATCTGATCAGCATTGTGTAAGGAAGCTCTTTTCACTGTAGTTCCAGCCAACTTAACTGGCTCCAAATTCGCTACAGGAGTAATTGCACCAGTCCTCCCTACTTGATAAGTAATTTTATTTAAGATAGTTGTAACTTGTTCTGCTTTAAACTTATAAGAAATGGCCCACCTTGGTGATTTTGCCGTGAAACCCATTTCCTCTCGCAAATTAATGTCATTTACTTTTATTACAATTCCATCTATTTCATAAGGTAAACCATGGCGATCCTCATCCCATTTATTAATGAATTTTAAAACATTTTCTATATTACTATGTTTTTCTATTTCATTTGGGATTTTAAAGCCCCAATCTCTAGCTTTTTGCAGATTTTCATAATGATTAGTTGAAGGTAAATCTTCTCCTATAACATAATACAAATAGCAATCTAATGGTCTTTTAGAAACTTCATTTGCATCAAGCAACTTTAAACTACCAGATGCAGTGTTTCTAGGGTTTTTATAAGGCTCTAAGCCTTCTTCATTCCTTAGCTTATTCATTTTCTCTAAACCTTTAATCGGAATAAAGATTTCACCTCTAATTTCAAAATTTGCAGGATAATCTCCTTTCAATTTTAAAGGAATGCTTTTTATAGTTCTAATATTTTCAGTTACATCATCACCTTGAGTTCCATCTCCTCTAGTAAGCGCTTGAGTTAAATCCCCATTTTCATAAGTTAAACTGATGGAAACTCCATCATATTTTAATTCGCATACATATTCTATTTCTTGATCCGTTAGCTTATGTGATCTTGTATCAAAATCATGTAAATCTTCTTCTGAATATGTATTTCCTAAAGAGAGCATTCTGTATTTATGTGCTACAGTTTTAAATCCGTCAATAACTCCACCTCCCACTCTTTGTGTTGGGGATGTTGAATCAAAAAATTCTGGATTTTCATCTTCTAATTTAACAAGTTCTTGTAATAGCTTGTCAAACTCAAAATCAGAAATTATGGAAGTATCTAAAACATAATACGAATGATTATGCTCAGCCAACTCCTTTCTAAGAAAGTCTATTCTTTCATTAATTTTCATTTATTTTTGATAAGGAAAATGAGAGTCATGCAAAATAATCTTAAGCTTTCCGTTATTGTCTTTTTTATAAGCAAATGAAAACTCAACTTTTACCTCTCCATCCGAATTTCCAAAGTAATAGTTACCCATTGCAAAAGCAAAATTTTCTTCAAGCTTTATAGCTGAATTCTCCCACCTTACATTAGTCCAGCCTTTTAATGCAAAACCTTTATCCTCTGAAAAACCAGGATTTCCTGCTACAAAATAAGATAGTGCAGCTGCTTTGTTTAATCTAAACTGAACATCAGTTGCTAGTGTTGGCTTAAACAAAACCTCTCCATAACCATAGGCATAAAGTTCATCAATAAAACCAGATGCTTCAGATGTAAAATCTTCATTATTTTGATGTTTTGCTACAATTTTTAATAAGCCGTCTGACCATTGCTTTTGCACATCTAATACTTCTTCTTTTGTTATCATAATTTTGATGATTTTTCTATTCAAAAATAACTATTTCTTTATTGCTTTTATCATTCTATCCTTATCGTTCATGTCTTTTTTCAACTCAATATTAACAAATCCAATATCGACAAGCATTTCAATTGTTTCTTTACCAAATTTTGCATTAATTTCAAAGAATAATTTTCCATTTTCATTAAGAAAATTAAAAGCTAAACTTGCAATTTTTTTATAAAATATTAAAGGATTTTTATCTTCAACAAAAAGTGCTAATTCAGGCTCATAATCAAGAACATTTTCTTGTATTTTTTCCTTTTCAGATTCCAAAACATAAGGAGGATTACTAACTATTAAATCAACTTTTTGCAAATAGTTAGTTTGTAAAATATCTTGATGAATAAAATCAATTTCTACCTTATTATTTTTTGCGTTTTCTTCAGCAATTAGTAAAGCATCTTCAGAAACATCAATAGCTAGAACCTTAGCATCAGTATGCTTTGCCAAAGCAATTGGAATACACCCACTTCCAGTTCCAATATCTAAAGCAGCAACAAAATTCTCTTTCAAAATCCAATCTACCAATTGTTCCGTTTCTGGCCTTGGAATTAAAGTATGCTCATTTACGTTGATTTTTAAGCCATAAAATTCTGTTTTACCAAGAATGTACTGTATAGGCTTATGAGTCTTCAATTCAGCAACTATTTGCTTTATCTTACTTAGTTGACTTTTATTTAATATTTGATTAGAATTAATTATGCAATCCGAACGATTGTAAACTAGTAAATACTCCATAGAAATATAATACCATGAGGTGATTTCACATTCATCAGCAACAGCAGAAAGCTCTTCCCTAAAATAGCTTAAAATATTGCTGACTTTTTCCATGCTACAAATGTATTCATTTTGCTATTTTTGAGGCATGCAAAATGAAGAGTTTTTCATGATATCCTTTACCAATGATCTTGTTATTATAAACAATAACTGAGCCCACCATTGGGTTTGGAGATGCACAGCCCATTGCTTTGCTGGCCAACTCAATACATCTTTGCATAAAAAACTCTTCATTTTGCATGCCTCAAAAATAG
>CAJQHO010000047.1 GCA_905478185.1 uncultured Flavobacteriales bacterium | reverse complement strand
ATATTTTTAAACCCTACCATTTTAGCTAGATGAATACAATTTTCTGCTTCTGAAGAATTATGTGATCTATTCATAAATTTTAAATCAGCATCATCAAATGATTGTATCCCTATGCTTAATCGATTAACCCCTAAGTTTTTTAGTGAGATTAATTTTTTTTTATCTAAATCATCAGGGTTACATTCTAGTGTAATTTCAGCATTATCAGCAATAGAATAATTTTTCCCTATTTGGCTTAATATTTTTTTAATATCAATATCATCCAAAATAGAGGGAGTTCCTCCTCCAAAATAAATGCTCCTAATTTTTTGTTGATTTAAATAGCTTGCCCTTTCTACAATTTCCTTTTCGATACTTTTTAGCATTTTAATTTTATCTTTTTGAGCGATTCTAAAATGAAAATCACAGTAAGTACATGCTTGTTTACAGTAGGGAATATGAATATATATGCTTGCCAAAATTTTTTGATTAAAAGTTTTGCGAATATAAAAAACTATTTATTTTTGCCACTGTTTATAATAAATCTAAATAAAAATAAAAAATGAAAAAAATACTTAGCATGATATTTGCCACATCATTAGTTACAAATCTAAATGCACAGAACAGTGCGGAAAAAATTATTGCAGGAAATCCAGGACTACATATAGGAGGGTACGGACAAATTGATTTTAATTTAAATGAAAGAGATGGAACAATTCATAATAACGGGAAATTGGATGTACATAGGTTAGTTACTTTTTTTGGTTATAACTTTAATGACAAGGTTTCATTTGTGTCTGAAGTTGAGTTTGAGCATGTCTCTGAAGTTTATGTTGAACAGGCTTTCTTAGATTATAAGATAAAGAAAAATTTATCTATTAATGCAGGTTTAATGCTCATTCCAATGGGGATTCAAAATTTGTATCATGAACCACCAACTTTTAACGGAGTAGAAAGAACAAATGTTGATAAATATATTATTCCAACAACATGGAGAGAGATGGGTGTTGGGTTAAGCGGTAGAAGCCTTGAGCATTCAATAAATTATCAAGCTATGGTAGTAAATGGTTTTAATGGGTATAATGATGGTGGCGTATTTAGTGGGAAAAGCGGATTAAGAAGTGGAAGACAAAAAGGAGCAGAATCATATATTACCTATCCTGATTTTGCAGCAAGAGTTTCTTATTATGGACAACCAGCTTTAAATTTTGGATTTTCTGCTTATTTAGGCGATTCAGAAAGCAAAGCCTATGATGGTTTAGACTTAGCTGATGAAACAGCTGTTGCTTCTGCAGACTCTACTATTATTGGAATTCAAATGTTTGGTATTGATGCAAGGTATAATAAGGGAGCCTTACAATTAACAGGCCAATATATTATTGCTGATTTATCAAATACGGATCAATATAATGGATTCACAGGAAAAGATGTGGGGAGTAGTTTAACAGGATACTATTATGAGATAGGATACAATTTAATGGATGGGATTATTCCTTCTATTTCAAGTGATTCAGAAGAATTAATTGCTTTTGCAAGATATGAGAATTATAATACTCATGCAGAAGTTGAAGGAATTACAATTAATGATGCATATAATCGTGCAGAAATAACTTTTGGACTAGGATTTAAAGTTGCACCAGGTGCTGTATTCAAAGCAGATTATCAAATTAAATCTAATGCTAGCTCTGATGAGGAGAATGGACAATTTAATTTAGGAGTAGGGATTTGGTTTTAATTTTTTTGATTAATGAATTTTAAAAATAATATAAGTAAGGCGATAACTGTAATAGTTATTGCCTTGCTTTTTTCCTCTTTTAAAGCCTCTTATTGGGAATTAGATAAAGATAGCAGGGCGACTGTTTATAAATCAATATCCAAAATTTTTAATAGCGAAACATGTAATCTTGATCCTATTGATGATACCTTTTATTCTATTTCAGAAGATGACTCTATTATAGGTTATTTATCCGTAACTGATGTCCCTTCAAAATTTCATCAATTTGATTATTATATCCTCTTTGATCAAAAAGCAGAGATATTAAAAGTTAAAATTTTGCATTATAGAGAAAATTATGGGGCTGAAATATGCAATAAAAAATGGCTAAAACAATTTGTTGGGCTATCCATACCTATTGACAGCTATGCAAAATATAATAGAATGGTAGATGGTATTTCTGGGGCTACTTTATCAGTCAATAATTTAAAGAAAGATGTTTTTAGACTTAGTAAACTTTTGAAAAAAGAGATTACTGAAAAAAGATGATTTTAAGCATATAAAATATATAAAGAGTTACTTATTTTTGGGCTCAATTTGCATATAACACTTTAATTAATTTTTAACTCTCATAACTCTGCTTAATATAAGCAAGAGGGGTTATGCCAAAATTTTTTTTAAATGCGTGAATAAAATGACTTGAGGTACTATATCCTAGTTTTATACTTACTTCATTAACATTATACTTCCCTCCTATTAAAAGTCTTGTTGCTTTATCCATTTTATAATCGAATAGATATTTAAATACTGGCTTCCCATATGTTTCTTTAAATCCTTGTTTAAGTTGACGTAAGCTTAAATCAATTTCATTAGATAATTCTACTAATGTTGGAGGCTCATCAAATCTATCTAATATTATATCCTTTGCAAGTTTAATTTTTTTAAGATGGTCATCATTCAAAATAAAAGGACATTTGTCGGTTCCTGTATTATTTTCACTATTAAATATAAGACTAAAAGTTTCATAAATCTTAGATTTTAGGTATAAGTCCTTAGTAATAGAGCTTGTCCTATACTTAAGCATCTGATTTAACACTAAAAGCATTACATTGTTAATGTCATTTATTTTATAATATTTCTGATTACTATTTTCTCCACTTAGAAAATCAATAGTATGGCCATCTTGAGAGAATAATTTATGAAACCTAGTAATAGAAATTAATGTAGAGATAAATACAGAGTCCCCTTTAAGACGAATATTTACAGGTAAATCTCTCTTAGGGTTATAAAGAATTAAATATTTGTTACTTGAGAGGTTTAAGTTATAGCTTCCTTCATTAAAAATAAATTCTAGACCACCCTTTAAACAAAAATGAAACTGAATGTATGAAGCATCTATTTCTTTTTGAAACAACCTTTCCTCATTATTATGATTGCATATTCTTAAACAAAAAAACTTTTCACCTAGCAGGATGTCTTCTTTAATAGAGGATTGTTTTTCATTATTTAACTCATTTATTTTCATTGGAGGACAAATATACTATATTCGATCTATACCGGCTCTTAGGTGGTTGTTTTTTTTAATCTTATATTGAACTTAAGAATGAACTTATAACAATACTATGAAACCCTATATCGTTGTTTTGCTTTTATAGTATTGATTAAGTTTGCACCCAAAAAAATAGTTTGAGATGTCTTCTACTTATATTAACTCTTTTATTTGCGCTACCTGTTTTTGGCCAAAGCGATAGTATATTGATTAAAAAAAAACTACAAGAAGTAATTATTTCTGCTACAAAAACAAATCAAACTGTAAATGAATTGCCTATTCCTATTACAATAATATCTGAAAAAGAAGTTCAAGAGTTTAGTGCAAGTAAATTATATGATGTAATCACTAAACAAACAGGTATTGTAAGTGTCACTACAAAAACAGGTACTGAAGGACTGCAAATGCAAGGTTTAGATGCCTCATATACCACTTTCCTTATTGATGGTTTCCCAATTATAGGCAGGTCATTTGGAACTTTAGATTTAAATAGAATTTCTGTAGCAGACATTGAGAGAATTGAAGTTGTCAAAGGACCATCTTCAAGCTTATATGGTTCTAATGCTTTGGGTGGAGTTATTAATCTTATCAGTAAAAAGCAGATTGATGATGGGCCTATCATCAGTACCTCATTAAAACACGCCACTTATAATTCAACCAATTCTAGTTTAGTTTATAAATACAAAGAAGGAACTTTTCAGATTTCAAATTCTTTTGATTATTATAAAACAGATGGTTATGATTTAATAGATACTGATTTACTTAGCACTGTTAATCCTTATTCAAATTACACCTTTCGCTCTAATTTAAAATACGTATTATCTGATAAACTTTTATTAAATACGAATGGTCATTATTACAAGCAAGAACAAATAAATATTGCTGCTGATTCAAGTTCTTTATTAAAAGGAGAAAGCAATATTAAGGAATGGAGTCTTGGTACTTCTGCAAAATACTTGATGAATGCTAACTTCTTTCAACAGCTTGAGATTTATAAAACTAATTATAGAGCTGATGAGTTTCTAAATACTGAGGATGGAGTGTTATATGAAGATAATTATTTTGACCATACATTATTGCAATCTGAGATGAAATCATCTTTCACTTACAAAGGATTAAATAGCATATTAGGATTTGGTATAACAAAAGAAGAGTTATCCAGAAGAGATTTTTCAAATAACCCAGAACAAGATTTAAAGTTTATTTATGGGCAATTGGATGCAACTGCTTTTAATAAAGTGAATATTATATTAGGTAGTAGATATGATAATTACACTAATTACACTCCAGTTGTTTCTAATAAATTAGCTTTAGGATTTTCTCTAACAAATAAGATTCAGATCAATGGTTCAGTGGGTACAGGTTTTAAGACTCCTGATTTTAGACAAAAGTATTTTGATTTTACGAACTCAACTATCGGCTATATAGTACTTGGTAGAGATGTCGCTATTGATAGATTAGATGCCATGCAAAATATACAGGAGGTAGTGCCATTTTCAGAGTTAAGTTCTCCATTAAAGTCTGAAACTTCACTCAATATCAATATTGGATTAAAATATAATCCAACAGATAATTTGTCTTTTGATCTCAACTTATTTAATAATAAAGTGAATGATTTGATTGAATGGAAATTAGTAGCTAAAGATGAGAACAATACAAATATTTACAGTTTTTTCAATGTAAATCAGGTTGAAACTAAAGGGTTAGAGTTTAATACGACTTATAAGAAAGTTGATGATTGGGAAATTAAATTTGGATATCAATTACTTTACGCATATGATACAGAAGTAGTGAAAGATATTGAAAAAGATGATAGTGATTATTATGCTTTGGATACAGAAACCTTAACAAGTGTTAAGCTTAATAAAGAAGACTACTTTGGACTGTTTAATAGATCCAGACAAATGGGGAATATTAAATTTAATTATCATCTTAATGATAAAACAGAGATGAATACTATGCTTACATACAGAAGTAAATATGCGATTTCTGATTCTAATGGAAATGGTATCTTAGATACATATGATAAATTTATAGATGGCTATAGTTTATGTGATGTAGGCATTACTCACCAAATAAGCTTGCTCAAAACTTGTCAAATAGGGATTAAGAATATTTTTGGATTTACAAATCCAGAGTATATCAGCAATATATCAGGAAGACTATATTATATGAGCTTTAAAATCAATTTTAAATAAACACAATTAATAAAAACAATTAATAAAAACAAAAACAAAAACAAAAACAAAAATGAAAAAAAAAATGAAAATGAAAATGAAAATGAAAATGAAAACAATTTTTTCAGTATGTATCCTAAGTATTTTTCTTTATGCATGCTCAAAAGATAATCCAACACCAGATCCAGTTTCTGGATGTATTGACGATACTGCTTTTAATTATGATTCGTTAGCTACTGTCGATGATGGTAGTTGTTGTATGATTGCTGGTTGCATAGATTCATTAGCATCTAATTTTAATCAGGAGGCATGTTATGATGACAACTCATGTACGTATGCATTTACAGATTGTATAGGAGTAGAAAATGGCTTAGCTGTTCTTGATGATTGCGGTAATTGTCATCAATCGTATATTTATGATTTTGTAATTCATACAACAACTGATATAAATGATACTGCAGGATTAGTCTTAGGAGCAACTGAAATGCTTATTTTAGCTGGATCTCCAGAGGATATAGCGAATAATCCAAATTGGAATACTGGCTGCGAATAAAAATATGAAATACCCTATCTTCTTATTTCTATTTAGTTTTTTTCTTTTTACTTCTTGTGAAAAGAACAGTACTGAGGAAATTCTTTGGTGGCATGATGCTGATGTTGTTGAATTAGATGCAAGTGATTTTGAGCTTAATATTTCTGATACATCAGCAACAGGTAGCTTTGTAAAGTTTAGTTTTTCTGAGGGGAACACTGTAACTCATGACAATTGGGATGTTGCTTTTAGAGGGACTACCCTTATTGTAAATGGCGGAGAAAAAGCTCATAATGATCAGCCTGATCGTACTGGCAATGCAGCAGTTTATATTGCCACTGGCAGTATGTCAGCAATAGACAGTGTTGATACCACTAAATTATTACAAGATAATAGTTCTGGCTCTGCGATACTAAATAATATAATGATAGACGATTTAGGAGTATCTGGGCAAGGATGGGCTTCATATAGTTTTAGTACCCACTTATTTTCCCCAAGAGCAGGTAGAATATTGGTTTTCAGAACTCATGATAATAAATATGCTAAGATGCAGATTATTTATTTTTATGACAGCCTTAACCCTGATACTGGAAGTGGAGATATTGGTGGTTTTTATACATTTAATTATGTGTATCAATCAGAAGAAGGTAATACAATGTTTTAATTAATACTTGTTTTTTATTCTAAAAGCGTCCAATTGGACGCTTTTTTTATTTTTGTAGATATTTAGATATTATGAAAAACAAATTCTTAAAAGGTTTAACTTCAGATGAATTAGCAATTTTAAAAAACAAAGGAACAGAACCTCCTTTTACAGGAGAGTATAATGATTTTTTTGAAGCTGGTATTTTTATTTGCAGAGCGTGTAAAACTCCACTTTACGAGTCCAATACTAAGTTTAACTCAGGCTGTGGTTGGCCATCATTTGATGATGAAATTGAAAATGCAATTGTTAGATATGAAGATTTAAGCGGAGGAAGAGCTAGAACTGAAATTTGTTGCGCAAAATGTGATGGACACTTAGGGCATGTTTTTGTTGGTGAGGAAATAACAGAGAAAAACACTAGGCATTGTGTAAATTCTTTAAGTTTACAATTTAAAGCATATAATAATTTAGAGAAAGCTACATTTGGAGCAGGGTGTTTTTGGCAAGTAGAGAAAATATTTAAAGCAACTACAGGCGTTTATTTATCATCAGTTGGCTATATGGGTGGAAATACTGAAAACCCTACTTATGAGGAGGTTTGTAAGGGACAAACAAACCATGCTGAGGTGGTTCATATCCATTTCAATCCTGATATAATTAGTTATTTAGATTTGCTGGAAATTTTCTGGGTCAACCATAATCCGACTACTAAAAATAGACAAGGACTTGATGTGGGGACTCAATACAGATCTGTAGTGTTTTTTCACTCAGAAGAACAAATGAAGATAGTTGAAAGTTCATTAAAACAACAATCTAAGAATTGGAAGAATCCAATTGTAACTCAAATTATTTCAGCTGAAAAATTTTATAGAGCAGAAGAATATCATCAGAATTATCTGAATAAAAATAACTTAGGAAGTTGCGGAATTTAGGTTTTTTGGGAGCCTAATAGTGAAAGTTGTTCCTTTTCCTTTCTCTGATTTCATAACAAAAATACTTCCTTTATGATACTCCTCAATTATTCTTTTTGATAACGATAAACCAAGCCCCCATCCTCTTTTTTTAGAAGTAACACCTGGCTTAAAAATATTTTTTATAATTGAACGATCAATCCCGTCTCCAGTATCTGAAATATTAATTACAATTTTATTTTCTTCCTCAGTAATACTAACAGAAATTTTTCCCTTACCCTTCATGGCATCAACAGCATTTGTTACAAGATTTTCGATAACCCACTCAAACAACACACTATTTAATGGAATTATGATTTCCTTTCCTGGGATTTGAATGTCAAACTCAGTATTTACTGGCATTCTTGCTTTTAGGTACTCAATTGATTGAGAAACTAGGTTTACTATATCCCTTTTCTGGAGTTCAGATTTTGAACCAATTTTAGAGAATCTCTCTGTGATTGTTTCGAGTCTTTTAATGTCTTTCTCCATCTCGGCAACCATTTGTTCAGTTCCTTCTTTTTCTTTCAAGAGTTCAGTCCAAGCCATAAGGGATGATAAAGGCGTGCCAATTTGATGAGCAGTTTCTTTTGCCATTCCTGCCCAAACTTTATTTTGTTCGGATCTTCTACTTGCACTAAACATAAAGTAAGCTATAAACATGAAAAGACCTATAAATCCTAGCTGATAAATAGGATAATATCTTAATCTGTATAGTAGAGCAGAATCTTTATAATATATCCATTGTTTGTCTCCAATAATATTAATTTCAATGGGTTCGTCTCCACTTTCTTTTATTTCGTTAAGTTCAGATCTTAAAAATTTATTATTAATTATTTGTGGAGTAATAATTCCTAAATTGATGAAAAAACTATCAGTTTTTGTAAAGTTTTGGAAATTCCTATTTTCTAAAATACTATCACAAGCATCTACTAAAATTACTGGGATATTATTGTTTTCAGATATTACTTTAATTGCTAACGAATAATCACCTTCCCCTGTTAAACTAACAAGATGTTTAGTCGCTTGAGCCCAAAGTTCAATCTTTTTTCTTTCCTCAGTTTTGAGTTCTTTAACCAGTGTGTTAGTTACAAAAAGAGAGGAAATCCCAATAATAACAGCAAAGCCAATTAGGGCAAATTTCCATTTTTGTTTTTTTGAGTAAATGTCCATATTTTAGTTTTCAGGATTCCATTCAATTTCTACTTCTTGTCCAGCTTCTTCAACTTCTTTATCTTTTGTCTGCAAGATATCTTCTTTAATAATATTGCTGATATTCTTCTTCTCTACCTTTATCCCATCACTAACGTCTTCCATAAAACGGATTTTATCCAAAGTTATTTTAGGATCTTCTGTATTCCCTGTCATCTTTAAATATACGGTATTAAAGATTTTACCATCTTGTTCTTCTTCTCCAAATTCTGTATTTTTCTTTCTGAAAGAAGTTGAAAGAAGTTCAGATAATAATAATTTTATATCATAATTTATATCTTGGTTAAAAGTGTGATACCCTGATAAAAACACAGATAATGCTGAAGATTTTATCTCCATATTTGGGATAATAATAATTTCATTTTCAACTTCAATATTATTTTCTAAAGTTGAGAATTTTACATGTTTCAATTCTTCAACGCTTACATATGATGATAAATTTTCTAGTGTTTTGAAATCAATTAACTCCCCTTTTTCAATTATTAAATGTAATTTTAATTTTAGTTTTTCTTTATCTAGAATAAAGTCAGGCTTCCAATGAGCTTCCACATTTACCTCAGCAGTTCCAAGTCCTTTAATTTCATTTTCATTTATGAAAGCTTGACCATAATTATTAAAAGCATGAAATGAATTACGGATATTAATTTTACTAAATTTAATATCCCCTAATAGCATAAGATGTTTCTTTTTTGGTTCCGTAAAAATAAAATCTCCTAAGATATTACCATCCAAAGAATTTCCACTCATATTAAATCCTTTTAGCGTTCCATTATTATATTTAATATTTCCTCTAAGATTAGTTACTGTAAAGTTATCATAGGAGAAATTTTCTATTTCAGTATTGATATTTGCTTGTATCCAATTTGGGAAAGCAGTACTACTTTCATCTTCTGAAATATCACCAAGAGTCATTAGTTGTTTGAGATTAGTATAAGTTGATGTTAAATCTCCACTAATTGCTATTTTATCTTTTTTATTAAGAATATAAGCAATCAAATCAGTTGTTTCTCCTACAAACCTTAGGTCACTTTCTGAAATAGTAGACGAGCTATTTTTAAAAATGATTTTGTTGTTTTTTAATTGACAATTACCAAAATCAAGAGTGAAAGGAAGTGGAAATTTTTTATAACTAAAACTAATATTTTCGAACTTTACATCAGAAGTATGTGTTGCATTTAAAAATTTGTTTTTAAATTTATTATCAAATGAAATTTCGCCATTGTAATTTGTTGTTGCAACAATTTCCCCTTGTAAATTAGTAAAAGGAGAATCTTCAAAATAAGTATTAACTTCTTTCAAATCCCAAGAAGATTTAAAGTTTGATTTAAAGTAGTAATTGTTTAAGTTTTGTAAAGAAAAATTTCCATTTAAATATCCTTCATTAGTGTTTGATTTAAAATCTGAAGCAATTATTTTTGTAGTATTGAAATTATGCTTTTCTCCATTTGAAACAGTGCCATTTATTGCAATGTTCTTTAACTTAAAGGGTCTGCTTTTAAGTTCAAATCCTCCATTATTTATTTCATAATTCATTTCAAATAAAGGATTAGTATTTTTACTTATAATTCCTGTAATTTTGATATCACTAGTTATCTCGCCATCAAGAACAAAAGGGTTGCATATTTTTTTAATATTTTGAGGCAAATTACTAATAACATTATTAATTTTTTCGTCTTGAAGGTTAATTGCTAAATTAAAATGCCTATTTCTAAGAATCCTTCCGCTTCCATTTGCAAATAAACTTCCAATTTGTATATTTGAATTTAAGATGTCAATAGTATCTTTTCTAATATTTAGTTCTGCATTTATGTCTAAGTTTTTCTTTGATAAATAATCATTTTTTCCAACAGTTAAGTTTTTTGAAAAAGCAATTGTTTGAAGCTCGATTTTGGAGTTATTAATCACAATAATTACTCTCTCAGTTTGCAGATTCATATTTAATTCACTACTTAAATTCTCAACAAGAACGGCTGTATTTAATAAAACAATTTCTTCAATATTTACATTTCCTTTACTTTCGGATATCTCTTTCCCTATAAGAAAATTTGGTGTTTTATCTTCATTGTATTTAATATTTACCTTGCCATTTGAGATAATAATTTTAGAAATATCAAAATTATTACTCATCACTTTTGTTATACTAATATTAACATAGGCTTCTTTTGCGTATAGTAGCGTGTCATTTCCAAAATCAACTGATTCCAATATTAGTAGGTTGTTGAATTTTACTGATGTAGATGGGAAATTATCATAGATTGTAAACTCTACATCATCAAGAGTTAATGGAGTTGTAAGGTTCGCTTGTATTTTTTCAATTACAGCATTTTCAATATCATCAGCAAAATAAGTTGTAATTACAAATATTGCACTTCCGATTATTAGAATCAAAATCAGAAAGATATTAAATATGCGATTGAAAATTATTTTCATTAAGTTGTAAAAATACGATAATCAAAACAATAACGAAAGTATCTGGTATATGGTATTTAAAGTCGTTTTAAAATATTGAGTTCATCTTGCGATAGATGTCTGTAATGTTTTCTAGGCAAATCCTTTTTAGTTAAGCCTCCAAAGAATACTCGATCTAGTTTTATAATTTTGTAGTTAAACTTTTCAAAAATATTTTTTACATATTTAGTTCCACCTCTACTATGTTCAATCCCAATTTCATTTTTATCTTTATTCTGAATGTAAGAAATTGAATCAAAAGAGCAAGTTTTTCCATGAACCAGAAATCCTTCCCTTATTTTTTCTAAATCTGTTTGTCTTAGATTTTTATCTAATGTAATTTGATAGATTGCTTTTACTTTCTGACTTTTATTAGTTAATTTTTTAGCTAAATCACTGTCATTTGTAAAAAGTAAAAGTCCAGTTTCAGATTTATTTAATTTATCAATTGGATAAACTTTTTCTTTACAAGAAGCTGCAATTAATTGCATTACTGATGATGTAGCTGTCCCGCTTTCAACCCTCCCTGAATAGTTCTTTGGTTTATTCAAAAGCACATACCTTGGCGTGTCTGACTTTAATTTTTGATCATTAAATTTAACAATATCAGTAGAGGAAACTCTGTGCCCCATTTCTGTAACACCTACTCCATTTACGGTAACAACACCAGCTTCAATAAATTTATCTGCCTCTCTTCTGCTACAAATTCCAGCATTAGCGATAAATTTATTTAATCTCATCTTACCATCTTCAACTCTCTTTTTAGCGTTTTGCTTTTTTCTGAATGAAGATTTTTTTGTTGGTTTTGGATTAAAATCTTTTCTTGATTTCCCTTCTCTTTTCATGATGAAAATTTTTGCAAATATACAGAGGAATATCTTAAAATGCGTTAGGGATATGTTCTATTTCAGTTTCGTCTTTACCTATTATAATATTAATAACATCAAACCTAACTTCCAATTCAGATGGGTATTGCTCTAAATAGCCTTCTACCGCATCTTTATAGAGGCTAATTTTTTTCTTATCTATTGAATCTGATGGATTTCCAAACTTTTTACTTCCTCTAGTTTTTACTTCAATAAAAATTAAAAACCCATCTTTTTGAGCAATAATATCTACTTCTGCTTTTTGGAAACGCCAATTTGTTTCCAGAATAGTACAACTATCTCTTTGCAAAAACATAAAGGCAATTAACTCGCCATCTTTCCCTAGTTTGTTGTGTTTTGCCAATTTTTAGTTTAGCATTACTTTCTTTTCTACACTACCATTATCATAGATATAAAATAAAGGAGTGTTTTGTTTTGCAGTTGTCACTCTTCCTAATACATCAGTAATTTTTAGCAATTTTCTTTGTGTAGAATTTACTTCAGTAATAGCAGTAGTATTGTTGCATGGTAACAAAGGGAAAAGGAAGTCTGTTGTGAAATCAAGAGCTTGTATAAAATTAGAACTGTTTCCTGAGCTGCACCAACTATGGTCTGCTCCAGGAAATACTAATTTATCATTGAGCACCCCAACTAAATCAGCTTGAGGATGTATTTCTCCACTACCACAAAGCTCAAGAACTGTTGCTTGCCCAAGACCAGGGGCGCAGTTGTAGCTAACAGTTTGATCAGCATCTCCTTGGCAACTTACTAGAGGCTCGTCATTGGAATCAATCCAACTTAACGTATTAATCCCTCCAGCAAAGCTAATTACTCCATTAACCTCAGAGCTATAGCCCATATTACCAGCATCTCCTTCGAGTCCACCTAGATTATTAGCTACTGCTTGAATGTCAAATGGGGTTGTTGGTAAATCACTAACATTATCAATGTATGCTAAATGAATTGCTGTAACAGCTCCTGCAGAACTTCCTCCAACAAAAACAGTGTTTGGATCAATTCCATAAGTATCTCCATTTGCTAAATCTTTTCTAAAATAACGAATAGCTGCCTTAACGTCTACTGTCGCTTGTAGTACTGCTTCATATTGCTCATCTTGATTAGTTAAAAAACTACCAATATTTATTAAGGAAACTAAACGATAATTAGGAGAAGCAACAACATATCCTTTTTTTGCAAAAGCTGTGCAAAACTCTACGCAATATGAATCTGCTTTATCTCCTCCATAAAATGACCCTCCATGCATAAATAAAATTACAGGACGATTTATTTCAGTGTCTCCATCAGGGGTGTAGATGTCCATTTTATGATAATTGTCTGTATAAATGTCAGAATAATTTACTTCAGTAACAGTAACCGAGTTGAAAATCTCTGTTTGATACCTTCCGTTACATTGTGCAAAAGTAAAAGTACTAATAAGGGTTAAAGCAAGGAGTGTAGGTAGTTTTTTCATAGCATGTATATTTTAGATTGCAAATATAGCATTTATTATGCATGCATAATAAATGCTATTGTTTTAATTTTTCTAATTGTGTTTCAATTTGCTCATCTTCAATCTTATTGAATAAATGAGTAGCAGGGTTTATTTTATGATTATCATTTATAATTATTCCTCCAGCATCATTCCAATTTACCTTATTAAGGGCTAGTATGTCTTTTAATTTATCAGATGAAAAAGGCATAAAAGGTTCAGATAAAACAGCTAAAGATGCAGCAATCTGCATGGAAATATTCATGATAGTTTCTGTTCTTTGTTCATCAGTTTTTTTCAATTTCCAAGGTTCAGTATCTGCTAAGTATTTATTTCCTAATCGGGCTAAATTCATCAGTTCACCCAAGGCTTCACGGAAACGATATTTTTCAATAGAAGCCCCAATTTTATCAGGGAATACCTTCAGTTTTTCTAATATCTCTTTATCATAAGCATCAAGTGTGTTGCAAGTCGGAACAACACCATCCCAATATTTATTGGTTAAAACTACTACACGATTGATGAAATTCCCAAAGATGGCAACTAATTCATTGTTGTTTCTAGACTGAAAATCAGCCCAAGTAAAATCAGTATCCTTACTTTCAGGGGCAGTAGCGCAAAGGGCATAACGCAAAGCATCTTCTTGCCCTTTAAAATCCTCCAAATATTCGTGCAACCAAATTGCCCAATTACGAGAGGTAGATAATTTTTCTCCTTCTAAATTTAAGAATGCGTTTGCAGGAACATTGGTAGGCAGAATATAATCTTCATGTGCTTTTAAAATAATAGGAAACATAATACAATGAAATACAATGTTGTCTTTCCCAATAAAATGGATAAGTTCAGTATCTTCATTTTTCCAATAATCCTCCCAATTTCTCCCTATATCATTCGCCCATTGTTTTGTGGCTGAAATATAGCCGATAGGAGCATCTAGCCAAACATAAAGTACTTTCCCATCAGCATCTTTTACCGGTACTTTTACTCCCCAATCTAAATCACGTGTCATGGCACGGGCTTGTAATCCTCCATCAATCCATGATTTGCATTGTCCGATTACTTGGCTTCTCCAAGTTTTTGGATCGTGATGATTTTCATCATTCAATATCCCATCTTCAATCCAAGGCTTTAGCCATTTTTCATGGTCTTGCATTGGTAAATACCAATGAGAAGTTTCTTTTTTTATGGGTGTATTTCCACTTAAAGTGGATGTTGGATTTATTAATTCTTCAGGACTAAGCGCTGAACCACATTTTTCACATTGGTCGCCATAAGCCTCAGTAGCATTACATTTTGGGCACTCCCCACTAATATATCTGTCAGCTATAAATTGTTTATTTTCTTCATCATAAAATTGTTCAGCTGTTTTTTTAGTAAACACAGTTTTATCTTCAAGATTTTTGAAAAAATCTTTTGCAGTTTCATGATGCAATTCATCAGAAGTTCTGTGATAGATACTAAAATCAATCCCAAAATCAGCAAATGCTTTTTTATTGATGTTATGGTATTTGTCTACAATTTCTTGTGGGGAAACACCATCTTTTTTGGCACGCAAAGTAATGGCAGCACCATGCTCATCAGAACCACATATAAAAGCAACATCATGTCCTTTTCCTTTTAGATATCTAACATAAATATCTGCTGGCAAATAGGCGCCAGCAATATGCCCAATATGTAAAGGGCCATTTGCATAAAGTAGAGCTGAGGTAACAGTATATCTCTTTTTAGTCATTTTTTTCTTAAAAATTTTTATTTTAGCAAAGATAAGTTTTACAACTGAATAAACTGCATTTATGATATTCCCTGAGAAATTAAAAATTGGCGACAAAATTGGCGTTATTTCCACAGCTCGAAAAATTACTTTGGATGAGTTAGCTCCAGCCATTAAAACTATTGAAAGTTGGGAGTTAAAAGTAGAATTAGGATCTAACTTATTTGAAGCTGATAATCAGTTTTCAGGAACAATAGAGCAGAGAAGTACAGATTTACAAACTATGATTGATGATGATTCTATTAAGGCAATTTTGTGTGCAAGAGGTGGCTATGGAACCGTTCAAATTATTGATAATATTGATTTTTCTAAGTTGAAAAATAAACCTAAATGGATTGTAGGTTATAGTGATGTTACTGTTTTACATTCACATTTAAATAAGTTAGGGATTGCAAGTTTGCACGCTACAATGCCAATAAATTTTAAAACTAATGCAAAGGAAAGCTTGGCGTCATTAAAAAATGGTCTTTTTGGAAACGAGAATAATATTTTATGTGGACCTCATACCTGTAACAAATTTGGAAAAGTTGAAGCAGAAGTTGTAGGCGGGAATTTATCTATTTTATACAGTTTATTGGGGTCAAATTCTGATGTTGATACTGATGGAAAAATATTATTTATTGAAGATTTAGATGAGTATATGTACCATGTTGATAGAATGATGATGAATTTAAAAAGAAATGGAAAATTAAAGAATCTAAAGGCTTTGATTATTGGAGGAATGAGTGATATGAATGACAATACAATTCCTTTTGGCAAGACTGCAGAAGAGATAATTTTAGAATATATAAAAGAGTTTGATTTTCCTGTTTGTTTTAATTTCCCTGCTGGTCATTTAGATGATAATAGAACTCTAGTTTTCGGAAAAGAATGTACACTTGAAATTAATGAAAATGGAGTTATATTAAAACAGTAATTTTTATTTCTTTAAAATTGTTGGTACTTTAAAGTAATCTGAATCTTTTTGAGGAGCATTTTTAAGGGCATTTTCCTGTGATACTTCATTAGAAATTTCATCAGCACGCAATACATTTACTTCTTCACTCATGTAGACTAAAGGCTCTATTCCTTCCGTATCTACTTCTGATAATCTATCAACAAAACCAAGTATAGTTTTTAAATCCGACTTCATCTTTTCTGAAGATTCTTCATCAAATTTTAGTTTTGCTAATCTTGATAAATCAGCTATTAACTTATCATCAACTTTAATGTTATTGCTCATAATTTTTTAATTGCTCAAAAATAGTGTTGTAAACTGAATTATTCAAATTTTTAATGCTTTTTTCTGCTAAGCTATTTGGGTCAATAGCTTTATGCACTTTTACACGTGCAATTCCTGGACGTCCTTTAAAATATTCACTAGGAAACATACTTTTATTATCAGCAAGAGTAATGGGTACTATTTTAATATTTTGTTCAATTGCCAAGCGAAAAGACCCATTTTTAAATTTCTTTAAGAATACATCTTCCTTAGGAATCCCTCCTTCAGGAAAAATGCACATATTTATTCCTGTATTTAATTTTTCTCCAGCCTTTAAAAAGGCACTATAAGCATCTTTTCTGTTAGCTCTATCAACAATAACAGAATTCTCTTTGTAGAAGTAACCAAATAAAGGAATTTTAGCAATTTCAGCTTTCCCTATGTACTGCAAAGGGATAGGGAGTACAGCTAATATGAATGGCACATCTAAAGTGGATACATGATTAGGACAGAAAATATATTGTTCTTTTTTTGATAGTTTTTCTTCCCATTCTATTTTTGGAAAAATAAAAGAAAGATTTATTGTTAGTTTAGACCAATATCGAGTAAGATTAGCCACTACAATTTCATTTTTAATTATTGCAGTAAAGAAAAATAATGCGGGCATGAATAGTATAAATACCAACAGAAATATGATTAAAAACCATAATCGCCAAAGTGAACTAAAAAGATATCCTATCCATTTCATTCAGCAAAGATAAAAATCCTATTTTTACAACATCAAATTTTAAGATAAATGGCAAGAATACTTACAGGAATTCAGAGCACAGGGACTCCACACTTAGGAAACTTACTAGGGGCGATAGTACCAGCAATTGAACTTTCAAAAGATAAAAAGAATGAAAGTTTATTTTTTATTGCTGATTTGCACTCGTTTACTACAGTTAGAGATGCAAAAAAATTAAAAGAAAATACTTATGCAACTGCTGCTGCTTGGCTGGCTTTTGGTTTTGATACTGAAAAAAACTTATTTTATAGACAATCGGATGTAACGCAAGTTTGTGAATTGACTTGGTATTTGAATTGCTTTGCTCCTTATCAAAGGTTGCAATTAGCACATTCTTTTAAGGATAAATCGGATAGACTTTCAGAAGTAAATACAGGACTTTTTACTTATCCTGTTCTTATGGCAGCTGATATTTTATTGTATGATGCTAATATTGTCCCAGTAGGGAAGGATCAAGTTCAGCACTTAGAAATCACAAGAGATATAGCTTCAAGGTTTAATCATAAATACCCAAATTCATTTGTATTGCCTGAAACTAAGGTAGAGCAAAGGGTGATGATGGTGCCAGGAACTGATGGGCAAAAAATGAGTAAATCTTATAATAATTTCATTAATATTTTCCTTTCGGATAAAAAATTGCGCAAGCAAATAATGGGAATTAAAACAGATAGCACTCCAATGGAAAATCCAAAAGATGCTGAGGATTGTAATGTTTTTAAACTCTTTAAGCTTTTAGGAACGGATAAGCAAAATTCAGAATTAAAAGCAAAATATGCTGCTGGGAATTTTGGTTACGGACATGCAAAGCAAGAACTTTTTGAATTGATTTGCGATAAGTATAAAACAGAGAGAGAAAAGTTCAATCACTTAATGCAGAATAAAAAGATCATTGATAATGAACTTGTAAAAGGTGCTGAAAAAGCAAAAGTTATTGCTACTGAAGTTTTAAATAGAGTAAGAGGAAATATAGGTTACTAATGGATAAAGCAATAGTTGAGTTTATTAATAAACATTATCTTTTAGCTTTAGCTACAAGTAAGGATAATCTGGTTTACTGTTGCAATGTCTATTATGTTTTTAATCAAGACAATAATTCATTGATTTTTTCATCTGATACTAAAACCAAGCATGCACAAGATTTTATAGCAAATCCTAATGTGGCAGGCACTATTGCTTTAGAGACTAAAGAAATTAGCAAAATACAAGGGGTGCAATTATTAGGGAAAATAAAAGAATTGAAAGCTGAGGAGCTGAAAATTCCAAAAGAGCAATATGTAAAAGCATACCCTTATGCTAGACTTATGGAAACTCATCTTTGGGAAATGGAACTCACTTTTGCTAAAATGACACACAATCGCTTAGGCTTTGGTAAGAAATTGATTTGGGAATCTTAACGGTTCTTATACTTCTCAAATAGCTCCTTTTGGTGGTTGTTTAAATCAATTGCAACTCCATTGATATAAGCTTTAGTTACATCATTAGTTCGCATATCAAGAGCATCACCATCACTTATAAAAAATGTTGCATTTTTCCCTTTTTCTATAGAACCAACTTCATCAGCAACTCCAAGAATTTCAGCAGTATTTAAAGTTATACTTTTTACTGCTTGTTCGTAATCCATGCCAAAAGCAACAGTTGTACCTGCAGTAAAAGAAAGATTCCTTGAGCCCATTGCCTCCATCTCTCCTTCATAACTCAGACAGAAATGAACTCCAGCATCATGTAGTTTTTTAACTTGAGTAAAAGGCTCATCAACCGGGCTGTCTTGTGATTTTGGTAATCTGTGAACTCTATTTAATATTAGTGAAATGCTATTTTCGAGCAATAAATCAGTGATTTTTAAAGCTTCTTCAGCACCAACTATCACTAGTTTTTTTAGATGTAGTTTATTACTTAACTCTATTGCATCACGCATATCATTCGCATTATCAGCATGGATATAAAGCGTTTTTCCTCCATCAAATAAGTTACGCATACTTTCCATTTTTAAGTCCATAAGGTTAGAGCTTTTAGCATAAGCACTAGCTTTGGTTAAGAAAGTTTCAATCTCGTTTACTCTATTTTGATATTCTTTATTTTGTTTGGACTCTCCAGGTTCAGCCCACCAACCCGTATTATAATAAGAAGCAGGCCAATTTAGATGGATTCCATCATCAATCCTTAAAGCCGCATCTTCCCAATTCCATCCATCCAAATGCATAACTGATGATTGTCCTGAAATCCGACCTCCTCTTGGAGTAACTTGAGCGATAAGCACCCCATTTGTCCTTACTGTTTTAGCAACTTTAGAGTCAGAATTGTAAGCAATAAGAGTTCGAATATTTGGGTTGAAACCTCCAGTTTCAGAATAATCATGTGATGCTCTAACGGCATCAATTTCAGTAATACCTAAAGTTGTATTGGGAACTATAAAAGAAGGATACATATGCATCCCATTTAGCCGGTAAATAGTGTCAAAAGCTGATGGATCAATTCGGATGACTGAAGCATCAGCAATCAATTGGAATTTTCCATTTTGTATGCTAATTGCAGAATTCTCAATTACTGTTCCATTTCCAAGGTGTGCTTTTGCTCCAAGAAAAAGAGTTGGTTTTTGTGCGCCTGCACTTATTGTAATCAATAAAGCAAAAGCTAATTTTAGTATTCTATTCTTCATGTTCGGTATCGCAATGATATAATATTTCTTTAGTTGGTTGAGGTTTTCTTTTCTTCCCTCCATTCTTATCTTCACTCATCAATTTAATGATTCGCATTCTTTCAGCTTTATCTCTAGCTCTAAGTTCTTTATCAACCTCTACATCAAACATCAGTTTCCCATCAACATACGTTTGAACAACCTTAGCATAAATAGATAGAGGATTATTAGTCCAAAGGACAATATCAGCATCTTTTCCAACTTTGATAGAACCCATATGAGCATCAAGATGCAATAATTTTGCAGGATTTAAAGTTACCATTTTCCAAGCATCTTCTTCAGATGTTCCTCCATATTTTACAGCCTTAGCTGCTTCTTGATTTAATCTTCTTCCCATTTCTGCATCATCAGAATTAATTGCAGTAATTACTCCTGCATTATTCAGTAGAGTTGCATTGTAAGGTATGGCGTCATTTACTTCAAATTTGTAAGCCCACCAATCAGAAAAAGTAGAGCCGCCAACTCCATGTTCTTGCATTTTATCAGCAACTTTATATCCTTCTAAAATATGAGTGAAAGTATTTACGGTAAAACCCATAGAATCGGCAACATGCATTAGCATATTTATCTCAGATTGTATGTAAGAATGACAAGTTACAAATCGTTCAGAATTTAAGATTTCAACTAAGGTATTAAGCTCAATATCTTCTCTTGGAGGTGTGGTATTTCTTTTTTCTTTTTGGCTAAGATTGTTGTAATCTTCCCACTGTTTTTGATATGCTTTTGCTCTGTAAAAAGCATCATAAAATACTTGTTCAACACCCATTCTTGTTTGAGGAAAACGAATTCTTTCAAAATTACCCCAGTTGGATTGTTTTACATTCTCACCAAGAGCAAATTTTATAAAACCATCTGCTCCAGCTATCTTCATTTCTTCTGCATTTGCACCCCATCTCAATTTTACCATTGCAGCTTGTCCTCCAATAGGATTTGCAGATCCATGAAGTAACTGAGAAGCGACTGTTCCTCCTGCTAATTGTCTGTAAATATTATGGTCATTTGGGTTAATAACATCAGCAATACTTACCTCAGCAGTAACTGCTTGACTCCCTTCATTTACGCCTCTACTAATGGCAATATGAGAATGTTCATCAATAACCCCACATGTCAAATTATAGTTTGATGCATCTATTGTTTGGTATTCTTCTTCTGAAAAATAATCATTAGGGTTTAATAATGTTCCAATAGCAATAATTTTTCCTTCTGATATTGCGACATCAGTATTTTGCAAAATTCCAATTTCTTCATTTGTCCAAACAGTTGCATTTTTAAACAGCACATTTTTATACTGAGGTGTGTCTGCAAAACCATGAGCTTTATTCGGGAACCAAACTGAAGGAGTATTGTTGTCAATCACTAATTCAAATTGATCCTCTTTATTTTCAAATAAAGAATCTCTTTGCATTCTAAATGAGTGATAATTCCCTAATGAGTCTTGATAATTCCCAATTATATGTCCATTATTATATTTACCACTAGCTCTGAATGTTCCGTTAGGATTTGAGAAAGTAATGTTGTTACCACTTAATGAAGTAGTTAAAGCTATTGAGTCTAAATGAAATAAAGTCAGTTTAGGTTTTGCATTTATCCCTTCAATTGCGACTAAGTTATTTTCAAATTCATTAGCAATAAAAGTGTAATAACCTCTTACATCTATTTCTTGTTTTTTATTGATAATATGCTTTTCTCCTAGAGTCCAGTTTTCGTAAATTATTCCATTTTCAAAAATATCTTTTGAAGCAATAAAAAAGTTAGCCAGCTTCCCCTTTGCAAGTGATCCAACTTTATCATTAATGTCAATTAAAGTTGCAGGGGTAGTAGTTAAAGCAGCAAGAGCATCACCTTTATTAAGCCCTTTTGTAATTGCTAATCTTAGGTTCTTTAAAAAGCTTTTCGAATCTTTTAAATCAGCAGCAGTTATGCAAAATTCTATTCCATTTTTAGCTAATATAGCAGGGTTGTAAGGTGCGCTTTCCCAGGTTTTAAGATTTTGCAAACTTATCCATTCAGTAGTTTCAGCGTTACTTACATCATAGGAAGATGGAAAGTTAATCGGAATAATAATTGGAAATTCAGTATTTGCAACTTCATCAATTCGCAAGAACTCTTTCCCGCTTCCTTTTAGGATGTAATCAATTTCAAATTCCTCAGCAATCTTATAAACCCTATTGTAATCTAGTTCATCATTAATGGCAAAAAATTGCGGTAATTCTTGCTGATTGATAAAAGAATTATAAGATAAATTAGTTTGAGAATTTTGTAACTCATACCACTCAGCATCAAAATAAGTTTGCCTCAATAAAGCAATACTTCCCATTAAAGATGATGGATTTTTTTGTTTGGAAACCCCCTTTTTAAAAGAATAAAAAGCAGCAGCATCTTTAATTAAAATATTCTCATTGTCAGTTTTGTCTGATAAAGCAACAAAAGTAGCAGTACCTCTTGCTATTCCATCTTTAGCATGCGAAAGCACAGCTCCAAATCCATTTTCTAAATAAGGTTTTGCTTCTGAATTGTATTTACTCCATTCTGTACTTGCATTTATCTCTGGGTGTATCGCTTCATTCCAATGATATGCACCCGCTTTTTTGCTATCATATTGTGGGCGGTAATTGTATTTTCCTCTTTGCACTTCTTTTAATCCGTAATCCGAATACAAATCAATAAATGAAGGGTAGATGTAATCGCCAGCTACATTTTTAATTATTGCTCCTTTTGGAATATTAAGATTACTATCTAATGCAATAATTTCATTTCCTTTTATTAGTAAAGTCCCATTAGGGATTTCAGTAGTTGGATTTAAAACTATATGTGCATTAGTAAATGCATAAATTGGCTCAAAATTATTTGAAACTCCATTTACAGGAAATGTCTCTTGCGCCAAAACTGACTGTGTAATAAATAGTAGAACAACTATTCTGATTGTCTTCATAATGTAAAATTAAAGCCGTGAAAATACCAAAATATGTTGAATATTATTTGTTAATTTGCTATTATAAAAAATAATAATATGAAAACTTATCAAGCGAATTTATTAAATGCATTAACTTTAATTTTAATGCCTTTATGGGCTTATTTTACTTACGAAGGCACATTAGAAAAGCCTGAACAATCATTAACCGCTCTTATTCCACTTTTTTTAGGTTTTACTTTATTGCTATGCCACAAAGGAATAAAAAATGAGAACAAAATTATTGCTCATGTTGCTGTTTTACTAACATTAATTGCCCTATTAGGAAATGTTACTAAGCCTTTACTAACTGCTATTGAAGAGGGTAGAAGTCTTGGGGTTTTTAGGGTTTCTCTTATGATATTAACTAGTATTTTAGCAATGATTACTTTTATTAGAAATTTTATTTCAAATAGAAAAAAATCATAATTTTTTTAATATTTACATTTAAATCCTAAATTTAATATGGAAAAAGCCGTATTAATTGGCTTAATAAGTCCTGATGTTACTCAGGAGCAAGCATACGAATATTTAGATGAATTGGCTTTTCTGGCTAAAACTGCAGGGGCTGAACCTATCAGAAATTTCACGCAAAAACTAAAACATCCTGATAATAAAACCTTTTTAGGTAAGGGTAAAATTGAGGAAGTAAGATTATTTGCTGAGGAAAATGATATTAAACTCATCATTTTTGATGATGATTTAAATCCTTCACAAATCAGGAATATTGAAAAGCTTTTTGGAGAGGAAACTAAGATACTTGATAGAAGTAATTTAATACTTGATATTTTTGCGAGTAGAGCTCAAACTGCTCAAGCTCGTACTCAAGTAGAGTTGGCTCAATATCAATATTTATTACCCAGACTTACCAGAATGTGGACTCACCTTGAAAGACAAAAAGGGGGAATTGGAATGAGAGGGCCAGGAGAAACTCAAATTGAAACTGATAGAAGGATTATTAATGATAAAATAGCTCTGTTAAAAAAGAAGTTAGTAAAAATTGATAAGCAATCAACAACAAGAAGAAAGGGACGTGAGCATTTAATTAGAGTAGCCCTTATTGGTTATACTAATGCAGGAAAATCTACTTTGATGAATAAGTTAGCAAAATCAGAAGTATTTGCAGAGAATAAACTTTTTGCTACCCTTGATACTACTGTGCGTAAAGTTGTAATTGGAAATTTACCTTTTCTTTTAACTGATACAGTTGGGTTTATCAGAAAGCTTCCTCATCAATTGGTAGAAAGTTTTAAGTCTACTTTAGATGAAGTGAGGGAAGCTGATTTATTAATTCATTTGGTTGATATTGCAAGTCCTTATTTTGAAGATCATATTGAAGTTGTCAACCAAACTTTGGCTGAACTTAAAGTGGGAGATAAACCAACACTTTTAGTTTTTAATAAAATTGATGCTTATACTTTTATTGAAAAGGAAGAAGATGATTTGACCCCTGTACTTCCTGAAAATCTATCATTAGAAGATTTGAAGAAAACTTGGATGGCAAAAATTGAAGGAAATGCTATGTTTATTTCTGCACTTAATAAAACTCATTTTGATGAGTTGAAATATGAAATGTACAGTAGAATTAAACAGTTACACGAGATAAGATATCCTTATAATAACTTTTTGTATTAAGCAAAACTCTGCAAGTCGGAAAGCTTTTTGTAATGTCCGTTTTGGGCAGTTAATTCTTGATGTGTTCCTCTCTCAATTATTTTTCCAGCATCCAAAACAATAATTTCATCAGCATTTTGGATGGTAGATAATCTGTGTGCAATTACTAAGGAAGTTCTTTGATGCATTAAATTTTCTAGTGCTTCTTGTACTAGTTTTTCTGATTCAGTATCTAATGCTGAGGTTGCTTCATCCAGGATTAATATCTGAGGGTTTTTAAGTATTGCTCTTGCAATGCTTAATCTTTGTTTTTGCCCTCCTGATAGTTTATTCCCTCTATCACCTATATTGGTGTTATACCCATTTTCAGTTTCTAAAATAAAGTCATGTGCATTGGCAACTTTTGCTGCTTCCATTACTTCTTGTTCAGTGGCATCTAATTTCCCTAATCGGATATTATTTAAAATAGTATCGTTAAATAGTATGGATTCCTGACTAACAATGCCCATTAAACTTCTTAAATCAGCAAGGGCTATTTCCTTAATATTATTGTTGTCAATGAGTATTTCACCATTTTCAATATCATAGAATCGAGCTATTAAATCAGCTAAAGTTGATTTCCCACTTCCTGATTGCCCTACTAAAGCAATCATTTTCCCTTTCCCAATTTTAAAATTGATATCACTTAAAACATTAGTGTTTTCATAACTAAATGTTAAGTTTCTGAATTCAATATTATTGTTAAGTAGCTTTATATGTTTAGGATTTTCTACATCCGTAATTTCATTTTCAGCATCTAATATTTCATAGACTCTTTGTGCTGATGCACTCCCTTTTTGTATATGATAATAGGACCCCGTTAATGATTTTGCAGGAGGAATTATCTGAGAGAAAATCAAGATGTATCCAATAAATTCTTGTGCTGAAAGTGAGCCATCAGCACTTAAAACCAATTGCCCACCAAACCACATAACTATTACCATTACAATTGTGCTCAAGAATTCACTCATTGGAGAAGATAAATCTTTTTTTCTGAGTAGTTTGGTCATTATACTTCTGTACTCATTACTATCCTTTTCAAAATTTTTGTTGATGTGCTTTTCAGCATTAAAAGCTTTTATTATTCTGAGTCCTGATATATTTTCATCAATAATTGAAAGTAAATCTCCCATTTTATTTTGCCCTCTATCAGATGATTTTTTTAATGATTTACCGATTACTCCAATTACTAATCCAGTAACAGGAAAAAGTATAACTACAAAAGTAGTCAGTTCAGGGCTTATAAAAATAAGCGTCATTAGGTAAATGATAATGCTTAACGGGTCTTTAAAAATCATCTCTAATGAACTCATAATACTCCATTCAATTTCCACTAAATCAGAAGTAAGCCTTGCAGTTAAATCTCCTTTTCTTTTCTCAGTAAAAAAGGGTAGGGGTAATGAGATTATTTTTTTGTGTAAATCCATTCTTAGGTCATGTACTACTCCATTTCTGATGGGAGTTAAAAAGAAAAGTGCTAAATAGCGAAACAGATTTCTGAAAAAGAAGGTAACAAGCACTAAAATACAGATAAAAAGTAGGGCTTCTACTTTCCCTTTTTCATCAATTGTTGAGCTTATTATGGCATAAAAATTTTCTTTTATGGCATCTGCATTAAGGCTAAGTGGTGGCGGATTGTAAACCTTTTCTTGAGTTTCAAATAGTATTCCTAAGAATGGAATTACCATTGTAAGAGATACTAATGAAAATAAAACACTTAAAATATTCGATAGAATATTCATTACTGCAAATGGCGTGTAGGGTTTTATATATCTAACTATTCTTAAGAAATAATGCATAGCGCAAAAGTAGGGAATATTCCGTATTTTTGCACTTATGGAAACAACAAGACAAAAAAAAGTAGCTAGACTCATTCAAAAGGAACTTTCAATAATTTTACAAAAGGAAGCTCCGGGCTTTTTGGGTAATATTATGGTAAGTGTTACTATTGTGCGTATGTCTCCTGATTTAGCAAATGCTAATATATTTGTCAGTATATTTCCAGCTACTAATCCTGCAGAAGCATTAAAACTTATTAAAGAGTATAGTGGTTTGATAAGAAAAAGACTAGGGGAAAGCGTAAGACACCAATTAAGGATAGTTCCAATTTTGGAGTTCTTTTTAGATGATTCAGCAGCTTATGCTGAGGAAATTGAAAACCTCTTGAAAAAATAAAGACAAGTGAATTTACCATTTTTTATTGCAAAAAGGTATTTTTCTACTAAGAAAAGTAGCAATTTTGTTCATATTATTTCATGGGTTTCTTTGCTAGGTGTAACTATTGGTACTGCTGCACTTATTTTGGTCCTTTCGGTTTTTAATGGTTTTGAGGATTTAATCCTCAGTCTGTACAATTCATTCGATCCTCATTTAAAAATTACTTATGCTGAAGGAAAAGTATTTAATCCTGATAAAGTGCAATCAGTATTAGATAATGATGCAATTGAAAAATCATCATTTGTATTGGAGGAAAAAGTGCTTTTAAAGTATCAAGAAAAAGAATATATAGCTACTGTAAAAGGGGTTGATGAAAATTATTTAACCCTAACTAATTTTGATAGTTTGCTAGTAGATGGGGAGTATTTGAATAAATATGAAAACACCAATATTGCTATTGTTGGAAGGGGAGTAGCTTATTACCTTTCTATGGGAGTTGGGAATATGTTTGAGCAGTTACAAGTATATATTCCTAACAGAAATAGTAAAACTTTATTAAATCCTACTACTGCTTTTAAGCAAGGAAGTGTTTTGCCTATTGGAATTTTTGGTATACAAGCAGAGATTGATGAGAAGTTCATTATTACTCCTTTGGCTTTTATTCAAAATCTTGCTGATAGAGAAAATGAAATTTCTGCAGTAGAAATAAAACTAAAAAATGCTGATGAGATGTTAGCAGTGCAGCAAGAACTCCAAAAAGAATTGGGTGATATTTTTATTGTTCAGAATAGATTAGAGCAACAAGAATTCTTGTATAAGATATTGAATACTGAAAAGCTAGCTGTCTTTTTAATCTTGGCATTTATTATGATAATTGCTACCTTCAATATTATTGGAGCTTTAAGTATGTTAATGCTTGATAAAAAGAAAGATATCCAGACTTTTAAAAGTTTAGGAGCTACAAGAAATGAAGTACAACAAATTTTCTTTAATAAAAGTGTTCTGACAATTATTGCAGGTACTGTTATTGGGCTTTCAGTTGGTTTGGGTCTTGCTTTCCTACAACAGACTTTCGGTTTTATTGGCATGGGAAATGGCTCCTTTGTAGTTGATGTTTATCCAGTAGCTATTAAGCTAAATGATGTTTTACTGGTAAGTACTACTGTAATTCTAATCGGATTATTAGCATCTTGGTATCCTGCCAAAATATTAACTAAGAATTTGTTTTAACTCTCTTACTTTATCTCAACTCCTGCAAACTCTCTTGCAACTTTGTCTAGTATAGCATGTATTTCTTCTGGGCTATCAGAAGTTACCATATTTATACGGTAATCCTTAAAGTGTGGAATTCCTTTAAAGTAATTGGTATAGTGGCGTTTCATTTCAGCAATTCCTAATATTTGCCCTTTCCACTCAATAGAATGTTTTAGGTGTTGCTTGCAAGCAATTACTCTATCTTCCAATTTTGGGCGAGCTAAATATTCTCCTGCGTTGAGGTAATGTTTTATTTCATTAAATATCCAAGGGTTTCCTATGCTTGCTCTCCCAATCATCACACCATCTACTCCATATTTATCTTTGACCATTGCTACTTTTTCAGGACTATCAATATCTCCATTTCCAAAGATAGGAATATGCATTCTAGGATTATTTTTCACATCTCCAATCAAGGTCCAATCGGCCTCTCCTTTATACATTTGTTTTCGTGTACGCCCATGTATAGAAAGCGCTTGTATTCCTACATCTTGCAATCTTTCCGCAACATCAACTATGTACTTTGTATTGTCATCCCAACCTAAGCGAGTTTTAACAGTTACTGGGATATTAGTAGCCTCAACAATTTCTTTGGTCATTGCCACCATTTTTGGTAAGTCCTTAAGGATACCAGCTCCAGCACCTTTGTTGGCTACTTTTTTTACTGGGCAACCATAGTTGATATCAATAAATTCTGGCTTTGCCTTTTCACATATTTCAGCAGCCTCTCGCATTGACTCTATGTTGTAGCCAAATATTTGGATCCCAATTGGACGTTCAAAATCATAGATATCCAGCTTCATTGTGCTTTTATCAGCATGTCTTATTAATCCTTCTGATGATATGAATTCAGTAAACATTACATCAGCTCCATGTTCCTTGCATAATGCCCTAAAAGGAGGGTCACTCACATCTTCCATTGGTGCCAATAATAAAGGGAATTCCCCTACATCAATATTTCCTATCTTTACGCCCATAATATTTGCAAAAATACACAATAATGGGATTTAAAGGAATTTATAAAGATAAGTCATCAGCAACTAAAATTGGGATTTTGTTTTTATTGATTTTTGTATCGGTAATACTGCTTACTTTGGTTGGTTCTGCAATTGTTCTTTTCTTTTCTGATTTTGGACTGTCACAAGATTTAAGCAATCAAGTTGCAGTTAATTATTTAAAGTTATTACAACTTTTTAGTGCGATTGGCTTATTTGTTGCTCCAACTTTATTGTATACTTATCTTACTGATTTTAATTATAAACTCCTTTTTAACTTTAAAAGACAATCTGCATTTTTGGTAATAGTTATAATGATGCTCATTACTCCTTTTATTGGTTGGTTGTTAGAAATGAATATGAGCATTCCCTTTCCTGATTGGATTTTACGCTTAGGGAATGATTCTGAAAAAATAGTGGAGTCTTTCTTAAAGATGAATCATTTAGGAGATTTACTCTTTAATCTTTTAGTTATAGCAATTGTACCTGCAATAGGTGAGGAATTGCTTTTTAGAGGTTATTTGCAGCAATCATTTTCTAAGTGGTTATCAAACCCTCATGTTGCAATAATTGTAACAGCTGTGCTTTTCTCAGCTATACATTTGCACTTTCAGGGGTTCTTCCCTAGGTTCATTTTAGGAGTGTTATTAGGATATCTATTTTACTGGAGTGGAAGTCTGTGGTTGCCAATACTAGCTCATTTTACAAATAATGCTCAGGCAGTTATTATTTCTTATCCTACTTTTAAAGTAGATAGTGGGGTGTATTCAGTTCTTTCAGATGTAGAGGTTGACCCTATGATGGCTCTTTTCTCTTTTGCTTCTGTGGTTGTTTTGCTCTTTATGTTTTACAAAACTGTAAGCATAAAGAAAGACTGATAAAATCAGTCTTTCTTTTGTTGTCTAAAATAAAGTTTATAACTTAGTAAGTTCCTTTTCTAGTAGAATAGTTAATTTTAAGTGCGTTTGCTTTCCTGAGCTCCTGTTTTACATCAGTAATAATTCCCATTTTTACAGTCTCATCAGCTTTAATTGATGTTGTCATGTAAGGAATCTCTTTCTCATCTCTAGCTTCACGCTCAGTAGCAATAAATTCTTGTATTTCATCAACTGATGCAAAAGCATCATTAAGTTGTATTCTTGCAGCAGTACCGTATGAAGATTGCATTCTTCTTACTGGACTACCAATATAGATATAACTTACTAATGATTTCTTCTTTAATTTCTTAATCTCAGTAGCTTTTGGTGTAGTTACGCTTACAAATAAAGTTGTTTCACGCATTACAGTAGTTACCATAAAAAAGAAAAGTAACATAAATACAATATCTGGTAAGGAAGCAGTTGAAATTGCTGGCATTCCTTTTTTTCCGTCTTTTCTAAATTTACTCATCTCCTCCTATATTTTTAGGTTCAGCTTCTGATATTTTTTGAGGATACATTTTCCTTATTTCCTTCATCTGAGTTTTATTCAAATCAGCATACCTCTCTCCAAATTCGTTTAAAGATGCATTATTTCTTAAATCAGTATATGCAGCAGCTAATTCATTTTGCACTCTTATATAAGTCATGTACTCAGTACCTCTATCATTCTGTAATGAGATAATAGCTTTCTCAGGATTTTCTGATGAGTTAGGATCAATACCATTATTATTGATAAACTTCTTAGCTCCATCTTTTAACTGTGAAATATCCATTAATTCTCCTTCAACTAAAAGTTGATTATGAGAATTAATAAGTACGGTATAAATGTTCTTAGCATGAATTTGAGGATCTTCTTCTTGCAATTCTTCTTCAGGCATTGGAGGTAATTTACGAGCAATACCAGTATCCTGATCCATAGTTGTAGTTACCAAGAAAAAGATAAGCAGTAAAAAGGCAATATCTGCCATTGATCCTGCATTAATTTCGGGTAAACCTCTTCTTTTGCTTGCCATTATTTAGAAAATACTTTTGATAATTCAGCATACAAAACAGCACCAATTGCACCAATTGCTAATAAATAGAAAGTTGTCAATCCCATCCCAACCCTTTTAGCTGTTGAAGCTGTAATTTCATATTTTTCGTACGAACCTAATACTTCATCAGAAGACATAAGGTAAGAAATAAGCATAATAACTAAAAGACCTCCAATTGAATACAATGTCTTTTTAGCATTGTTAGTTTTTTGCATCATTTTTTTGATACCAAAACCAATAGCTGCTAAGGCTGCAAAAGCAACCATCAGGTAGGTTAATATGATTCCTATATTAATTAAACTTTCCATGATTATTTATTTTTAACCAATAAGTCAATTAAAGAGATAGAAGCATCTTCCATAGAGTTAACAATTGAATCAACTTTTGCAATTAAGTAATTATAGAATATTTGTAGAATCATTGCTACAATAAGTCCGAATACAGTAGTTAATAAGGCAACTTTAATTCCTCCAGCAACTAATGATGGAGAAATATCTCCTGCAGCTTCAATAGCATCAAATGCTCCAATCATACCAATTACAGTACCCATAAACCCAAGCATAGGAGCAAGAGCAATAAATAATGAAATCCAAGATAATCCTTTTTCTAAAAGTCCCATTTGAACTGATCCGTAAGAAACAATAGATTTTTCAACCATCTCAACTCCTTCATTTGATCTTTCTAAACCTTGGTAAAAGATAGAAGCAACTGGTCCGTTTGTATTTCTACAAACTTCTTTAGCAGCATCAACTCCTCCATTGTTTAAAGCAGATTCAACATCATTTAATAATTTATCAGTATCAGTAGTAGCCATGTTTAAATAGATGATTCTTTCAATTGCTAAAGCTAATCCTAAGATTAAACATAACAATACAATCCCCATAAATCCAGGTCCTCCTTCAATAAATTTTTGCTTGATAATTTGGTGAAAAGATGCAGATTCTTCAACTACTTCTTCAGTTGCTACTTCTTCCACTTCAGCAGGAGCTTCTTCCACTGCAACAGCTGTATCAACAACTTCTTCAGTTGCAAGTGTGTCAGCAGTATCTTGTGCGTAAACTGTGTAAGTCCCAGCAAGGAATAATCCTAAAAGGGCGATTAAGGCAAATATGTTTTTCATTTTCTTTTTAATTTGTTTGATTATTATTTTTTAAGTGTGGCAAATTTATAAAAATATTATAAAGCTGCAGTGTATCTTTTATTTACTTCAGCCCAATTGATAACATTAAAGAATGCATTGATGTAGTCTGGGCGTCTGTTCTGGTAGTTTAAATAGTAGGCATGCTCCCATACATCTAAGCATAAAACTGGTGTGCAACCACATTGACCCTGCATTAAAGGATTATCTTGGTTAGCAGTAGAGCATACGCATAATTTTCCATCACACACACCTAGCCAAGCCCATCCTGATCCAAATCTTGTAGCTGCTGCTTTCGAAAATTCATCTTTAAAGTTTTCAAAAGAACCAAATTTAGCATTTATTGCATCAGCAATAGCTGCAGTTGGAATTCCTCCTCCATTCGGACTCATTGATGTCCAGAACATATTATGGTTGTAGTAACCTCCTCCATTATTTCTTGCTCCACCACTTAAACCTGGTGTAGCACAAATTTCCTCAATAGATTTCCCTGCTAAATCAGTTCCTGCAATTGCATTATTTAGGTTATTTGTATATCCATTATGATGTTTTGAATGGTGTATTTCCATTGTTCTTGCATCAATATTTGGTTCTAACGCATCATAAGCGTAAGGTAATTTTGGTAATTCGAATGACATAGTTTTTCTTTTTTTGTAGTTAGTTTATATTAGTATTTGCCAGGCTTCTTCTGCTTTTCCTTGGCTTAATAATTCTTTTGCAAATATATGTTTTTCTTCTTTTGATTTATTTTCTCTTGCGTTTAACTCAATTTTAGCTGGAATATTTTCTGCTGATGCTAAAATTGCTAAATCATTTCCAGTTAAAATATTTGAGTTTTTTATGTTTTCAGGTAATTTATCAAATCCCATACCTGTCCTTGAAATAGGTTTTGCGATTTCATACAATGAATCTTTAGTCGTTTTTCCGTACCAATTCGCACCATATCTGCTTACAATATTCATTTTAAACGGATCTACTTCCCCTTTTTCATCTAAAATATCATCATTGATATGCACTTTCAAAACTTCAGCAATTACTAAATTTCCTGCACCTCCTTCTTCTCCTAATACTACAATATCATTTACTTTGCACTCGAAATTTATTGGAGATTCTAAAATTCTGCTGGGCTTAATTAAGTCTGATTTCACTTCTGTTAGTCCAGATTTTTCAAATTCATTTACCCCTTTTTCGAAACTGCAAGAAGCTAATGAAACTTGTTGAGCTGTATCTTCAGTAACTAATGCTATTACACATTCTTTTACGTCCATTACATTTTCTAAAGTGTGTTTATTTGTTCCGAATCTTCCGCTTTTTACAGGGGAGAAAACCATAATTGGTGGGTTTACAGAAAAGACATTGAAGAATGAAAATGGAGCTAAATTTTGGGTTCCATCTTTATCAACTGTACTTACTAAAGCAATTGGTCTTGGTGTTACGGCTGATGATAAAATCCTATATAATCCCTCTACTTCTCCTTTAGTTATGTCTAATGTTTTTATCATTTTTTCAATTTTAAAATTGAGTGATCAGAATTTGCTTTTACAATTTTATTTGTGATTTTTCCTAATCCTTCAATTTGCATTTCTACCTCATCATTTTCCTCTATCCATCTTTCTTGATACTCTGGATTATCTCTTTTCCCAGTACCATTTAGTTCTAACAAACATCCTGTTCCAACAGTTCCTGATCCAATTACATCTCCAGGAAATAATTCAACACCATATGAAGCTCTCTCAATTATTTCAGCAAAACTCCAATTCATATCTTTTGCATTTCCTTTTGAAAGTAATTCTCCATTTACATAACAACTCATTTTTAAATCGTATTTTTTACCAAAAGGAGTATCAATACTCTTGCTTTCTAATTCATCAGGAGTTACTAAATAAGGGCCAATTACATTCGCAAAATCTTTCCCTTTTGCAGGGCCTAAATTCAGTTTCATTTCTTCCATTTGCAATCTTCTGGCGCTTATGTCATTCAAAATACAGAATCCAGCAATGTGCTTATCTGCATCTTTAGCTAAAATATTTTTACCTCCCTTTCCAATTACAATAGCAAATTCTAGTTCATAATCTAACCTGTGAAAATGATCGGGCATAAGTTCTATTTCTTCTCCATCTCCAAACATAGCATTGTGGTTAGAAAAATAAAATACCGGAAATTCATCAAATTCAGGAATCATATCTACCCCTCTATTTTTTCTGGAGGTAGCAACATGTTGCCTAAAAGCATAAGCATCACGAAAAGAAGTAGGTTTTGGTATAGTTGGTAAAACAGTAACGTCTTTAATGTCGTGTTTCAAACAATCTTCATTACAAATAAAGGAAGCTACTTGGTCCTGGTATTTTTTAAGCTGAATAAGTTCAATTAAAGAGATATTACCAAAACAATTATTTAGGCCGTATACTAACTGATTTTGCAACACTCCAATTTGAGGAGTATCAAAATTATTTATTTTATAAGTAAGGAGTTTCATTTTGTAAGGCAAAATTATCATTTTTATTTTAGGGAGGATGTAATTCATGCTATGTTTGTGTTTTATGTATTATATTTGCATAAAAATAACAGTATGCCAAGATATCATAAATTAGGAAAGATGCCTCATAAAAGGCACACCACATTCCGAAAAGAAGATGGAAACATCCATTATGAAGAACTTTTTGGAACAATTGGCTTTGACGGAATGTCGTCCTTGCTATATCATTTGCACAGACCAACACAAGTTAAAAATATTGCAGAAGCATACTCTGTTGCACCAGAAATTGCAGTGGATAAAAACCTAAAATCCTATATGTTAAAAGGGTTTGAAGCGCCAAAGGTTGCCGATCATTTAAAGAGTAGAATTTCTATTATGTTGAATAATGATTTGAATATCTTGCTTTCGGCTCCAACTAATTTGGAAGAGGATTATTTTTATAAAAACACAGATGGAGATGAAGTAATTTTCGTGCATAAAGGAACAGGAACTTTACGAACTTTTGTAGGGAATATTAAGTTTAAGGAAGGTGATTATTTAGTAATTCCTAGAGGAATGATTTATACTATGAAGTTCAATTCTTCTGAAAATAGATTGTTTATTGTAGAATCGTACACTCCTGTTTATACTCCAAAAAGATATCGTAATCATTTCGGACAAATGTTAGAGAATTCTCCTTATTGCGAGCGTGATATAATAGTGCCGGAAGAATTAGAAACCCATGATGAGCAAGGTGATTTCGTTATCAAAATAAAAAAGGAACAAATGATTCATGAGTATACTTATGCATCACATCCCTTTGATGTAGCAGGTTGGGATGGTTACAATTTTCCGTATGCATTTTCAATACATGATTTTGAACCAATAACTGGAAGAATTCATCAGCCACCACCCGTTCACCAAACTTTTGAAACAAGCAGATTTGTAATTTGTTCGTTCTGCCCAAGGATGTACGATTATCATCCAGAATCAATCCCAGCACCTTACAATCATTCTAATATCGATTCCGATGAAGTGTTGTATTATGTTGCTGGCGATTTTATGAGTAGAAATCATGTAGATGAAGGATATATTTCTTTGCATCCTGCAGGGATTCCTCACGGACCACACCCTGGTGCAGCAGAAAGGAGTATTGGACAAACGGAAACGGATGAATTGGCAGTAATGGTAGATACTTTTGCTCCACTAAAATTAACAAAAGCAGCTATTGAATTTTCGGATGGAGTTTACCATCAATCATGGCTTGAAAAATAAATATTAAAAGATGAGAGAAGACTTAACAAAAATAAACAATACTACTTATTCCTTAGATAAAATATTCCCAGATGCACAGGATTTTTTACCTTTATTAGGAACGGATTATGTAGAGTATTATGTGGGAAATGCTAAACAAGCAGCTCACTTTTATAAAACAGCTTTAGGCTTTCAATCTTTAGCATATGCTGGGTTGGAAACTGGTGTTACGGACAGAACTTCTTATGTTGTGGTTCAGGATAAAATCAGAATTGTATTTACGACACCAATGCCAGGAGAAGATAATGAGATTTTTGATCACATTAAAAAACATGGTGATGGAGTTAAGGTAATCGCCCTTTGGGTAGATGATGCAAAAAAGGCTTGGGAAGAAACAACAAGTAGAGGTGCTGAATCTTACTTAGAACCAAAAACAGAAAAGGATAATGATGGTGAGGTGGCAACATCAGGGATTAAAATTTATGGAGATACCGTTCATATTTTTGTAGAGCGTAAAAACTACAAAGGAACTTTTATGCCAGGATTTGAAAAGTGGGAATCGCACTATAATCCTGAATCTGTTGGATTGAAATACATTGACCACATGGTGGCAAATGTAGGTTGGAATGAAATGAACATTTGGGAGAAATTCTATAATGAAACTATGGGATTTGCTAACCTTATCACTTTTGATGATAAAGATATTTCTACTCAGTATACTGCCTTAATGAGTAAGGTAATGACTAATGGAAATGGGAGGGTAAAGTTTCCAATTAATGAACCTGCAAAAGGAAAAAAGAAATCACAAATTGAGGAGTATTTGGATTTTTATGATGGCCCAGGGGTACAACATGTTGCAGTAGCAACTGATGATATTGTAAGTACAGTTTCTGCAATGAAAGCAAGAGGAGTAGAGTTTTTATATGTTCCGGGAGTGTATTATGATACAGTAGGGGATAGAGTAGGAGAGATTGCTGAGGATATGGCAATTTTGAAAAAACATGGTATTTTGGTGGATAGAGATGATGAAGGTTATTTATTGCAAATTTTTACAAAACCATTAACCGACAGGCCCACTTTATTCTTTGAAATTATCCAAAGAAAAGGAGCCCAATCATTTGGGAAAGGAAACTTTAAAGCGTTATTTGAATCAATAGAGGCAGAACAAGAAAGAAGAGGAACTTTATAATATGTTAAAAATAGGAGACAAAGCACCCGCAATAAATTCCATTTATGAGAATGGTGATGCAATTACTTTAGAACAGTTTAAAGGGAAGAAAGTAGTATTGTATTTTTACCCAAAAGATATGACACCAGGTTGTACTATGCAATCTTGTAATTTGAGGGACAACTACAAAATGCTTTTAGACAAGGGGTATGTGGTGTTGGGCTGTTCAGCTGATAGTCCTGAAAGGCACCAAAAATTTATTGCAAAACATGATTTACCTTTCTCGCTTATCTCAGATGAAAGTAAAGAAGTACTAAACGCTTATGGCGTCTGGGGACCCAAAAAATTTATGGGTAAGGAATATGATGGAATAAACAGAACTACTTTTGTAATTGATAAAGATGGAATAATAAAAGATATTATCACGAAAGTAAAAACCAAAGCACATACTTCTCAAATCTTGGAATCTAAGTAGTTTATTGTTTTGCTTTGAAAGACCAAGTAATATTGAAGGTAGCTACAATATCTCCTTGCTCATCTGTTGCAGTAGTTGTTACAACTATGCTTTGCCCTTCTTTTGCTTTAATGCTTTTATTTATGCAATCTTGTATTTCCTTCCCTTGTTTACAGTTGAAGTCAATTAGTCAAACTGCTTTTTTAGAAAACTCTATATTAACACCCACAACTAACATGGATATTGCTGGTTTGTTTTTATAAATAAAACTTGCTGCTAATATACCGGAAGCTAATTCTCCTGCCATTGATAAAGCTGCAAAATAAATTGACTTAAACGGGTTTTTGTTTAAATAGTTATACTTTATTTGAACTGTAGATTGCGTGTCGTTTAAGAATTTTAATTTAACTCCAGCTAAAAATGCTAATGGTAATTTTAAAATTAAAAATAACTTAAAGAAAATGGGATTTAGCATTTTCTGTTGGAAGAGTTTTTTATTTTCAGTGTTCATTGATAAAAAGTTAAAACAACAACCTAAAAACCTCTTCAATTTTCCCGCATTGTAAGATATCAATTTTAAAACCTTTGGCATTAAATTTATTGTACTTGGAAATAATTATTTGTTTGTAGCCTAGTTTCTCAGCTTCTGCAATTCGGCTTTCAATTCTGTTTACTGCTCGTATTTCTCCACTTAGTCCTATTTCTCCAGCAAAACAAGTAAGAGTATCAAGTGCAACATCTTGGTCAGATGAAAGTATAGAACAAACCACAGCCAAATCTATAGCAGTATCATCAATTTTAATGCCTCCTGTAATATTTAAGAAGACATCTTTTGCTCCTAATTTAAAGCCACATCTTTTTTCCAAAACAGCCAAGAGCATATTCATTCTTTTAGTGTCAAAACCAGTAGCCGACCTTTGTGGGTTCTCGTAAACTGCCGAACTTACCAAAGATTGTATTTCTACAAGTAGCGGACGAGCGCCTTCAATTGTGGCAGCAATTCCAACTCCACTTGTCGCCTCATCTCTTTCTGATATGAGTATCTCGGAAGGGTTGCTTACTTCCCTAAGTCCTTCTTGGTTCATTTCATATACCCCTAATTCTGATGCTGAGCCAAAGCGATTTTTCACTGTCCTAAGTATTCTGTAAACATGGTTTCTGTCTCCTTCAAATTGAAGTACGGTATCTACCATGTGCTCTAATATTTTTGGCCCTGCAATGGCCCCATCTTTGTTTATATGTCCAATTAAGAAAACGGCTGTTCCTGTTTCTTTGGCGTACTTTATAAGTTCGGCCGTGCATTCTCGTATTTGTGAAACTGATCCTGGAGAAGAATCAATATGTGCCGTGTGTAGGGTTTGTATCGAATCAATTACTAAAATATCGGGCTGTAATTTTTCTATTTGCTGGAAAATATTTTGAGTAGAAGTTTCGGTTAGGATATAACAATGCTCAGAATTTTTATTGATTCTTTCAGCCCGCATTTTTATTTGTTTTTCGCTTTCTTCCCCTGATACATAGAATATTTTTCTACTTTTTGAACTCAGTGCAAACTGCAATAATAAAGTTGATTTTCCTATTCCGGGTTCTCCTCCTAAAAGAATAAGTGAGCCAGGTACAATTCCTCCCCCTAATACTCGGTTGAGTTCTTTGTCGTTGGTTATGATTCGTTTTTCATTGGTGTAATCAATCTCACTAACTAAGGTCGGCTTGTTTATTTTCTCTGATTTAAAGCCTCCTTTGTTATCACTTTCTTTGGTTAGTACTTCTTCAACAAAAGTATTCCACTCATTACATTGCGGGCATTTTCCTAGCCATTTTGGGGATTGTGTACCACAGCTTTGGCAAAAAAAAGCAGATTGAATTTTCTTTTTTGCCATTAAGAGTTTTTGATTTTTTCAATAATTGTAGTGCTTGAAAATCCATCAACAAAAGGAACAAGTTTTACCTTTCCTCCATTGTTCTGTACAATTTCTTGCCCTACAATAGTCTCAATTTCATAATCACCACCTTTTGCGAGTACATCTGGTAAAAGTGTACTTATTAAATTAATTGGCGTGTCTTCTGGAAATAAAATTACTGCATCAACAAAATTAAGTGCTGCTAACAAAATGGATCTTGCTTGCTCATCAATGATTGGGCGATCTTCCCCTTTTAATTTTTGTATAGAAGTATCTGAATTTAATCCGATAATTAATCTGTCACCTAAATCAGCAGTTTGTGCCAATACTTCAATATGTCCTCTATGTATTATGTCAAAACAACCATTAGTAAAAACGACCTCTTCACCAGCTTGCTTCCAAGCATTCACTTGATTTTTTAAATCATCAAGCGAAAATATTTTGCTGTTTATTTTATTAAGATGCGACATTTTTTTTCTTTTTTGATACGAACAAAATTAACAAGCCAATTGAACCCATAATTATAGCGACTAAAGTCTGTGCTACATGAACTATGGTTGGAAATAATAATGCAGGATTTGTTGGATCACCACCTTCTCCTAAGTAAATTGTTCCCACACCTAATACTGATAGTCCAATCATTACAATTGCATGATAAGATCCTACTCCTCCCGGGGTGGGAATTACCATTCCTATTCCACCTAATACTAATAGGAAAAGTCCATCACCAGCAGTTAAGTGGCTTGTTTCTTGCATGCTGAAAAAGCAGATATAAGTCATCAGGAAATACATAATCCAGATACTAAAAGTATGAAGCCAGAATGCTGTTTTCCTTTTCATGTTTTTAATGCTTTTAAATCCCTCTTTCAGCCCTTCAATAAAATCTAAGACTTTATCATAAAAAGATGATTTTTTAAGCCATTTTTTAAGAAAAATAAAGGACATAACAAGTACTACAATACTTGCGATTAATAAGAGTATATTACTGTTTCCAGTACTTTCAGTTTGCTGAGTTTGAAGTGCATTGTAAAAATTAAAAATATCATTAAATTTAAGTGCAATTGTCAGCAATATTAAAAATAATAAAAAGATAAAATCAAGTACTCTTTCTACTAAAATTGTGCCAAATAATTTGTCAACAGGAATTTTATCAGTTTGGTTTAAAGCAGTACATCTTGAAATTTCTCCAGCTCTAGGAATAAACATATTTGTAAAATACCCAACCGATACAGCAGAAATAGAATTCCATTTTGATGATTTATAACCAAGAGCATCAATCAGAACGATCCATCTTAGCCCTCTACTTACATAGGCCCATCCTCCAAAAATCATTGATAAAACTACCAATTTCTCATCTACTTTTTGTATTTCTTCAACTAGCCTTACTGGGTCTTGGTTTTTAAACAGCAAGTATAAAATTCCAAAAGCAAGGCCTAATGATGCAATATATTTTAAAACTTTTAAAAGTACTTTTTTGTTCATGTTGTAAAACTATAAAATTATATTATCAATTAATCGAACACCATAAATATATGCTGCTATGCAAACTGCAGATTGATTTTCTGCCTCCCACTCTTTAATTTCTTTCATCTGATTTAAAGATACAAATTCAGCATATTCAAGCTCTAAGTTTCTACTTTTCTCAAAAGCACTTTTTATGTATTTTTGTAATTCAGATATTCCTAAGTTCTTGTTTTCAGTGCAAAAATTTAAACATTTACTAATGAGTAAAGCTTCCGTTTTTGCATTTGCAGATAGTAAAGAATTTCTTGAACTTTTCGCTAATCCACTTCCTTCTCTAATAGTAGGTATGCCAATAATTTCAATATCGGACTGCATTTGTTTTACCAATGCTTTTACAATTTGTAGTTGTTGTAAATCTTTTTGTCCGAAAAATGCTTTAGTAGGGTTTATAATATTGAAGAATTTTTCAACTATAGTTGCCATTCCATTAAAATGTCCTGGTCTATATTCCCCTTCCATTGATGCAGCTAAACTTCCAAAGTTAAACTCTTTCGCTTTCTCTCCTTTTGCATACAAATCATCAATAAATGGCGTGTAAACTATATCACAATTTACTTTTTTTAGCTTTCTTAAATCAGCTTTTAAGGTGTTTGGGTATTTTTCTAAATCACCAGAATTATTAAACTGTGTGGGGTTTACGAATATACTGCAAATTGAAATGTCACATTCTCTTTTTGAACTTTCAATTAATTGTAAATGTCCACTATGTAAAGCTCCCATTGTTGGTGTAAATCCGACAGACTTTTCACTATCAAAAGTATTTAAATAGGTAGTTAATTCGGTTTTTGTTTTAAATATTTTCATTTATCAGCAGTAATAATAATTGTAAAGCGGACAAAACTAAGAGAAAAGCTTTGATGTTACGCTTTTTTTTCTATATTTTTGCATACTTAAAATCTAATCAATGCAGAAGAAGAGAGTTTTGTATGTCTCACAGGAAATTGTACCATATACTGGAGAAACAACAATGGGAGATGTAGCAAGTTTATTGCCACAAAAAACCCAAGAAAGCGGTAAAGACATCAGAATGTTCTTGCCGAGATTTGGAACAATTAATGAAAGAAGACATCAATTACATGAGGTAATCCGTCTTTCAGGAATGAATTTAATTATTGATGATTTCGATCATCAGTTAATTATCAAAGTTGCCTCTATTCAAAAATTAAGATTGCAAGTTTACTTTATTGATAATGATGAGTATTTCCCTAAAAAGCAGATGTTTGATGATTTAGATGGAAACTTCATGACCAATAATGATGAGCGTATGATTTTCTATTGTAAGGGAGTTATTGAAACTGTTCGTAAATTAGGTTGGGCTCCTGATGTTATCCATTGCCAAGGTTGGTTTGCTTCATTGGTACCTATGTATATTAAAACATTGTATGCTGAGGACCCTTTATTTGAAAATGTAAAAGTTATTTATTCTGTTTTTGATAATTCTTTTGATGGTGTGTTAAGTGACACAATTACTGATAAATTATTATATGAAAAACTAGAAGAAAAGGCTGTTGAAGGAGTTAAGGTTCCTAATATAAATAATTTACACAAATTTGCTACTGATTATGCTGATGCTGTAGTTCAAGCAAGTCCTGAAATGGATAAAGATGTGCTTGCGCATATTAAAAAGTCAGAAAAGCCGTTTATGGAATATCCTGGTGAGGAAGATTATATTGATGCTTACCAAGATTTTTATGCTCAATTTATTGAGGAGGAAGAAGTAGTAATTACAGAAGAATAAAAAATGAATAAAATATTTTCATTAAGCCTATTAATAGGTTTAATTGCAGTTTCATGTACTGACCCAAATACAATTGGCTTAGAAGTACAACCCACATCTGACAACATTATTATTAATAGTGATGATTTTATTAATTTTACTTCAGCTACAGAATCTGAAGATTCTTTAAGAACTGATGAGGCTTTATCTTTAATTTTAGGAGAAATAGATGATTCTAATTTTGGGAACAATAGATCTTCTTTTTATTCTCAAATCCTCTTGACCGATAACAATACTGATTTAGGCACTAACCCTACTGTTGATTCAGTTGTGTTGTCTTATACTTACTCAGGTTATTATGGTGATGAATTAGCAGATTTTACTAGCATAGATGTTTTAGTACTTCAAGATGATATCTATAAAGATTCAGTATATTATTCTACATCATACCCAATACCAATACCAGGGGGGATGTCTTATATTGAATCTTTTTCAGTTTCTAACGATACAGAAAAACCACTTTTAAAAGTGAAATTAAACAATGATTTTGGGGATTTAATTTTAGATTTAGAGAATGAGGGGTTAAAAGACAATGAGGTTTTCTTAGAAAACTTTAAGGGAATAAGTGTTGTAGCTAGTGCACAAAACACTATGCTGTACCTCAACCCTGATGGGTCAAATTCATATTTAAAAATCTATTATCATAATGAGGATAGTGATTCCTTGTCACTAGATTTTGAATTAGGAGGTGATGCGGCAAGAATTAATCTTTTTAATGAAAAGAATAACAATGCTATAATTGAAGATGATTCTAATGTTCATTTGCAATCAATGGCAGGTTATAAAGCTAAAATTACATTAGGAGATTTAGATATTATAAAAGACACTTTAGAAGGTAAAGTAATCAATAAAGTTACTATTAATTTTGATGTTGAATCAGGTTCACAATCAGAATATGAAGCACATGAAAAATTAGTTTTAGTCCGTGTTGATAATGAAGGAAGTAATGTATTTCTAACTGACTTTACTGTAGAAGGAGAAACGCATTTTGGTGGTAAATTAGATGGAGATATTTACTCTTTTAATATCACTAGATATTTTTACCAATTATTAAATAATTCATCATATACAAACGATTTATATTTAATGCCTGCTGGGGCTGCTATTAATGCAAACAGAACAATCCTCTCTAAGGATATTAAAATTACTATTAATTATTCAGAATTATAAAATATGTGTGGAATTGTTGGTTATGTAGGAAGTAAAGATGCTTATCCAATTATCATTAAAGGATTAAAGCGTTTAGAGTATAGAGGGTATGATTCTGCAGGTGTTGCAATAGGAAGTGATTCCGGGATTGCTACCTTAAAACAAAAAGGTAAGGTTTCTGATTTAGAAGCCTATTCTTCAGGTAAAAATACGAGTGGTTCAATAGGAATTGGGCATACAAGATGGGCAACTCATGGGGTACCTAATCAAGTAAATTCTCATCCACATAATTCTGGTGATGGAAAATTATCAATTATTCATAATGGGATTATTGAAAATTACGCATCTATAAAAACTGCTTTAGAAACAAAAGGACATACTTTTAAAAGTGATACTGATACGGAAGTATTAATTCACCTTTTTGAAGATATTAAAAATCAAGAAAATGTTAATCTATTTGAGGCGGTAAGAATTGCTCTTGATGAGGTGGTTGGTGCATATGCAATTGTGGTGATGGAGGAAGGAATTACTAATGAGTTTATTGCTGCTCGTAAAGGTTCTCCTTTAGTAATTGGTGTTGGGCGTGATGAATATTATATTGCATCAGATGCTACACCTATTATCGAATATACTAATGAAGTAGTTTACTTAGAAGATGGTGAAATTGCTCGTGTAAATAGCGGAGAATCTTTAGAGATTAAAACTATTGCAAACGTAAGCAAAACTGCTTATATACATGAGTTAGAAATGAGTTTAGATACTATTGAAAAAGATGGTTTTCCTCATTTTATGCTTAAAGAGATTTACGAGCAACCTAAAAGTATCCGTGATACTATG
>CAJQHO010000046.1 GCA_905478185.1 uncultured Flavobacteriales bacterium | reverse complement strand
GACACTTCTTCAGTTTCAGCATGGTCTTCATTACAAACATTTACAACATTAGCAGATTGTAATGCTCAGCCATCAGCTTTAACCACTTCAAATATTACATTAACTTCTGCTGATTTATCTTTTACAGGAACGGTTAATGCTGTTGCATATCAAGTAAGATTTAAAACTATTGGAGGAGGGTTCAATTCTTGGACATATGATACTATAACAGCTACTACGTATTCATTAACTGGATTACTTTCAGGAGGTAACTACCATTGGCAAGTGAGAGCATTATGTGATTTAGCCGGCACTAATATTTCAGGGTGGGCTCCACAAGAAACGTTCTTTACTCTATCACCTTGTGCTGACCCAACTAATCTTGGTGTCAGAAACAACTTTACCACTACAACAGAAGCCTCTTTAAAATGGAATGGCCCTAACAATACTGATTTTTTATTAATTTTTAAAGAGATAACAGCTTCTAACTGGGATACTGTTATTGTAAATAATGCATTAGTTACAAATGTTACAGCCCTACCATTGGGTATAGCAGTTACTTCATCTCAAGTAGGTCAAGAACAAAGAGTATTCTTTACAGGTTTAAGTTCTGCTACTGAGTATGAATGGATGGTTGTTACAGCTTGTAGTCCTTCTAATTTATCTTCTGCTGTTTCTGGTTCCAATTTCACAACCCTAACCCCTTTGCCTCCATGTACAACTCCTGCAGGTTTTAGTGCCACAGCAATTGGTACAGACAATGCAACTGTTAATTGGGGAGCAACAGCAACTGCTGATCATTATGCAGTAAGAGCGAGAATTGTGGGAACTTCAACTTGGTCCATTAATCCATCTACCATCTATGGAGCATCAAAAATCTTAAACGGTTTAACTGCTAGTACTGATTATGAATGGCAAGTAAGGAGCGTATGTTCAACCGACACTTCTTCAGTTTCAGCATGGTCTTCATTACAAACATTTACAACATTAGCAGATTGTAATGCTCAGCCATCAGCTTTAACCACTTCAAATATTACATTAACTTCTGCTGATTTATCTTTTACAGGAACGGTTAATGCTGTTGCATATCAAGTAAGATTTAAAACTATTGGAGGAGGGTTCAATTCTTGGACATATGATACTATAACAGCTACTACGTATTCATTAACTGGATTACTTTCAGGAGGTAACTACCATTGGCAAGTGAGAGCATTATGTGATTTAGCCGGCACTAATATTTCAGGGTGGGCTCCACAAGAAACGTTCTTTACTCTATCACCTTGTGCTGACCCAACTAATCTTGGTGTCAGAAACAACTTTACCACTACAACAGAAGCCTCTTTAAAATGGAATGGCCCTAACAATACTGATTTTTTATTAATTTTTAAAGAGATAACAGCTTCTAACTGGGATACTGTTATTGTAAATAATGCATTAGTTACAAATGTTACAGCCCTACCATTGGGTATAGCAGTTACTTCATCTCAAGTAGGTCAAGAACAAAGAGTATTCTTTACAGGTTTAAGTTCTGCTACTGAGTATGAATGGATGGTTGTTACAGCTTGTAGTCCTTCTAATTTATCTTCTGCTGTTTCTGGTTCCAATTTCACAACCCTAACCCCTTTGCCTCCATGTACAACTCCTGCAGGTTTTAGTGCCACAGCAATTGGTACAGACAATGCAACTGTTAATTGGGGAGCAACAGCAACTGCTGATCATTATGCAGTAAGAGCGAGAATTGTGGGAACTTCAACTTGGTCCATTAATCCATCTACCATCTATGGAGCATCAAAAATCTTAAACGGTTTAACTGCTAGTACTGATTATGAATGGCAAGTAAGGAGCGTATGTTCAACCGACACTTCTTCAGTTTCAGCATGGTCTTCATTACAAACATTTACTACTCAAGAAGTTTGTGCTAAGCCAACAAATCCTGATGAGTTAAATATTACAACCACAACTGCTGATTTAGTTTGGGACGCAATTCCAGCAGCTTGGGGTTATAAATTAGTATATATTGATACATCAGCGGCTTGGATTACTAGAACAGTAGATACAATAAATACTAACATTGATGCAATAGCATCATTAGATCCTGGGACTACATATAAATGGAGAGTAAGAGCACTTTGTGATTCTACAGTTCAAAATAATTCTGCTTGGAGAGGATGGCAATTCTTCACTACTTTATCATCTAACAGAATAACTGCAGGTGATGTGGACTTAGGAGAAAATCTAAATGTATATCCTAATCCAACTGATGGCATGATTAATATTAATTTTGTTTCTGAAGAGTTAGATAATTTTGAGATAACAGTTATTGATGCATTTGGTAATTTAGTGTCTAAAGAAGAGAAACAAAACTTTGTTGGAGAATATACTAAACAAGTTGATTTATCAGCTTACTCTAGAGGAATCTATTTGGTTCAGATTAAAACTCAGGACTCATTTGTAAGTAAAAGAATAGTGCTGCAATAAGAATCTCCTAGATTAAATAATATTTTCTATGATTGCAATAGAAAACTTGCTTTTAACTATGATATAATTTAATTGATGTTTAATTCAATACAGAGATTTATTTTAACACTTAGTGTATTTGCACTCTTTTCATTGTTCTATTTTATAGTTATTTTTACTGTAAATTATTGTATTAGTGAAAAAATATCAATAGCTCAAAAAGATATTCTTATAGTTGGGGATTCACATTTACGTTCATCTTTAAATCCTTTGAAAATGAATTCAGCTATCAATATCTGTCAAAATGCTGAGCCTTATTACTTAACTTATTTAAAACTTAAATTTCTTTTACAAAAAAATGTTAAGCCTGACACTTTAATAATAGGTTTTGGGCATCAAAATTTATCAAATTTTAATGATTATAAACTAAAAGATAAGTTTTGGAATGTTGGGATTTTTGATAAGTATTACTTATTAACTAAAGATATTGTTAATATATCTAATATAGATATTGATTATTTAAAGTTATTTATAGCGTATAGCCGCAATATGTGTCTTATCCCTAGATTAGACCATTATCAAAACTTTATCGGACAGTTTGAGGCAAGAAAAGAGAATAAAATAAAAGAGAATTATCAGAAAAGAATAGATTTACACTATTTTTATAAAGATTATGGTATTTCTGATTTGTGTATTTCTTACCTTGATTCAATTATAGATATTAGTGAACAAAACCAAATAACACCTATATTACTTGGGACACCTGTTACTGATCAGTATTATCAATTAATACCTGAAGAAATAATTGAAAGATATGCTTTGATAAAAGCAGAATATTCAAAAGAGGGTATTAGGGTTATTGATTTAACAAGAGCTAAATATAGTATAGATTATTTTTATGATTCAGATCATCTTAATTTTCTTGGAGCTAAAAAATTCTCAGAAGAGATTAATTTTTTATTATCAGGTAGGTATTTAAGCAAATATGATATTTAATTCCATAGAATTTTCAATATTCCTGCCAATTGTTTTTTTTTTATATTGGTTTGCTACTAATAAAAGCATTAAATTACAGAACCTTCTTTTATTATTCTCCAGTTATTTTTTCTATGCTTGGTGGGATTGGAGATTCCTCTTACTTATAGTATTTAGTTCAACTATTGATTATATTATTGGATTAAAGCTTTTAAGTGCTTCAAATAAGAGTAAGCGAAAATTATTATTACTGACTAGTATTTTTATAAATATTGGTTTTCTAGGATTCTTCAAGTATTTTAATTTTTTTAGTGAAAGTTTTTCTCAAGCATTTACTTTATTAGGCTCTTCTTTTCAAACTTCAAGGCTTGATATTATTTTACCCGTTGGAATTAGTTTTTATACTTTTCAAACACTAAGTTATTCTATTGATGTATATAAGAGAAAAATAGCTCCAACTAAAGATTGTATTGCCTTTTTTTCCTTTGTAAGTTTCTTTCCTCAACTAGTGGCTGGCCCCATAGAAAGGGCTGTAAATTTATTGCCTCAATTTAATCAAAAAAGAAATTTTGACTATTTCAAGGCAGTTGATGGTTTAAAACAAATTTTATGGGGATTATTTAAGAAAGTAGTTATTGCAGATAATTGTGCTATTATAGTGAATGATATTTTTGCAAATTATGCGTCATATTCTAGTAGCACTTTAATACTTGGAGCTATCTTTTTTGCTTTTCAAATCTATGGAGATTTCTCAGGTTATTCTGATATTGCTATCGGAACATCTAGGTTATTTGGATTTCAGTTGATGCAGAATTTTGCATTTCCTTATTTTTCAAGAGATATAGCTGAATTTTGGAGAAGATGGCATATATCACTGTCTACTTGGTTTAGAGATTATCTGTACATTCCCTTAGGAGGTAGTAGGGGGAGTACTAATAAAAAAGTCAGGAATATATTTATTATTTTTATTGTTAGTGGATTTTGGCATGGGGCAAACTGGACTTTTATTATCTGGGGTATATTAAATGCATTCTATTTTTTACCATTATTGCTATTCAAAACAAATCGGGATAACTTAAATATAGCTGCGGAAGGGAAACTTTTACCTACTATAAGAGAGGTGTTAAGCATTTTTTCAACCTTCTCTTTAACAGTTTTTGCGTGGATATTCTTTAGAGCAGAAGATATTAATCATGCTATAAGCTACATCTCTAAAATATTTTCAAATTCCCTTTTCTCAATTCCTGCAATTTTCCCGAAAAAAATTATTCTTTTAATACTAATTTTTGTATTTATTGAATGGTTAGGGAGAGAAGGGAAATACGGAATAGAAAAATTATTTCTTTTTTGCAAAAGGAGTGTAAGATGGCTGGCTTACATAATATTAGTTGCATTAATTTTATATTATTCTGGCAAGGAACAGCCTTTCTTGTACTTTCAATTTTAATCAGTTTCTAAAAATTAAATCAAATAATTTTACTTAAGTAAGCATTTGTGAGTTTAAATAAAACTCCTTATATTTGCAACCGAAAATAGAGGAAGAAAAGGGAAGAGGCAGTTAGCCTCTTCTTTTTTTACATAGATATATGATTGCAAAAGAAGAAATAAGAAAAGTAGCTGAACCAAAGATAAAAGAACTTGATGGTTTTTTTGTTGACGTAAAATTAAACACAGCAAATGTTATTACAGTTTTCTTTGATAGACTAGAAGGAGTGCAAGTAGAGCATTGCCTTGCTATTAGCAAGTATATAGAAGAACATTTTGATAGAGATGTTGAAGATTATGAGCTAACAGTTTGTTCTGCTGGGCTTGATAATCCTTTTATGGTTGAAGATCAATATCATAAATATAATGGAAAAGAAGTTGGAGTTTTACTAACTAATGGAAAGCGTAAAACCGGACTTATTCTTGCTTATAAAGATAATGTTTTAACACTTGAAGTTGCAAAAAAGAAAAAAGGAAGTAGAAAAGAGTACATATTGGAAGAGGTAGAAATTCCTCAAAATGAAATAAAAGAAACTAAACTTAAAATAAATTTTAAATAAAATGGAAGTAGAAAATCTAATTGAATCGTTTTCAGAGTTTAAAGAGGTTAAAAATATTAACCGTGAAACAATGATGAATATATTGGAAGATGTTTTTAAAGCGGTATTGGCAAAAAAATATGATGAAGAAGGAAACTTTGATGTTATTATTAATGTTGATAAAGGTGATTTAGAAATCTGGAGAAACAGAGAGATAGTTGCAGATGGAGAAGTTGAAAATCCTATTGCTCAAATTTCATTATCAGATGCCTTAAAAATTGAAGATGATTATGAAGTTGGCGAGGAGGTTTCGGAACAAGTTAGTTTTGAATCAGAATTTGGAAGAAGACAAGTACTTTCTATTCGCCAGCATTTAATGGCTCGTATTGCTGATCAGCATAGAGATGAGTTGATGAAGCGCTATGAAGATAGAATTGGTGAAATTATTCATGGTGAAGTTTATCAAATTTGGAGAAATGAAATCCTTTTGCAAGATGATGAAGGTAATGATTTATCTTTACCAAAAGACGAGCAAATCCCTAAGGATTACTTCAAAAAAGGAGAGTCAGTTAGGGCTGTTATCAAAGAAGTGAACTTAAAAAATAATAAAGCAAATATTGTTCTTTCTCGTATTGCTCCTGATTTTATTAAGAGATTATTTGAGCAAGAAGTCCCTGAAGTATTTGATGGAATTATTACTATTAAAAGAGTGGTTCGTGCTCCAGGAGAGAGGGCAAAAGTAGCTGTTGAATCATATGATGATAGAATTGATCCAGTTGGAGCTTGTGTAGGAATGAAAGGATCAAGAATCCATGGAATTGTTCGTGAGCTTAAAAATGAAAATATTGATGTTGTTAATTTTACTGAAAATACTCAACTGCTTATTAGCAGAGCATTATCTCCAGCTAAAATTACATCTGTAAAGTTAGATGAGGAGAAGATGAGAGCTTCAGTATTTATGGATGCTGATCAAGTATCTTTAGCAATTGGTAGAGGAGGTCATAATATTAATTTAGCAGGTAAATTAACTGGTTATGATCTTGATGTTTATAGAGATGCAGATAGTTTTGATGATGATGTTGCGATTGATGAATTCTCTGATGAACTTGAAGGATGGGTAATTGAAGCTCTTAAAAATATTGGTTGTGATACCGCTAAGAGCGTGTTAGACATCTCATCAAAAGATTTAGTTTTAAGAACTGATTTAGAAAAAGAAACTGTTGATGAAGTGCTGAGCATTTTAAGTTCAGAGTTTGAAGATTAAGAAATAAATTGTAGAGACTATTATGTCAGATAAAAAAAGTGTAAGGTTAAATAAGTTAGTAAAAGAATTCAATGTAAGTATTGATAGGATTTTTTCATTTTTAGAAGCAAAGGGGATTGATGATTTAAAACCAACTTCCAAAGTTTCTCATGATGTTTACATGGATTTGTTAGGTGAGTTTGATTCTGAAAAGAAAGCGAAATTATCTGCCGAACTTTTATCCAAAGAAAAAGAATTAGTTAAAGCTGAGGAAATTATTAAACAGCAAGAAGCTGAGGAAAAAGCTCAAAAAGAAGCTGAAGCTGCAAAGTTAGCAAAGATTAAAGCTGAGGAAGAAGCTCCTAAAAAGGATGAGATTATTAAAGCAAAAGTTGCTAAAAAAGACAAGACAGTTTTGGGTAAATTTGAATTAGAACCAAAAGTAAAAAACCCTACTAAAAAAGAAGCAGCAAAAGCTTCTGAACCAAAGGAAGAAGAAGCTCTAAAAACAGAAACTCCTGTAAAGAAGGCAGATCAACTTATTAAAGCATCTGCTGGTAAACTTAAAGGCGTTAAAATTACAGGTCAAACAATTGATTTAACTCAATTTAAAAAGCCTGAAAAGGTTGAGAAAAAGAAAAGAGTAAGGATAGTAAAAGCGAAAGTTGATCCTAATAAGTTCAAAAAATCAAGAAAGCCAAAAAGAGAAACAGTGGAAATTTCTGCTGAAGAAGCTCAAAAAAGAGTAAGAGAAACTTTAGAAAAATTACAAGGAAGAGGAAAGAAAAAATCTGTTAAAAACAGAAGAGAAAAAAGACAAGCACATAGAGATGTTGCTGAAGAAACAAATCAGCAAGCTACTGAAAACAGATCAATTAAAATTGCAGAATTCGCTACAGCAAGTGAGTTAGCGACTATGATGGATGTTTCAGTAAATGAGATTGTAACTACTTGTATGGGTCTTGGAATGATGATTTCAATAAATCAAAGAATTGATGCTGAAACAATTCAAATGTTAGCTGAAGATTTTGGGTTTAAAGTTGAATTTGTAGGTGCTGATGTTCAAGAATCAATTGAAGAAATTGAAGATACAGAAGATCAAATGCAAGTAAGAGCTCCTATTATTACTATTATGGGACATGTTGATCACGGTAAAACATCATTAATGGATTACATCCGTGAAACTAATGTTATTGCTGGTGAATCAGGAGGAATTACACAGCATATTGGTGCTTATGAAGTAACTCTTGAAAGTGGAAAACAAATTTCATTCTTAGATACTCCAGGGCATGAGGCATTTACTGCCATGAGAGCAAGGGGTGCAAAAGTTACTGATATTGTAGTTGTAGTTGTAGCTGCTGATGATAGAGTGATGCCTCAAACTAAAGAGGCAATTAGTCACGCACAAGCTGCAGGAGTCCCAATTATTTTTGCAATTAATAAGATTGATAGACCAACTGCAGATCCTGAGAAAATTAAAGGAGAACTTGCTGAAATGAATCTTCTTGTTGAAGATTGGGGAGGTAAATATCAGTCACAAGATATGTCAGCAAAAGTAGGAACTGGTGTTCCAGAAATTTTAGAAAAGATTTTATTAGAAGCTGAAATGCTTGACTTAAAAGCAAACCCTGATAGATTGGCTCAAGGTACAGTTATTGAAGCATCACTTGATAAAGGAAAAGGATATTTATCTACAATTTTAGTTCAGAAAGGAACTTTAAAAGTTGGAGATTATGTATTAGCTGGTTCATTCTCTGGTAAAGTTAAAGCAATGCTTAACGAAAGAGGTGAGACAATGAATGAAGCAGGGCCATCAACTCCAGTTGTATTGTTAGGTTTAGATGGTGCACCAACTGCTGGAGATGAATTCCATGTAATGGAAAGTGAGCAAGAAGCAAAAAAGATTGCTTCAAGAAGAGGTCAACTGCAAAGAGAACAAAATGTAAGAACTCAGAAACACCTTACACTTGATGAAATTGGAAGAAGAATTGCTTTAGGTGATTTCCAAGAAATAAATGTGATTGTAAAAGGTGATGTTGATGGTTCAATTGAAGCATTATCTGATTCATTACAACAATTATCTACTGAGGAAATTAAAGTAAATATAATCCAAAAAGCAGTAGGTCAGATTTCTGAATCTGATGTAATGTTAGCTGCTGCTTCTGATGCAATTATTATTGGATTCCAAGTAAGGCCATCATTGCAAGCTAGAAAGTTAGCTGAAACAGAACAAATTGATATTAGATTATATTCAATTATTTACAAAGCAATTGAAGAATTGAAATTAGCAATGGAAGGAATGTTATCTCCTGATGTTGAGGAGCAAATTGTTTGTAATATTGAAGTTAGAGATGTATTCAAAATCTCAAAAGTAGGAACAATCGCAGGCTGTATGGTTCTTGATGGAGCATTATCAAGAAATACAGGCGTAAGACTTATCCGTGATGGAGTTGTTGTTTACACTGGTGAGTTATCATCATTAAAACGATTTAAAGATGATGTAGCTGAAGTAAGAAAAGGATTCGAATGTGGTATGTCTATCAAAAACTTTAATGATATTAAAGTAGGAGATATTATTGAAGGATATGCTGAGGTTGAAACAAAAAGAACTCTTATTTAGTCCTCTAATAAATCAGGATCAATAATAATTGGAACAGGATAAGCACCAGGAAAGTTTTTACTTATCTGGTGCTTTATTTTTAACGCCTCATTTCTTGTTCTAAAGTTTCCAACAGTTAATTTGTAGTTGGGAGAATCAAAAGCAATTTGGACAGGAATCTCTGGATATAAATTTGTAAATTTTATTTGATAAGGAAGAATTTCTTCTTTTTGGTCTTTAAATATTAGTTGTATTCTCCAGCCTTCTACCCCTCCAGTTTTCTTTAAAATTTGTTTGTATTTTGAAACTAATTTATCAACTCCCTTCTGATTAATGCTTATAATTTCCCCTTTAGTATTAAAAGTTGTATCGCTTTGAGAGAACACAAAAATTGGAAACATTAGCGTTAAAAAAAGTATTTTATTCATAGTTCAAAAATATAAAATAAAATGAGTTGGCTTTTTAGTATTATTGCAAAGTGAGAAATTTATTTAAATACCCTGATATTACTGCTACTAATTTATTAAAAGCCTTGCTGAATATGAGTTTAGATAATGAATATATGAGTATTTTAACTTCTAATAGTTTTGATAAAAAACAACAGTTACCACTCAATTATATAAATTATGATATTATTGCAGGAGTTGGTGCGGTTGATGTTTTAAAATCAAATACTGAATCTTTTGAAAGTTTAAAAAATCATCACAATATAAAAAAGGATTGGTTTTTTGGTTATTTGTCTTATGATTTAAAGAATGAAGTTGAGAATTTAAAATCACAAAATCATGATGCTTTTGGAGTTAATAATTTATTGTTTTTTCAACCTGAGTATGTTTTATTATTAAAAGATAATCAGTTAGAAATTCAGACATTTCAATCAAAAGATGACTGTGATAAATTTGTAACAGCTTTCAGTTTTGAGAAGTTAGAAGGCGAACCCCCAACAGTTAATTTTAATCAAAGAGATACAAAAGAATCATATATTGACAAAATTGAAAATATAAAATCACATATTCAAAAAGGTGATATTTATGAAATGAATTATTGTCAGGAGTTTTATGCAGAGCAAATTAAACTTAATCCTGAGTTAGTTTTTGCAGATATAAATAAAGAAATGAGTACTCCATTTTCAGCTTTTTTGAAATTAGAAAAACAATATGTACTTTCAGCAAGCCCTGAAAGGTATATTAAAAAATCTGGAAGAAAAATTATTTCTCAACCCATTAAAGGTACAAGAAAAAGAGGAGGTAGTACAACTGAAGATTTGAAGCTAATTGAAGAATTGTCTACAAGTGAAAAGGATATTTCAGAGAATATAATGATTACTGATTTGGTTAGAAATGATTTGTCAATTACTGCTTCAAAAGCATCAGTAAAAGTTGATGAGCTTTGCAAAATTTATACTTTTGAAAAAGTCCACCAGATGATTAGCACAATCAGTTCCAAGATTTCTGAGGACATTCATTTAGCGGATGTTTTAAGAACTACTTTCCCAATGGGCTCAATGACTGGTGCTCCAAAATTGAAAGCAATGGAGCTTATTGAAAAGTTTGAGAATTTTAAAAGAGGAATTTTTTCTGGAGCAGTTGGCTATATTACCCCTGAAGGAGATTTTGATTTTAGTGTTGTTATCAGAACAATTTTGTATAATTTGGCTAGCCAATATTTATCTATTGGAGTAGGTGGTGCGATTACTATAAAATCAGATTCCTTGGAGGAATATGAAGAATGCTTGATAAAAGCAAAACCTTTATTTGAGGCATTAAATTTTAATATAGATGATTAATATAGTAAGTAAATTTATTGATGAAAAGTCACTTTGCAAAAGTGATAATAAGTTGTTGGTTGCTATTAGTGGTGGGGCTGATAGTCTTGCTTTATTTCTTTGTTTAAAAGAACTTGGTTATGATATAGAACTTGCTCACTGTAATTTTAATTTAAGAGGTGAAGAGTCAGATAATGATGAGGAATTTTTGAAAAAATTAGCAGATAAGTTTGGAGTTAGGTTTCATTTAAAATCTTTTGATACACAAAAATATGCTGACGAAAATAAAGTTTCAATTCAGATGGCTGCCAGAGATTTGCGTTATAAATGGTTTAATGAATTATTAGTTGAAAATAATTTAAATTATATTGCAGTTGGTCATCATAAAAATGATGATGTAGAGACTTTTTTTATAAACCTAACTAGAGGAAGTGGATTAAAAGGTTTGCTTGGGATTAAGACTAAAAACAATAATATAATCAGGCCATTATTATGTGTTAGTCGTCTTGAGATTGATGCTTATTTATCAGCTGTTAAGCAAAGTTTTAGAGAAGATAGTTCTAATAAATCAGTAAAATATTTAAGGAATAAAATTAGATATGAGTTGATTCCTTTATTAACTGAAATGAACCCAAATATTCAGGAAACAATAAGTAACGAAATAGAAATTTTAGAAGGAGTTTTTCAAGTTTTTGAAGAACAAATTGAAAGTAAAAGAAAGGAGATTTTGCAAAATGAAAATGAAATTTTCAAATTAAAAATTACAGATTTACAAAAATTAAATCCCCTCAACATTTATTTATATGAGTTTCTAAACCCATATGGATTTTCAGAAGTTAATCAAATTATTAAAGCATTAAATACTCAAAGTGGAAAACAATTTTTTTCAAAAACTTATCAATTAAATATTGATCGTGAATATATTTTAATCTCTAAAATTTCAAAAGAGAATGTGTCTTATGAGATTTTAGAAAATCAGCATAAGATCAGCACTCCATTTACTATGGAATTATCAAAATCAACTGATAGAAAAGTAGCAAAAGATCGTGTTAAAGCAAAACTAGATTTTGATAAGTTGAAATTTCCATTAGTTTTAAGAAAATGGAAAAAAGGTGATAAATTCATGCCTCTTGGAATGCAAACTTTTAAAAAGTTAAGTGATTTTTTTATTGATAAAAAATATTCTCTTATTGCAAAACAACAACAATGGATATTGTGCTCTGCTGATGATATTATTTGGATTGTTGGAGATAGAATTGATGATAGATTTAAGATTACTACTCAGACAAAAAATGTGTACATTGCAGAAATTTTAAAAGATAAATAAATGTCAGAATTTGATTTTATAGAAAAGCAGTATTTGGGACTTAATAAAATGTCTTTGACAAGAAGAATGTCTTTGGCAATTTTTTGTTTTATTGCCTATTATTGGCGTGAAAACCATGATAAAGCAGGAGAGTTGTACTTCTTTATTGGGATTGGGATTATGGTAATTTCAATATTCCTTTTTTTCATTTTACATTTTGAAACTAAAGTAATAAATGGCAGCATTATTTTGGACGGACTTTGGACATCTAGAAAAGTTAAGATAGACACAGCTAGTATTGTATCCGCTAAAAATGTAAAGTATAGCAAATATTTTTTGAATCGTTCCGTTTATAATCTGCATTTAAAAGGAACAATTCGTTTTTATACAAGAGGAGTTGATGCTGTTGCATTGATTGATAAAGATGGATTAGTCTATCTTATTGGGAGTCAAAAAGCAGAAGAGTTAGCAAGAGTAATAAATATCAAGTTAAAGAAATAATGAAAAGATTATTAGTCGTATTATTTACATTGATGAGTGTAGTCGTTTCTGCACAAATCTTTAATCCAGTAGAGTGGGAATTCTCTCAAAAACAACTTTCTGATACTGAAATTGAATTGCAATTTAAAGCTACTATTGAAGATCATTGGCATTTATATTCTCAACATTTAGAGGCTGATGGGCCTGTCCCAACTGAATTTACTTTTACAACAACTGATGGTTTTGAGTTAGTTGGTAATATGCAAGAGGGTGAGCCGTTAGAAGAATTCGATCCAAACTTTGATATGATATTGAAGTACTTTGGGAATGAAGCTATTTTTACTCAGAAAGTAAAAGTTATTTCTGCTACTGACTTTAAATTGGATGGAAATGTTTATTTTATGGTTTGTGATGAGGCACAATGTTTGCCTCCAGAAGAAGTAGAATTCTCTTTTGATATAAAAGGAGTTGATGGAGGAGAAGCTGTGCCTGACACTAAAGTTTATTCTGATGAAAAAGAAGGAAAAAGCATGTGGGCTTTATTCTTTATTGCATTTCTTAGTGGTTTTGCAGCACTGCTAACACCTTGTGTTTTCCCTATGATTCCTATGACAGTTTCGTTTTTTACTAAGCAATCAAAAACAAAAGCTAAAGGAATTGCAAATGCTATTATTTACGGACTTTCAATCATAGTTATATATGTTGCTTTAGGGGTTGGAGTTTCATCAATTTTTGGAGCAGATTCCTTAAATAATATGGCAACTAATGTGTATTTTAATATTGGGTTCTTTCTATTATTAATAATTTTTGGAGCCTCTTTTTTAGGTGCTTTTGAAATTCAATTACCTGCATCTTGGACAAATAAATCTGTAGAGGCAGAAGGGAAAGGTGGCTTGATTGGTATCTTTTTTATGGCATTTACCTTAGCATTGGTTTCATTCTCATGTACTGGTCCTATTGTTGGGACATTATTAGTTGAAGCCGCTACAGGAGGGTATATGGGGCCAATAATTGGTATGCTAGGTTTTTCATTAGCTATAGCATTGCCATTTGCATTATTTGCAGCTTTCCCAGGATGGTTAAATTCTTTGCCACAATCAGGTGGGTGGTTAAATTCGGTAAAAGTAACCTTAGGATTTCTAGAGATTGCTTTAGCTTTTAAATTCTTATCTAATGCTGATTTAGTAATGCAAACACATTGGTTGGAGCGTGAGTTATTTATTGCAATTTGGATTATGATTTTCGGGCTGTTGACTATGTACCTTTTAGGATTCTTAAAATTTGTTCATGATTCGGATTTAAAACACATTTCGGTAGGTCGTTTGAGTGTTGCAATTTTAACAGGGACTTTAACTTTATACATGATTCCAGGTTTATGGGGAGCACCTTTAAAAATTATTAATGCATTTCCGCCTCCAATGCAATATAGTGAATCGCCATTTGGAGTAGGAAATTCTCAAGGAGGTGGGGTTGTTTCAAATGTTCATGAGGAAGATGGGCAGCATTTAGGCCCTCAAGGAATTATGGTTTTCCATGATTATGATGAAGGGATGTCTCATGCTAAAAAAGTTGGTTTACCAGTTGTTGTTGATTTTACGGGTTGGGCTTGCGTAAATTGCAGAAAAATGGAAGAACAAGTTTGGTCGGATGCAAATGTAAAAAGTATGCTTTCTAGTGATGTTGTGCTTATTTCACTTCATGTTGATGAAAGAGAAGAGCTTCCTGAAAGTGATAAATACGAAACTACTTTAGCAGGAAAAACTAAAAAAGTAAAAACTACTGGTGATAAATGGATGGTGTTGCAAGCCAATACTTATAATACTAATTCTCAACCTTATTATGTATTCTTAAATAATGATGGAGAACAAATGGTTGAAGCTGCTAATTACCAAGATTATGGCAGTGTTGAACTATTTTCTGATTGGCTCAACAGAGGGCTTAAAGAATACAATAAGTAGAATATGCTAGTAAAAACCTATGGTAGTTCAGTTAATGGTATCCATGCCACAACTATTACTATTGAGGTTGATATTGCTCTTGGAATCAAGTTTTTTCTTGTTGGACTTCCTGATAATGCAGTAAAAGAATCTGAACAAAGAATCAGGGCTGCTCTTAAGAATAATGGCTACCGAGTTCCAGGAAAAAAGATTACAATTAATATGGCTCCTGCTGATATTCGTAAAGAAGGATCGTCTTATGACTTGCCATTAGCCATTGGAATTTTAGCCGCATCACAACAAATTAAATCAGAAAAAGTTAGTGATTATTTAATAATGGGAGAGCTTTCATTAGATTGAGGACTACAATCTATTAAAGGAGCGCTTCCTATTGCTATAAAAGCTAAAGAAGAAGGTTTTAAAGGAATTATTCTTCCAAAACAAAATGCTAGAGAAGCTGCAATTGTAAATGACTTAGATGTTTTAGGAGCTGAAAATATTTTGGAGGTGATTAACTTTTTTGATGGAAAGCAAGATATTTATCCGACTGTTATTGATACAAGGGCTGAGTTTTACAAAGGATTAAATAATAATATTGCCGATTTTTCTGATGTAAAAGGACAAGAAAATATTAAAAGAGCTTTGGAGATTGCGGCATCTGGTGGGCATAATGTAATTATGATTGGCCCTCCTGGGGCTGGTAAAACTATGCTAGCTAAAAGAATGTCAGGAATTTTACCTCCTCTTACTTTGTCTGAAGCCTTAGAAACAACAAAGATTCATTCTGTTTCAGGTAAGCTTTCAGCTAACGATACTTTAATGACAGCTCGCCCTTTTCGCTCTCCACATCATACAATATCAGATGTAGCCTTGGTTGGTGGAGGAACAAATCCTCAACCAGGAGAAATATCATTAGCACATAATGGTGTTTTATTTTTGGATGAACTTCCTGAGTTTAAAAGAACTGTTTTAGAAGTAATGCGACAACCCCTAGAAGATAGAGTGGTTACGATATCAAGAGCAAAATCTACTGTGGATTACCCTGCAAGTTTTATGTTGGTTTCTTCAATGAACCCTTGTCCTTGTGGGTACTACAATCATCCTGATAAAGATTGTTTATGTCCTGCTGGAATGGTGCAAAAATACTTGAATAAAATATCAGGGCCATTATTGGATAGAATTGATTTGCATGTTGAGGTTACTCCTGTAAGTTTTGATGAGTTAGCATCAAAAGAGAAAGGAGAGAGCAGTGAGAGTATCAGGGAAAGAGTGATAAAATCAAGGGAGGTGCAAGAGCAAAGGTTTGAAAAAAATGATGGTATTCATTCTAATGCTCAAATGAATACTAAGCAATTGCAAAAATTTTGTCATTTAGATGAGAAAAGCCAGCAAATGTTAAAAATGGCTATGGAAAAGCTAGATTTATCAGCAAGGGCATACGATAGAATATTAAAAGTAGCAAGAACAATTGCTGATTTAGAAACTGCTAAAAACATCAGCACAGAGCATATTGCTGAAGCTATACAATATCGCTCATTAGATAGAGAGGGTTGGGCAGGATAAAATCCTTATATTCGCACCTTTAAAATCAAAAAATATTATGGCAAAAAAGAAAATTATTACTAAAAAGTCAGAGGCTTTTTTAGAAAAATATTTAAATAATCCATCACCTACAGGCTTTGAAAGTGGTGGCCAGAAAATGTGGTTGGATTATATTTCACCATATATTGATGAGCATTTTGTAGATACTTATGGTACAGTAGTTGGAGTAATTAATCCTGAAGCAAAATATAAAGTTGTAATTGAGGCACATGCTGATGAAATTTCATGGTTTGTGCATTACATTACTAAAGATGGATATATTTATTTAAGAAGAAATGGAGGTTCTGATCATCAGATAGCTCCCTCTAAAAGAGTAAACATTCATACTAAAAAAGGTATGGTTAAAGCTGTGTTTGGTTGGCCTGCAATCCATACAAGAACTGCAGGAACTGAAAAATCTCCAAAGTTAGATAACATCTTTCTAGATTGTGGTTGTGCATCAAAAGAAGAAGTGGAAGCATTAGGAATTCATGTAGGTTGTGTGGTTACTTATGAAGATGAGTTTATGATTTTGAATAAGAATTTTTATGTAGGTAGGGCTTTGGATAATCGTATTGGTGGGTTTATGATTGCTGAGGTGGCACGTTTATTAAAAGAAAATAAAGTAAAATTACCTTTCGGATTGTACATTACAAACTCTGTACAGGAAGAGGTTGGGCTTAGAGGTGCGCAAATGATTGTGGATACGATAAGACCTGATGTGGCGATTGTAACGGATGTGTGTCATGATACAGGTACACCAATGATAAATAAAATTAAGCAAGGTGATACTAAATGTGGTGCAGGCCCGGTATTGACGTATGGTCCGGCAGTGCAAAACAATTTATTAGAACTAATTATTACTGCAGCTGAAAAGAATAAAATTCCTTTCCAAAGAGCGGCAGCTTCACGTGCTACAGGTACTGATACTGATGCTTTTGCTTATTCAACTGGTGGGGTAGCTTCTTCATTAATATCACTTGCATTAAGGTATATGCACACTACAGTTGAGAGTGTACATAAGGATGATGTAGAAAATGTAATACGATTGATTTATGAATCGCTACAGAAAATTAAAAATAATCATGATTTTAGATATTTGAAATAAAACTTAAGGAGCTGAAAAGCTCCTTTTTTTATATCCTAATTTTTATTATATTTGAGACACTAATTTAAAACATTTAAAATGGACACAAATCTTATTTTCGGCAACATAGTTTATATTGTTATTGCTCTTTTCTTCCTTAAAGGAGCTTTGTATATGGTAAAGCAAAAGCATGGAGTAATTATTGAACGATTAGGAAAATTCCATAAAGTATCAAAAGCAGGGTTGCATTTTAAGATTCCATTAATTGATAGTATTGTAGGAAATGTAAACTTAAGAGTGAGAGAATTGCCAGTTGAGGTGGAAACTAAAACAAAGGATGATGTATTTGTAAGAATAGTAGTTTCAGTTCAGTTTTTTGTGATTGCTGCAGCAGAGGGGATAAAGGATTCTTTTTATGAATTAAATAACCCAGAACAACAAATTCAATCTTATGTATTTGATTCTATTCGTTCGGAAGTGCCCATGATGGAGTTAGATGATGTATTTGCTGAGAAAGAAAAAATTGCTTTAGCTGTAAAAACAGAACTTTCAGATACAATGCGACAATTTGGATTTGATTTTATAAAAGCTTTGGTAACGGATATTGATCCTGATGCAAAAGTGAAGCATTCAATGAATGAGATTAATGCAGCCAAAAGAATGAAAGAAGCCGCAAAAGAAGAAGCTGCAGCAGCCAAAATTAGAGTTGTAGCAGCAGCTGAGGCAGATATGGAAAGCAAGCGATTAGCAGGGGAGGGAATAGCCTTACAAAGAATCGCAATTGCGAATGGGCTGAAGGAATCAGTAGCTGAGGTGAAGTTGGCTATGGAGGACCATGTTACGAGCCAAGATGTAATGAATATGCTTTTTATGACCCAGCATTATGAAACGGTTGCAAAGCTATCTGAAAATAATACGAGTACTATATTTATGCCGTATTCTCCTGATAATGTAGGTGACTTGCAAATGCAAATTCAAAGTAGTTTGTTGGCAGTTGATGAAATGAAAAAGAAGAATAAATAGTTAAATTATAAAAAAGATAGTATACTTATTTGGTGCAAATTTTGGGTTGAAAGCTTGATGTAATCTAGTGAAATAAGTGTTGGTTGTAATCTTGCTACCCCGACTTTTTCTACTTATTATGCTTAGCATAATACTTCCTTTTTATTTGCTTTTCTTTGCTTTATGAAAAAATTAATTTTATTTTTAATTATATTACTAATAATTATTGATGTAATTTATGCTTCGTTCCCTGTGAATAATATTAATAATCTGATATATAATCAATCAGAGATTGTTGCAGAGTCTTCACCTTTTTTGGTTCAGCTTATACCATTACTTTTGATCTTATCATATTTAATATCAATTTTTTGGTATATTTCTAAGCCAATTCCAAAGAATGTTAAAAAAAGGAAAAAGTTTTTTAGAAAATTATTACTTCTTATCTTTATTCCTGTAATTATAGTTGTAATAATTGTAATATACTCTCTTGCTATTGCAACACCATCTTTTGATCTTTCTCCGGATGATTTTGAATAAATTATTTTTATAAGTTTTTTCTAATCAGAAAATCTAATTATTTTTTTAAGTTTGCTGTATAGTTCTGATGTCTAAAATAGCGAGGGACCTATTCGGTTACCTTTTGAGTTGTCATCTCTAGTAGAATATAGTATGCTACCCCGACTTTTTTCTTCTCAACTTTCCTATTAATTTTTTGTATTATTGTAGTATGAAAAAACTAATTTACCTTTTATTACTAACACCTATTATATACTTAGCTTCTTGTAGTAAGTCTGGTGTTACCCCTGAAGTTGAGGCTAATATTGAAGAAACAATAGTTGGTAAAACTTGGAAATTATTAGACACTGATTATGGCTGGTTTCATTTAAATGATAATAACACTTTCTTAACTAAAGATTATCTATGCGATACTTTAGAGCAGTTTGGAACTTGGGAGTTAGATGGAAGTGTTTTAGTAATGAAACATACTATTGGTCCTTTAGAATATATAGAACGTAATACTATTATAGAATATAATGATTCAGTAGTTAAAATCCAGGCAGACACTACCCCAACTGCTGATGTCAATATAATATTTGAAGTTACTGCTGATGTAGTTAGAGGCTGTATGAATCCTACTGCAATAAATTTTAATACTGCTGCTGAATGTGATGATGGTTTATGTGATTTTGGTGTCATACAAGAAGTATATGTAAATGAGTATGTAGATTTAAGCTTACCCGAATATAGTGAAATTGCAATATCAGGAAGTGCAATTTTTATTGAAGGGGGAGTGGAAGGAATAATTATTTACCATGGAGTTGGCAATGACTATAAAGTTTATGACAGAAACTGCAGTTACCAACCATCACTATCTTGTTCAGTTATTGATTCAGTAGATTCTGGAATTGCATTTTGCGGTTGTTGCACCTCAGCATTCTTAATAAGCAACACAGGTGAAGCATTAAATGCACCAGCCTTACTTCCGTTAAAAACTTACAATTGGAGCTTGAATGAAAGCAATGTTATGCATATTTATAATTAAAGGTAGTTTTACACTTCTGTATGCCTAAAACAATCAACAGTGTGGTCATTTATCATGCCCATAGCTTGCATATGAGCATAAACAATAGTTGAGCCTACAAACTTAAAACCTCTACTTTTTAAGTCTTTAGATATTTTATCAGATAAAGGAGTATTGGCGGGCATTTCACTCATGCTACTAAAGTTATTTTGCATGGGTTTTCCGTCTACAAAGCCCCAAATGTATTTACTAAAAGTACCAAACTCTTTTTGCACTTCCATAAAAGCAATAGCATTAGTTTTGGCTGCTTTTATTTTTAGCGTATTTCTTATAATCCCAGCATCTAGTTTTAATTCCGCTAGTTTTTCATCAGAATAATTTGCAATTTTTTGAAAATTGAAATTATCAAAAGCCACTCGAAAGTTTTCTCTTCTTCTAAGGATAGTGATCCAACTCAGCCCCGCTTGAAAGGTTTCTAATAATAAAAATTCAAAGATTTTGGCATCCTCATAAACAGGTACGCCCCATTCTTTGTCATGATACTCAATATAGAGTGCGTCATTTTTAGGCCATTTGCATCTTTTTTTATTAGTTGTGTCCATTTTCTTTTAATCGGTATCTTAGGTTGTTTCTAATGTTTATCCAATATAAGTTATAATCAGCAATATGATAATTTTTCATGTGGTAAAAACGGGCAAAAGGAATTTTTATGGGTTTTATCCAAACCACTCCATTATGATTGTATGCCGCTATCGATTTTGGATAATGGATTTTATGGTTTTGGAAAAGAATTCCTAGGTGATTTTCATTTTCAGACACCAAGCTGTCTGTTTCCCAACTGATAGGATTTACACATGAAATACTGTCAGAAACTTCCCAGTCTTTTGGGAAATACCCTTCTGCTAACGTACGCCAAGAAAGAAAGCAATCCAATTGATTAGGAGTGCTGCAAGTGGGTAAGTCTTTATGGAATTGTTTGATTGGCATTCCTGGAAGGTAACTAAGAAGTAGTAGGTTTCTCATGCTGTCATTTTCAAGAATTATTTCCTTTAATAATCTTTCTGCATGATTGGTACCTTGACTATGTCCGGCAATTATAAATTTATTTCCTTTATTGTAGTTCCTCCAGTAAAAAATAAATGCATTTTTCACATCCGAATAGGCAACCTCAAAGGCTTGTAACCCATTCTTTAAATCGTAATAAGATTGAATATGCATCTGTCTATAATGTGGTGCATAAATATTTGCAATTCCTAAAAAAACACTTGCTTGATTTTGTATAGCTGTATTTCCAATTTCCTTATTTAATTTTTTGTCATTTATATCTGCATTCCAGCTAGTCCCTTTTAAATAAAGAGTAGGATGTACAAAAAACACATCTATTTCAGGATTAGATTTGAATGAAGTATCCGTATAATTTTTAGGAAGACTGGTGTAATTCATTTCCTTTTCAGGATGCTCTACCCAATATTTTATTTCGGAATAGTTCGGGGAATTTCCTGATAAATTAATATCAAAATCATGCTGTGGGGTGTCTTCCTTTTCAGGAAAAAGCGTGTAAGTTTTACAGGCGCTTATATTTATTAGTAAGATGAAATAAAATAGATATTTAAGCGTGTATTTTATGCTTTTCATCTATTACCTCCCATGACATTTCTTAAATTTTTTCCTACTTCCACAAGGGCAAGGTGCATTACGCTCTACCTTTTCTTCTGCTCGTACAGGTTGCGCTTTTGGTTTAGGTTTCCCTGCTTGCTGTGGTGTATTTCCTGTATTTTCTGGTCGGCTAGTTTGGTGGTTTTCGACCCTATGCTTATCTTCTTGTACAGATGATTGTGTAGGTAAACCTGCCTTAATTAAGAAAGAAACAATATCTTTATTTACTTTGTCAATCAATGCTTTAAATAAATTGAAGGATTCAAATTTGTAAATTAAAAGAGGATCTTTCTGCTCATAACTTGCTGTTTGTACAGCTTGTTTCAAGTCATCCATTTCACGCAAATGCTCTTTCCAAATATCATCAATTATAGCAAGCGTTACACTTTTTTCAATTGCTTCAGCAATATTCCCCCCTTCTGATTCATGTGCTTCTTTCAGATTAGTTACTACTTGCAAAGTTTTTAATCCATCAGTAAACGGAATAACTATGTTCTCATAAGTTGCCGACTGATTTTCGTACACATCTTTAATTACTGGGTAAGCTTGCCTTGCAATTGAAGTAGATTTATTTTGATATGAACTGTAACAACTTTCATATACTTTTTCTATAATCTCTTGTGATGATAAATCAGCAAATTCTGTTTCATTAATTGGACTTTCAGTTGCTAATAGTCTAATTAAATCTAACTTGAAAGTACCATAATCTTTTGCCTCATGTAGTTCTTCAACTATACTTTCACAAGTATCATAAATCATATTCGAAACATCAAGCGAGAGTCTATCTCCATGCAAAGCATGCCTTCTTTTCTTATAGATTACCTCTCTTTGCTGGTTCATTACATCATCATACTCCAACAATCTTTTTCTTGTTCCAAAGTTATTTTCTTCAACTTTCTTTTGCGCTCTTTCAATGGATTTACTTACCATAGAATGCTGAATAACCTCACCTTCTTCAAGTCCCATTCTGTCCATCAATTTTGCAATTCTTTCTGATCCGAAAAGTCGCATTAACTTATCTTCCAAAGAAACATAGAATTGAGATGAACCTGGATCTCCTTGCCTCCCAGCTCTACCTCTTAGCTGCCTGTCAACCCTTCTTGAATCGTGTCTTTCAGTACCAATAATTGCTAATCCTCCAGCAGTTTTTACTTCATCAGAAAGTTTAATATCGGTACCCCTACCAGCCATATTTGTTGCAATTGTTACTGCTGATTTGTTACCAGCTTCTGCTACAATATCGGCTTCTCTTTGATGCATTTTTGCATTCAGAACATTGTGCTTAATGCCTCTTCTCCTAAGTATTGTGCTTAGTAATTCTGATATTTCAACTGATGTGGTACCTACTAAAATTGGTCTTCCTTGCTCAGTTAATGTTACAATATCTTCAATTACAGCATTGTATTTTTCCCTGTTTGTTTTGTATACCAAATCATCTTTATCATCTCTTTGAATTGGTCTGTTTGTAGGGATGGCAACTACATCTAGTTTGTAGATTTCCCAGAATTCGCCCGCTTCAGTTTCAGCAGTACCTGTCATTCCAGCAATCTTATTATACATTCTGAAATAGTTTTGCAGTGTAACTGTAGCGTAAGTTTGTGTGGCAGCTTCAATTTTCACGCTTTCTTTTGCTTCTATCGCTTGGTGTAGCCCATCAGAATATCTTCTACCATCCATGATACGACCGGTTTGCTCATCAACAATTTTTACTTTGTTATCCATCACTACATACTCAACATCTTTTTCAAAAAGTGTGTATGCTTTTAGTAATTGATTAATTGTATGTACCCTTTCACTTTTTATTGCATAATCTCTTAATACACCATCTTTAGCTGCAGCTTTTTCAGTGTCGGATTGAGCTGATTTATCAATTTCAGCAATATTTCCACCAACATCAGGTAGAATAAAAAATTCTTTATTTTCTGTAGAACTAGTCATTAATTCCAATCCTTTTTCAGTTAATTCAATAGAGTTAGATTTTTCATCAATTACAAAATAGAGTTCTTCATCAACTAGATGCATTTCTTTATTTTGATCTTGCATGTAGTAATTCTCAGTTTTTTGCAATTGTGCTCTTACACCATCTTCTGATAAAAACTTGATAAGTGCTTTGTTTCTTGGCAATCCTCTAAAAGCTCTTAAAAGGCTAATACCTCCTTTTTCTGAGTTACCTTCTTTTAACAGTTTCTTAGCATCAGAAATTACGGTAGTAATAAATTTTCTTTGCGCATTTACAAGTTGATCAACCTTATGTTTGTATTCGTTAAATTCGTGTTTCTCTCCTTGGGGAGTTGGTCCTGAAATAATAAGTGGCGTTCTTGCATCATCAATAAGAACAGAATCTACTTCATCAACAATAGAATAATGTAATTTTCTT
>CAJQHO010000045.1 GCA_905478185.1 uncultured Flavobacteriales bacterium | reverse complement strand
TATTAGGATATGCTCAATTTCCTGGTGGAACAGTAAGCTCTGATGGGGTTGTGTGTGATTATGCTTATTTTGGTAACATGGGTACGGCTACAGCTCCTTATGATCTAGGAAGAACTGCAACTCATGAAGTTGGACATTGGTTAAACTTAAGGCATATATGGGGTGATTCCAATTGTGGTAATGATTTTTGTAATGATACTCCTGAACATTCAGGCTCTAATTATGGTTGTCCATCTTACCCATCTACTTCAAATTGTAACGGAAATGGAACAAGTGGTGATATGTTTATGAATTATATGGACTATACTGATGATGCATGTATGAATATATTTACACAAGATCAAAAGACTAGAATGATAGCATCTATTAATAACAATCGATCTGGACTGCTAACAAGTAATGGTTGTAGTAATGCTGATTATGGTTGTACAGATCAAACAGCATATAATTATTCATCAGTTGCAATTTTTAATGATGGTTCGTGTTGCTATAATGCAGGTTGTACTGACATAACTGCAATAAATTATGATGCATCTGTTTGCTATGATGATGGAAGCTGTCAACCTCCTATTCTAGGTTGCACAAATCCATCAGCAATTAATTTTGATCCTAATGCAAATACTACAGTTGCATTTGGAGGTGCTTTAGATAATACTTTTGGTTCAGGTGGCTATTTTAATAATGACCAGCATCTGGTTTTTGACGCTTCCAAGGAATGTGTAATTAAGTCAGCCACTATTGATGCTGAGTCTTCAAGCACTATTCTCTTTGAATTAAGAAATAGTAATGGTGTAGTGATTGATGACACTACTTTAAATGTTATTGCTGGCCAACAACAAGTACTTCTAAATTTTGAGGTTCCAATAGGTAATGATATGCAGCTAGGTGTTGCCGCTGGGGCGCTTCAAAACGTTGGTTTGTATAGAAATGATGAAAATGCAATTTATCCTTATGATATAGCCTCTGCAATTAGTATAACTAACTCAAGTGCTGGACTAACAGGCTTTCCGGGATATTATTATTTCTATTATAATATTAAGGTTGAAGTAGTATGCGAGGGTATTAATAATTCATCAAGTTGGGATTGTGATAATCAGGGTAATTGTTATGATCCAGGAAGTGGAACTGGTCAATATAGTAGTTTATCTTCTTGTCAGAGTAGTTGTATTGCTCCGAGTTGGGATTGTGATAATCAGGGTAATTGTTATGATCCAGGAAGTGGAACTGGTCAATATAGTAGTTTAGCTTCTTGTCAAAATAGTTGTATTGTTCCGAGTTGGGATTGTGACAACCAGGGTAATTGTTATGATCCAGGCAATGGCCAAGGAGTATATTCATCTATGTCAGACTGTGAAGTAGAATGTGTAAATGTTTCAGTATATGATAATGGCATAACTAAACTTAAGCTATTTCCAAACCCATTTAAAGGTCTCATAAATATACAATTTATAAATACACAAAAATGCAATTTAGAGCTTATAATATTTAATTCTATTGGAGAATCTATTCATAAAGAAAGTTCAATAAATCACACTGGAGAATACAGAACTTCTATCAACTTAGCAAGATATTCTAATTCAATATATTTTATGCAAATTAAGACTGATTATGGGATTATATATAGGAAAATGATATCACAATAATCGAATATATTATGATGTTTTATCGTCTAATTGACTGTGTGTAATGAAAAAGTTGATTTTAAGAAGTTCTATGAAAAATATAAAGAGCTTGTTTTTAATCTTGCTTTAAATTATACTGCTAATAAAGAGGATGCTGAGGAAATTGCACAAGATGTTTTTGAAACTGTTTTTAGGAAATTAGAATCTTTTAGATATGAATCAAAAATTGAAACATGGATTTATAGAATTACTATTAATAAATCATTAGATTATTTAAGATCAAAGAAAAGACTCAAGAATAAGTTTTTAAGTAATTTACTATTTTTTAATAATAAGGATGGAATAGATGAGGGAGTTAATTTTAATCATCCCGGAGTAGAATTTGAAAATAAAGAGAGTGTACAGATAATTTATAAATGTTTGGATAAATTGCCCAATAACTATAAAACAGTTATTGTGCTATTAAAGATAGAGGGGGAACCTCAAAAAAAGGTTGCTGAAATTATGAATATTTCTGAGAAGGCTGTTGAGTCATTATTTTTTAGAGCAAAATTGAAATTAAAAGATTTATTAGAAAACAAGAAGGATATTTAAAATAGTTCGTCAAATAAAATGTATGGAAACAAGTTTAGAAGTATTAAATAAAACTCAAAGGGTAACTCCTCCAGATGCGCTTTACAATAAGATTATGGAGAGCATAAGTGATATAGCAGATATAAAAAAAATATATGCTTCTGTTATCTGCATTGCTTTATTGATTACGATAAACCTTTTTTCATTTCGAAGTTATAATGACAATGAGTTTTCATCTAACAAGAAATATTATTTAGATAGCCCAATAAATTATTTGGTTTATGAGTAATAAAAAATTATATATTGTTATTATTGTTATGCTAGTATTGCTTAATATTTTTTCCTTTTTTATAAACTATAGTGAAAGTAATGATATAAGTAAAGGTGGTCCTAGAGATATAATTATAGAGAGATTGTCATTAGATGGTAAACAAATAGAAAACTATGATGTTTTAATTAGCGATCATAGGAAGTCCTTAAAAAGTTTAAGGAAAGAAATTTATAAATTGAGACAATCATATTTTCTTAATAGTGATTCGACACTTTTGGTTCCTCTTACTAACTCATATATTGAATTAGAAACGATAAATAAAGAGCATATTGATGATTTAATAGAAATATGTACTGATTCTCAAAGAATGGAGTTTAAAGCTTTTATTAAAGAGCAGAATCTGTTCACTCCAAATATGAATAAAAAACAATAATTTAACACAAAACATAAAATGAAAAATACAATATTAATATTAACATTATTTGCATCATCAATTTTTGTTAATGGACAATCTTTTAATGGTTTTGCTCTATATAATGCACAGGGATCTAATACAACCTATTTAATTGATGAGAATCAGAATATAGCCCATACATGGGATATGAATACTGAATGCAATTATACTGTAGCTTTAAAAGAGAACGGAAATTTAGTGAGAGGTACTAAAGGAAATACTAGTGTATTTAGCAATGGAAATATAGCTGCTGGAGCTGGTATAGTTCAAGAAATTGCTCCAGATGGATCTATTGTATGGAGTTTTGATTATGCAGATAATGATTATGTTAGTCATCATGACTTAACATTAGTAGGAGATAATGTTTTGCTTACTGCTTATGAAAAAAAGACTTCTACTGAGTTAAATGCAGCAGGATTTAATAATGCAAGTTCAGATAAATGGCCAACTCATTTTGTTGAGTTAGAACCAGATGGAAATGGTGGCGCTAATATTATTTGGGAATGGCACATCTGGGATCACATGTGTCAAGATACAGATCCTAATGGACCTAATTATGTTTCAAATATTTACGATTACCCTGAGCTTATTAATATCAATATGATACAAAATCAAGGAGGTCCTGGTGGAGGTGGAGGTGATTGGTTTCATGTAAATGGAGTAGATTATAATGAAGAATTAGATCAGATTGTTTTTTCATCTCGTTTTGCATCAGAGATTTATATTATTGATCATAGTACAACAACAGCAGAAGCTGCTACACATTCTGGAGGTAACTCAGGAATGGGTGGAGATATATTATATAGATGGGGAAATCCATCAAATTATGAGATGTCAGGAACACAAATTATTGATAATGCGGTACATGATGCTAGATGGATAACTGATGACGGAAGACCAAATGGAGGTTATTTACAAATTTTTAATAATAGCGGTGTAAGTAATAGCGTGTCAGCTATTGATGGAATTGAAACTCCATGGGATGCCGCAACAAATACTTATCTTAGAACTCCTGGACAAGCATTTGAACCTTTTTCATACACAACAAGATATGAATGCGCTTACTCTGCATCTGGTCAGTCTGCATCAGATAGAATGTCAAACGGGAACATTTATGTTAATGCATCAGGAGGACAAGGAGGAGATGGTGTAATGTATGAGTTAGATGCAGTAACTGGACAAATAATTTGGGGCCCTTATAATGCACAATCTCAGAAAGGGTTTAGATATGAATGTGATTACCTTGGTATTATTGCATTAGAGTCATATATGTATCCTAATGGTACCATAACAACATCTTGTTTTGATGCAACTGCTACCATTGAAAACACTATTGCTGATGCCTTAACTATTTTTCCTAACCCTACAAAAGGTGTGGTTGCTCTAAGATTTGAAACTCTTGAGATACAAGATATAGAAATTCAAATTGTAAATGCTATAGGACAACAAGTTTATAATAATCATCTAAATAGACATCTAGGTTTAGTTAATGAGACAATAGATTTATCCTCCTTTTCTGAGGGGCTTTATTTTGCAAAAATCACTACTAATAAGGGGCAGTCGGTAACTGAAAGAATTGCACACATAAAATAATATGCTAAAAAAGCATCTTATACTTTTTGTATTTGCTGTTTTCGTACAGTTCATAGGATTTGCACAAAGCAATTTTTATGCAGTAGATTCTCTAAGAGAAATCCGTATTTATTTTTATGCTACTGATTGGGATTATCAATTGGATAGTTTATATGTACAGGGTGATAACGAAAGAATACTAGCCGATTTAACTATTGATGGGAGTACATATGATAGTGTAGGGGTTAGATATAAAGGTTTTAGTTCTGTTTCTGTAAATAGGGTTAAAAATCCATTTAATATAAAGTTGGATTATGTAATTGATGGGCAAGATCATTATGGAGTAGACAAACTAAAGCTATCAAATGTTATTCAAGACCCCTCTTTTGTTAGAGAGGTGCTTACTTATGAGATTGCTGCAAATTATTTACCATCAGCAAAGGCAAATTATGCCAATGTGTTTGTTAACGATACGCTTTGGGGTTTATATACTAATGTGCAGGCGGTAAATAAGGGTTTTTTGAACGATCATTTTGGGAATAAATACAATCCTTTTTTTAAGTGTAATCCTGAAAATTTAGATGTAACTCCTGGCGGAGAAAACTCTAATCTAAGCAATGTACACGGAAATGATGGTTTGGATTATGAACTTTATTATGCTTTAAAATCGGATTATGGTTGGGAGGAACTTTACAACTTAATTGATACTTTGAATAATTATACCGATAGCATTAATAATGTATTAAATATCGATAGAACACTCTGGATGCATTCCTTAAACTACACCCTTGTTAACTTTGACTCTTATATTGGTTATGGACAAAATTATTACTTGTATAAGGATAAAACAGGTCAGTTCAATCCTTTGTTATGGGACTTAAATATGTCCTTTGGTAGTTTTCGTTTAACTGATGCGTCTTCTATATATTTCAGTGGTTTTGATATTACTCAAGCACAAAATATGGACCCATTATTGCATCATACTCAATTTTCTGTTTCGCCAAGACCATTGCTAAGGAACTTATTTTTAAGTGAGAGAAACAGAAAAATGTATTTAGCACATATCCGTACGATTGTAAATGAGAATTTTGCAAATCAGAGTTATGCCGTAAGAGGGCAATATTTTCAGAATTTGATTGATACTAGTGTTCAGAACGATACCAACAAGTTTTATTCTTATGCTGATTTTATTTCAAATCTGAGTAATCCAGTAACTTTGGTTACTGCTGATTGTCCTGGAATTACTCAATTGATGGATGCTAGGGCTACTTATTTGAGTAACTACACAGGCTTTAGTGGTGAGCCAACTATTGCAAATATTACTGTTATTCCTCAAAATTTTGTAGCAGGTGCTGATGTTTGGATTACTGCTGATATTGTAGATGCTACTGAAGCTATTTTGGGCTATCGTTTTGGAGATAATATGGCTTTTAAAACTACTGCTATGTTTGATGATGGAAACCATAATGATGGCTTGGCAAATGATGGAGTCTTTGGGGGAGTAATTCTAAACTCTGCTAATGTGATTGATTATTATTTGTATGCTGATAATGATTCTGCTGGGGTATTTTCTCCTGTGCGTGCCGCTTATGAGTTTTACAATATTCAATCCCAATTACAAGTAGGTGATGTGGTGATAAATGAAGTTATGTCCAATAATGTAACTAGTGTTACGGATGCAAGTGGCAAGTTTGAAGATTGGATAGAGCTGTACAATACAACAAGTTCTCCTATTTCAACTTCTGGTTTATTTTTAACCGATACTTTGGGTATATTTCAAAAATGGGAATTGCCAAATCAAACTATTCCTGCCAATGGTTATGCAATTATTTGGGCGGATGAAGATCGGAGCCAAGGGGATATGCACGCCAATTTTAAATTATCAAATTTAGGAGAGCAAATAATTTTAACAAATACTGACAGTGTACTTATTGATTCTGTAACTTACTTACCACAAGCTGATGATATTGCTTTTGCAAGATCCCCAAATGGGAGTGGCTCTTTTATAATGCAGGTGCCTACCTTTAATTCAAATAATGATTTTGTTAATTCAATTACTGAGAATAAGGAATTAATAAAGGTGTATCCTAATCCATTCTCCAATATTATACAATGGGATAGTTTTGAAAGAGTTGAAGTAAGAGATTTATTAGGAAAGTTAATTTATACTGATGAAAATACAAATCTAGTTCAAACATCTAATTGGAATTCAGGAGTTTATTTTATATCTTTGCTAGATATAAATCAGACAGTAAAAATTATTAAAATTAAATGAAAAAACTAATCATATTATTAATGAGCATAGTTGCGTTGCAATTAGGAGCCCAAACAATTACAAACTATACTACTACAGATGGGCTCATGGATAATTTTGTAGAATGTATTAATGTTGATGTAGATGACAATATATGGTTTGGTACAAGTGTTGGCTTTCAAAAGTATAATCCATCTACACCAGACTGGACTAATTTTGATATAGCTAACTATCCTGATATGGTCTCAAACAGTATTAAACAGATTAATAGTACTCTCAATGCTATCTGGATTGGTTCAGACTATGGTATTAACATGTGGAATGAACCAGTGCTTACAACTTATAACTCTACAAATGGTTTAGCTAGTAATCAAGTTAAGAGCATAGATGTCAAAGATAACTCTCCTGACGATATTTGGATTGGTACTAATCAAGGAGTTTCTCACTTTGATGGTTCATCTTGGATTTCTTATTCCACTCCTGATTTACATTGGAGTGGAGTGAATGCCACTGCTTTTGATTCAAATGGTGATAAGTGGTTTGCCTCACCTTTAGGAGGAATTACCCATTTTGATGGTACTACTTTCACACCTTATGACACTTCTAATGGCTTGCTTTCACAGTTTGTTACTGCCTTATTAATTGATGATCAGGATAATAAATGGGTTGGCACTTCAAGTGGAATGTCTGTTTTGGATGCAACTAATACAACTTTCACTCAGCATACTAGGATGTATATTATGCCTCCTCCAGACACTTTAAATCCTGTAGTAGATATTGCAATGGATTCGCACGGAAGAATTTGGACAGCCATTTATGTTGGCTATTTAGCTGTAGGAGGGGTAGCAATGTGGGATGGTAATCAATGGATTGATTTTGATGTAACTGATGGATTGGTAGGGCCTAATGTTAAAGGATTGGCCATTGATTCTCAAGATAATATTTGGGTAGCTACAAGTACAGGAGTTTCTAAAATATCAGCTATTCCTAGTGCTGTTAGTGCAATTAAAAATAATGGGTTTGATTTATTTCCTAACGCTAGTAATGACAAGATTTATATAACAAATGAAAATCAAAAAATTCAACAGCTTAAAATTTATAATAATTTAGGTGCTTTGGTATATGAAAATAATAGTAATCAGCTGCATTATAGTATTGATGTGTCTCCTTTTTCTAGAGGGTTATACTATGTTAATGTCCTTTCATTTGATGCTATTTTAACTAAAAAAATTATGGTTAATTAATCCTATTATTTTAAGCACCTAAGATTGGGTTTAAGTTTTCTTTCTTAAGTATTTATATTTTTTAACTTTACAAAAAAATAAAATATGCGTAAAGCACTCTCTATTGTTGCCTTAATTGGCGTTTCTTTTTCTTCATTTTCACAGGATGTTTTTGATGTTGGTATTCGTAATATTGAGATCTTCTTTAGTCAAACAAACTGGGATGATTCCTTGGATATTTATTACGCAAATGGCTTAGGTGATCGCTTGGTAGCTGATTCTATTTTGATAGATGGAATAGCAGATCAGAATGTAGGAATAAAGTACAAAGGGAATAGTTCTTATAATGTAAATAACACTAAAAATCCAATGAACATAAAGTTGGATTATATCAATAACGGACAATCTATTGATGGTTATAATGTGTTAAAATTATCCAACGGATTTAGAGATCCTTCTTTTGTTCGTGAAGTGTTGAGTTATGAAATGGCAAGGGAGTATATGCCTTCACCAAAAGCAACTTATGCAAAAGTTACTGTGAACGGCACTTTAATTGGTTTGTATACTTGTGTGCAAACAATTGATGATGATTTTACGAATGAAAATTTTTATGAGCGTAAAGGCCCTTTCTTTAAAGTGGAAAATACAGGAATTTCCGTTCCAGGTTGTATGGGCCAATTAGGAATTTTGGAACATTATTCTGATACCAATTGCTATCAAAGAGCTTATGAAATGGAGTCTACTGATGATTGGGAACAGTTGGGTAACTTATTAGATACCTTAAACAATCACTTTACTGAGGTTGAAAATGTAATGGATATTGACCGAACTCTTTGGATGATGGCTTTTGAAAACCTTACGGTTTCCCTTGATGGTCCTATTAACTCTATCCCTCATAATTTTTATTTATTTAAGGATAACAATGGTAGATTTTCTCCTTTGTTGTGGGACATGAATATGGCTTTTGGAACTTTTACAAATGGTTTGCCTACTCCAATACTTATTGCTGATTTGCAAGAACTGGATATTTTCCATAACAGTACTGATGCAAGTAATAAATTAACCACTCAGGTTTTTTCTTCTGATAGATACAAAAAAATGTATGTGGCGCATATGCGTACTATCTTGAATGAACAGTTTGTAAATAACAATTACAGTACAAGAGCTGCAGCTTTACAACAAATAATTGATACGGATGTAAATACGGACCCAAATACCTTTTATTCTTATACTGAGTTCACATCAAATATAAATTCATCTGTTGGATCTGGTCCTATACCTATAACAGGAATTACTGAGCTGATGAATGCAAGAATTACTCATTTGCAGGGGTTAAATGAGTTTACTGCAACACCACCTACAGTTAGTAATATTTCGTCAAATCCAACAAATGTTTTACCTCACTCTACAATTAACATAACTGCTGAAATTTCCAACTCTAATTATGCGTATTTAGGTTATAGGTTTAAGTTCTCTACTGAATTTGAAAAACTCCAAATGTTTGATGACGGTCAGCATGGTGATGGAAGTGCAGGAGATGGTGTTTTTGGTGCGACTATTAATGTTGATGCGCGTGATGTACAGTATTATTTTTATGCAGAGAACTCTGATGCAGGTGTTTTTTCTCCTGAAAGAGCCGAAAAAGAATTTCATCAATTGCCTGCTGTAAGTGGTTTGGTTATTAATGAAATTATGGCAGGAAATGTTACTGCAGTTGCTGATCAGAATGGAGAATATGATGATTGGGTTGAACTTTATAATGGTAATAGTTTTAGTTTAAATTTGAATGGATATTATTTATCTGATAATGAAAATGATTTAACAAAATGGACATTTCCTAATGTAAGTATTCCTGCAAATGATTATTTAATTGTTTGGTGCGATACTGCTGGAGGAACACAAAGTGGATTGCATACTACTTATCGTTTGTCAGCTGACCAAGAGGAAGTATATTTAACTACCCAACAGGAACAGTTGTTGATGCTGTTCATTTATTAAATATGATTACTGATAAAGGA
>CAJQHO010000044.1 GCA_905478185.1 uncultured Flavobacteriales bacterium | reverse complement strand
ATGTTAGCAGCATTAATGGGGGATGGAAATAATTCTATTTTTTATAAAAACTTTGTAAAATCTGAGGATGCAATTCAAGTTGGAGTTTATAATAGTTGTCGTGAAATTGCTGGAGAATTCCATTTCCAGATTATTTCTTTTAATCCAGGTATGGATTTTTACGAAAACCCTGGTATATTCTTTAATGGTGTTGAAGGAAAAATCAGATCAACTTTAGATGAATTTATTGAAAAAGGGTTTACTGATGCTGAACTAGCTATGGTTAAGAATGAAATAGTTTCTCAAACTATTGATTTCAAAACCTCAGTAAGTATGAAATCAACTATGATATCAAGATGGGAGTGGTTAGGTAAAGGAAATTATAACATGTCATCAGAAGTAAAGAGATATACTGATGTAACTAGAGAGGATGTAATTAGAGTTTATAATAAATACATTAAAAACAGAAAAGCAGTTATTTCTACAGTAAAACCTAAAAATCCTTTTGCAACAACAAAAGATTCTTTAGTTTCATTTAATCCTAATGCTAACTTAATTCTATCTGAAGATTTAAGTGCTCCAGACTATACTTATATAAAAGGTGAAGATGATTTTGACAGAAGCATACAGCCAATTGCAGGTAATTCTAAGGCACCAACTGTTCCAGAATATTACAATGCAACTTTAAGTAATGGAATTGATATTATTGGGACTGAATCTTCAGAAGTCCCTAAAGTTTATTTAAGACTTACAATTGGAGGTGGAGCTTTAGTTGAAGATGGAAAAAGGGTAGGGCTTGCTGATTTTACAGCTGAAATGATGAATGAAAGTACTCTTGATAAAACTACTGAACAAATGAGTGTTGCTTTAAGAACTCTTGGTAGTTCTATTAGATTTTCCTCTGATGATGAAGCTACTTATATGTATATTGAATCTTTAACTAAAAACTTAGATGCTACATTAAAATTGGCGGAAGAAAAACTTTTGAAACCAGCTTTTAATGATGAAGATTTTAAAAGAATACAAAAGCAGTATATAGAGTCAATTGAAGCGGGAAATAAAAATGCTCAAAACCTTGCTAGTGAAGCTTATTCTAAACAATTATTTGGAGATACTCCATTTGGAAGATCAGCAACAAAAAAGACAATTAAGAAGATAAAAACTAAGAATTTAAGTGAATACTACTCTAGTTTCTATACTCCTAAAACAACTTCAGTAATTGTTGTTGGTGATATTTCAAAAGAGGAATTATTACCTAAATTATCATTCTTGGCAAACTGGAAAGGAGAGGAGCTTAATTTACCAAAAGCTAGTGATTTTGAATTTCCTTCAGAAGAACAAACTCAAATTTATCTAATTGATAAGGAAGGTGCTTCACAATCTGTTATTTTTATGGGACACAAATCTGATTTATATGATGTAGCTAGTGATCATTATAAATCAAAAATTGTAAACTACCCATTAGGTGGAGGTGCTAGTGGAAGATTATTCCTAAATTTAAGAGAAGATAAAGGATATACTTATGGAGTTTATTCATTTTTTAACGCTTCAAAATATACTGGTGCATTTACAATTTTTAGTAGCGTAAAAACTTCAGCAACTGATAGTGCTTTAATTGAAATATTTAATGAGGTAAATGACATTACAACTAATGGAATTACTGAAGAGGAAATTGCATCAACTAAAAGCTCAATGCTAAATAGTGAGGCGCTTAAATATGAAACTCCAGGGAAAAAGTTAGGATTTTTGAATAAGATGTTAAAATACAATTTGGATGAAAGTTTTATTACTGACCAAGTTGAAGTACTAAACAATATCAGTAAAGCAGAATTAGATGCTTTAGCAAAAGCAAAAATCCATCCAGATAAAATGACAATTGTTATTGTTGGAAACTCCTACCTAATTAAAAAGAAATTAGAAAATTTAGGAACTGGAAAAGATGGAATGAAGTTTAATTTTAAAGTAACAGAAATAAAAAAATAAAATGCAAAAAACACTTTTAACACTAGCAATAGTAGCAATTTCAGTAGTAACATTTGCACAAAAGCACAATATTGTAAATGCATCCATTGCATTAAGAAATGAAAATTTTGTTGAGGCAAAACAATATATTGATGAAGCGTATAAAAATGAAAGCACATCAAATGAAGCTAAGATGTGGAATTACCGTTCAAAGATTTATTTAGAGATTGCAAAGCAACATAAGGAATTAGATTCTGAAGCTATTTTTAAAGCTACAGTGGCACATTTAAAATGTATGCAAAAAGATAAAAAGGGCAGAGTGATTGTGAAAAAATGGACTGCAGAAGAAGATGTTCTATCTGGTTTAGTTAATTGTGGCTATTTACTTTTTAATGCTGCTATTGACAGTTATAATACAGAGGACTACAAAGCTTCATTAAAGTATTACACTACTATATTTGATATAATCCCTTATGATTCTGAGGACCAGTTAAAAAGAGGAAATATTACTAAAGAAACAATCCTGTTTAACTCTTTCTTTTCTTCTAATAAAATGAAAGATAATGCAAAATCAAAAGAGTTATTGCAAGAGTTAATTGATATTAACTTTAATGAGCCTGCAATTTTCATTCACATGAGTAATATTTATATGGATGAAGGAAATTCTGATAAAGCATTAGAATATTTAGCATTAGGAAGAGAAATGTTTGAAATGGATCAAGGCTTGGTTAATACAGAAATTAACTTATACATACAGTTAGGAAGAACTTCAGAGCTAATAGGTAAGCTAGGAGAGGCCTTGAAATTAGATCCTGAGAATGATTTATTACTATTTAATAGAGGAACTATTTACGATCAGCAAGGAGATTTTATAAATGCAGAAGCTGATTATAAATCATCATTAGCAATAAATCCTGATGCTTTTGGAACGAATTATAATTTGGGTGCTTTATATTTTAATACTGCTATTGAGCAAAATAATAAAGCTAATGCAACTTCTAATAATTCAACTCATAAAAAACTTAAAAGTAAAGCAGATACTTTGTTCGCAAAAGCTTTACCATTTTTAGAAAAAGCATATGCAATTGATTCTAAAGATAAAAACACTTTATTGTCACTTAAACAATTATATTATATGAATGGGGATTATGCAAAATCATCTGAAATGAAAAAAACAATAGAAGACTTAAAATAAGTTAAATAATAGGTGGGAGAGAAATATTCTCATTTATTTAAATATAATAATTTAACATAATATTAATTATAAGACAAAAGAAGTTATTCGTTTATATCTAGTAACTATAAAATATTAAGATTTTGAAACTACTATATAATCTACTCCTCTATAATTAAATCCTGTTGAGATTTCAGTATTTAATAAGAGTTTAGCAATTGGTGCTGAATTTGAAATGCAGTAAATAGTTTTACTGTTAATTGCAATTTTTCCAAAAGGAATTGAAATAAGAAAAACTTCAGTTTCAGTAATAATCAAATCAGCTTTGTTTTCTTGTAAGTCCTGTATAAATTGCTGTGCTTTTAAAATTTCAGTTTCTAACTTTCTAATTTCAATCTGAACCATTTCTCGGCTAGTTTCAAATTTATCTCCTGCACTGCTTTTTGTTTCAGAATTACGGGATATAATTGCTGATTCTAAATTTTGATTTAAGAATTTTAATTTGTTGTTTAACTGACTTAACAGCTCAGATATTACATCCAACTTTTGCAACATTCTTATTTCTTCCTTAAATTAACTCCTTTATCACCTCTTGATTTTGGCCTTTTGTATTTTCTAGCCCTAGCTTTACGCCATTGATCTCTATCATTAACTTGTTGATTTTTTTCACTTTTTTCATGAAATCCAGAGTTTTCTCTTTCAACTTTCTTAATATTTCTGAAAATATTTTTACCATTGGCCCTATGTTCTTCAGTAGTTAATTGTTGCGTAATTTCAACTTTTTCAGGGATTTCTCTTAGTGGAATTTCAATCCCCATTAATCCCTCAATATTATTTTTGTAATATTCTTCTTTTTCAGTGAAGAATAATATTGATTTTCCTTCTTCCTCAGCCCTTCCAGTTCTACCAATTCTGTGCATGTAATTCTCAGCAAAAGTTGGTGTGTCAAAATTAATTACATGAGATATTTTATCTAAATCTAATCCTCTGGCAATAATATCAGTAGCTATTAATATCCTAACTTTTCCTTCATCATATTGGTTAATAGACTTAAACCTATAATTCTGTGATTTATTAGAGTGAATTACTGCTAACTCAGAAAGATAGAATTCTGAAATTGCCTCATACAACCTATCAGCAATTTTCTTGCTTGACACGAAAACTAACACCTTTTTCATCTCATCTTTATCAGCTAATAAATTTACTAATAGATTCTCCTTAGTGTAATAATTTGGGACAGCATATTTAGTTTGGAAAATATTATCAAGTGGTGTACCACTCAAAGCAATTTGTACTTTTTCAGGTTTACTAAAAAAACTATCAATCAACTCCGACACATCCTCAGTCATAGTTGCTGAGAACATAATATTTTGTTTTTTGTTTGGTAAAAGCTCAAATATATTTGTAAGTTGATATCTGAAACCTAAATCTAGCATTACATCAACTTCATCAATTACAACTTTTTTGATTCCTTTTAATTGTAAAGCCCTGCAGAGCGCTAAATCATATAATCTACCAGGAGTAGCAACAACAATATCAGCACCTTCTTGTAGCCCGATCTTCTGTGTATTCATGTTAGTCCCTCCATAAACCCCTACAAATCTGCAATCAATGTATTCAGTTAATTCTTTTAGCGTTTCAACTACTTGAGCAACAAGTTCCCTTGTAGGTACTAAAATCAATATTCTAGGATTATTCTGATTAGAATAACTTAATTCTTGAAGCAAAGGCAAACAATAAGCAATAGTTTTTCCAGTTCCAGTTTGTGCAATTCCTACTAAGTCCTTCCCTCCTAGTATTTTAGAAAAAGTTTCTTCCTGTATAGGAGTTTGTTTCTCAAAACCTAAATCATCAATTGCATTTCGTAATTGTTTATTAAGATTTACTTCTGCAAATTTACTCATAGTCTATTGTTGTTTTTCATCTAATTCCATCCATCTCATTTCTTTTTTGTCAATCAGATTGATTATTTCCCCTAGTCTTTCACTAGTAATCATCATTAAATCCATATCTATATTAGGATTTTGAATGATGGCTTCAAGTTCTTTTCTCTCTGCTTCTAATTTTTCTAAATCTATCTCCAAATTATCATATTCAAACTTTTCGTTAAAAGTAAGTTTTTTTCTTATTGATTTTACCTTTGTATTTTCTTTTTCAAGATGCTGAATCTTTTTAAATTCTTTTTCCTCTTGTATTTGTTTTTCTCTGTATTCTGAATAAGTGCAATAATGATCTTCTATTATTCCTTTTCCTTTAAAAACAAACAAATGCTCAGTAAGTTTATCCATAAAGAATCTGTCATGAGATACTAAAATCAAACATCCTTTGTATTGCAAGAGGAATTCTTCAAGCTTTGTTAATGTCAGCAAATCAAGGTCATTTGTTGGCTCATCAAGTATTAAGAAGTTCGGATTTTTCATTAAAACAGTAAGTAAATGAAGTCTTCTTTTTTCTCCACCACTTAATCGTTTTACTTCAGTAAATTGCATTTCTGGAGTAAACATAAAATGCTCTAAAAGTTGTGATGCACTCACCTTTCTTTTGTCTGACATTACAATAAATTCTGCAATATCTTTAAGTACAGCTATTACTCTTCTATCTTCATCTACACCATAACTTCCTTGAGTAAAATAACCATAATTTATTGTAGCTCCTAGCTTTATTTTTCCACCATATAGTTTTTCTTTTCCTGTAATAATATTTAAAAAAGTAGATTTTCCAACACCATTTTTCCCTAAGATTCCTATTCTTTCTCCTTTTTTAAAAGTGTAATCAAAACCATCAAGTATGGTTAAATTTTCGTAAGTTTTTTTGATGTTCTTAAGCTCAAGAATTTTTCCCCCTATCCTATCCATTTTCACATCAATATTCAGTTCTTGTTTTACTCTTTTTGATGTAGCTTTTTTCTTAATTACATTAAAGTTATCTATTCTTGCTTTTGATTTTGTTCCTCTAGCTTTTGGTTGCCTTCTTATCCATTCCAACTCCTTTTTCATGAGTTTTTGAGCCTTTGCAACTTCTACATCAAAATTATTTTCCCTTTCAGCTTTTTTTTCTAAAAAATAAGAGAAATTTCCTTTATGATGATATAAGTTACCTCCTTCTAGTTCAATGATATGATTACATACTCTTTCAAGAAAATACCTATCATGTGTTACCATTAGAAGTGTAATTTTTTCTTGCTGTAAATATCTTTCTAGCCACTCAATCATTGATATATCTAGATGATTAGTTGGCTCATCTAACAAAAGGATATCAGCATTTTCTAATAATAGCAGTGCTAATGACAATCTTTTTTTCTGACCACCTGATAATTCGCATACTTTTTGTTCAAAGTTTGAGATGTTAAATTTGGAAAGTATTTGTTTGCTCCTTCTTTGATAATCCCAAGCGTTTTCTTGCTCCATTTTAGCAGTTAAATCTTCAAGTATTTTTTGAGATTGTGTGCTATTTTCTTTACTATGCAAATCAACTGCCTTTTCATAGTCAGTAACTAGTATGCTTATCTTGTTATGCTTACTATTTATCAGTTCATTTATTGTAAGGTTATCTTCAAAAATAGCATCTTGATGAAGGTAGGAAACTTTACATTTATTCCTAAAAATTACTTCACCTTCATCAGCATTATCTATTCCTGCAATAATTTTTAACATTGTCGATTTACCAGTACCATTACTTGCAATTAAAGCCACCTTATCTCCTTGCGCTAAACCGAAACTTAATCCTTCAAAAAGAATTCGTTCTCCAAAATTTTTACCTAGATTTTCTACAGCTAATAAATTCATATTGCACTATTTTTTCCTGCTAAGTAACCAGTTGTCCAAGCAGCTTGAAAATTAAACCCTCCAGTAACTCCATCAATATTTAAAATTTCACCTGCAAAATAAACTCCTTTATGTAATTTACTTTCCATAGTATTCATATTTACATCAGATAAATTAATTCCACCACAACTTACAAATTCCTCCTTAAAAGTAGTTTTTCCTCTAACTTCAAACGCATCATTTATAAGAGTATTAATCAATCTGTTTTTGTTCTTTTTTGTCAGTTCTCCCCATATTTGAGAATCAGAGATTTCTAGCTTGTCTAAAATAAACTTCCATAATCTTTTTGGAACATCAAAAGGATTGTGTTTGTGCATTAATTTTCTGCTTGCAGTTATTGTAGAAAACTGTACCCTTAGTTCTTCTTCATTTTTTGCTAACCAGTTCACTCCTACTTTAAAGTTGTAATTTCTTTTAGCTAGGTCCTCTGCTCCCCAGGAAGAAAGCTTTAAAATTGATGGCCCACTCAGTCCCCAATGTGTAATTAGCATAGCTCCTTCTTGCTTTAATTTACTTCCTTTGATGGTTGCAATCGCCTTTGGAATACTTAACCCCATAAGTTTGCAAATATCTTTATTGGCTAGATTAAAAGTAAATAATGATGGAACAGGATTAACAATTTGATACCCTATGTTTTCTAACCAATTCAATCCTTCTTTCTTGGGAGTTCCTCCACTAGCAATTATTACTTTGTCAAATAATAATTTCTGTTCATTGATATCAAGTTCAATTCCTTTATCAGTAGGATTTATAGCGGTTACTTTGCTTTTGTATGAAAGTCTAATTTTTAAATTTTCTGCAGTAGTTGTAAGTAAATTTATAATTGTTTCGGAAGTATTGCTTTCGGGAAACATTCTATTATCAGCTTCAGTTTTAAGCCTTACCCCTCTTTTTTCAAACCAATCGATAGTATGATTTGTATTAAAGAGATTAAATGGTTTTTTAAGTTTCTTCCCTCCTCTTGGATAGTTTTTAATCAGTTGTGATACGCTAAAAGTTGCATTAGTAACATTACACCTCCCTCCTCCGCTAATTTTAACTTTAGCTAAGATTTTATCAGTCTTTTCAAAAATAGTGACTCTAGCATTTGGGTTTATTTCTTTAGCAGTAATACCCGCCATAAATCCAGATGCTCCTCCTCCAATTATTGCTATTTTAATTGCTGATTTCACTTTTTCAAAAATAAATAAAAAATGGAGGGCAATTACCCTCCATTCTAAACATTATTAAATCTATTTTCTTATCTGTAAGATATCTTTCTCATTCTTAATGATGATGGCGTAACTTCTAAATACTCATTAGCTTGAATGTATTCCATACTTTCTTCTAATGAAAAATCAATTTTAGGCGCAATTACAATAGCAGCGTCTGATCCTGACTTACGCATATTTGTTAATTGCTTACCTTTTATCACATTGACATCTAAATCATTATCCCTAGTGTTCTCTCCAATTACTTGTCCTTTATATAATTCAGTCCCAGGAGAAACAAAAAACCTTCCTCTATCTTGTAATTTTCCAATTGAGAATGCTGTTGCACTTCCTGTTTCTTTTGAAATTAATGAGCCTTTCATTCTTTCAGTAATATCTCCTTTAAAAGGACCGTATTCTCTAAACCTATGCGTCATAATTGCATTTCCAGCAGTTGCAGTTAGAATATTGTTTCTCAATCCAATTAACCCTCTTGATGGTATATCAAACTCTAAATGTTGTAAATCACCTTTTGGCTCCATTACTAACATATCCCCTTTCTTCTGAGTAACTAACTCAATTGCTTTACCTGAAAACTCAGCGGGAACATCAATAACCAATGGAAACATTAGTTATTGATG
>CAJQHO010000043.1 GCA_905478185.1 uncultured Flavobacteriales bacterium | reverse complement strand
AAATTTGAATGGATATTATTTATCTGATAATGAAAATGATTTAATAAAATGGACTTTCCCTAATGTAAGTATTCCTGCGAATGATTATTTAATTGTTTGGTGCGATACTGCTGGAGGAACACAAAGTGGATTGCATACTACTTATCGTTTGTCAGCTGACCAAGAGGAAGTATATTTAACTGACCCAACAGGAACAGTTGTTGATGCTGTTCATTTTGTAAATATGATTACTGATAAAGGATATGCAAGAGTTCCAAATGGAAGTGGTGTCATGCAATATCAAACTCATACTTATGATGATAACAATCTATTAATTTCTGCTATTAATCAATTGAGTGCAGGAGCTAATTTGCGTGTGTACCCAAATCCATCTAATAGTAGAATTTATATCTTGGGAGCTACTGAAGGGGTAAGTGTTTTCAATATGATAGGGCAAAAAGTATTTACAGAAAAAGAAGTAGCGTCTGTAAATATTAGCAATTGGGAAAATGGAATTTACTTTGTAAAATCAGGAAATTCTGTAGTTAAAATTATAAAACAATAATCATGAGGAATTTTTTAATTATTTGTGCAATAGCATTAGGATTTACCGCTTGCGAAAAACCAGCAGGTGAAGGAGGGACTTCAGTAATTGAAGGGCAGGTATATAAGATTTTCACATTTCAAAACCCTACTACTGGTTTAATAGATACCACCTACTTTCTGTTGGATGCAGAGAAAGATGTATTCATAATTTATGGGGATGACAATTCAGAAGTGTATGATGATAAGTTTGAAACGGATTATAATGGAAAGTATCATTTTGAGTATTTAAGGAAAGGAGATTATACTTTGTATATTTATGCTGATAGTACAGATGGAAGTATGATAAAGCATGATTATCCTATTTTTAAGCATGTTACAATTAGTTCAAACAACTCTACAAATACAGTTGCTGATTTTGTAATTGAGAAGAATCAATAAGTGAGTAATTTACCACAAATAGTTGCTGATTTTTCACCTATTTCATTGGATGAAATGGATGATGTGAAATTGATGAGCCGTACTGACACTAAGTTTGCTTTTAAAGCGAATAAAATGCCTTTGCTTTTGCAAAAATTATTGCCTTTCTATAGAGTTTTAGCAATTGATGGTGCACTTATTCACGATTACAAATCCCTTTACTATGATACTGATAATAGAAAGTTTTATTTGGATCATCATAACGGAAGGGTAAACCGAAACAAGATTCGTTTTAGAGAATATGTTGGTAGTAAACTTACTTTTTTAGAAATAAAAAGAAAGAATAACAAAGGTAAAACCATCAAAAAAAGAATGAGGGTGAATGCTATTAGCAATGAGCTTTCAGAAAAACAGCAAAACTACATTGAAAAAATTATTGGGAGACCTATGGAGGTAAATGCTAAACAGTGGATTAATTTTAGCAGAATTACTTTTGTGCATAAAACCCAAAAAGAACGACTGACTATTGATGTTAATCTTACTTTTGAAAATTCAAATGAAAAGGGGGATATGAAGCATATTGTTATTGCTGAGGTAAAGCAAGAACGCATGAGTCGTTCCTCTGACTTTATGCGTATTGCAAAAGAAATGTATATCTTGCCCATCCGTATTAGTAAGTATTGCCTAACAACTTTGGCCTTAAATCCTGAGTTGAAGAAAAACAGATTTAAAGAAAAAGTATTATTTATAAATAAATTAAAACAAGCGTAAATGGAACTATTAACAATTTTATTGAGTGGATTTGGAGATTTTTTAGGAACTCCAATTTTTGATTCAGAAGATTTTTGGAAACTGATTACAAAAACAATTTTTAACCTTATAATCATCACTACTATTATCAGGTATATTTACTATCCTGTAACTAAAAATAAGGATTATTTATTTACTTATTTTCTTATTAGTTTAACGGTATTCTTGCTTTGTGTACTACTAGATAGTGTAAAGTTACAACTAGGGTTTGCATTGGGGCTTTTTGCCATTTTTGGTATTATCCGTTACCGTACCGACCCTATTCCTATTAAAGAGATGACTTACCTATTTTTGGTTATTGGCGTGTCGGTTGTAAATGCTTTGGCGAATAAAAAAATTAGTCATGCTGAGCTTATTTTTGCAAACCTTATGATTGTGTTTGTTACTTTCGGAATGGAGCGTATTTGGCTGTTGAAAGGGGAGTCTCGTAAGAATGTAATCTATGAAAAGATTGAATTAATTGTTCCTGAAAGACGAGAGGAGCTTTTAGCAGATTTAAGAGAAAGAACAGGGATTGATATTATTAGAGTTGAGGTAAGAAGAATTGACTTTTTAAGAGATACTGCTAATTTGCGTATTTTCTACTATGAGGATAATTCAAAATAGTATATTCCTTTTATTATTTTGCTCCTTATCGGCTTTTGCTCAAGAGAACGATTTTCAGACTTGGTATGGTTTGTCTGTAAATAAAAAAATAGTTAAAAAAGCAACTGTAACTCTAAAATCTGGATTAAGATTAAGAGAAAACTCTTCCCTTTATTCTAAGCAATTTTTTGATGTAAAAATCAAACGTAAGTACAATAAGCGTATTTCTTATGCTGTGGGGTATCGTTACGCAACTAATTGGGATAAGAAACTTCAAATTTCCAATAAACACAGGATTTATGCTGATGTTAATTACAAAAACAAGTTCAGTAAAAGAGTAGGTTTTTCTGTAAGAAATAGATGGCAAACACAAGGTGATGAGTTTGCTTATAAAATGACCTTGCGTCAGAAATTTGTATTGGACTATAATATTCGTAAAACAAAATTAGCGCCTAGTATTGCAACTGAATATTTTTTAAATTTGGAACATGGAATAAACAAGTTGCGTTCCACCATTGCTTTGGGTTATCCACTTAATAAAAAGTTGGATTTTGATTTAGCGTATAGAATTCAAAATGAGTTTTATGTTAATAATCCGGAAACTCTTTTTATCTTTGAGGGCAAACTCTCATATAAACTATAATGCAAAACAAGAAAATAAAATTAACTTTTTTAACTGCTCATTTATCTGAACTTACCGAGTTAGACCAAGAGTTAATTGCAAAAGCAAAAGAGGCTTTTACAACTGCTTATGCTCCTTATTCTGGCTTTTTGGTTGGTGCTAGTGTTTTGCTCGATAATGGTGAAATTGTTAGTGGTAGTAATCAGGAAAATGTGGCTTACCCTTCAGGGCTTTGTGCTGAAAGAGTTGCTATGTTTTATGCTGGAGCAAGGTTTCCTGATGCTAAAATTAAATCAATTGCAGTTTCAGTTATCTCTAAAAACTTTGAGGTAACTGATGTCGTCTCTCCTTGTGGGGCGTGCAGGCAAGTTATGGCGGAATATGAAGAAAAACAGGAACAAGCAATCAAAGTAATTCTGCACTCACCTACGGATGAAGTGCTTATCGCCAATACAGTTGAGGATTTATTGCCCTTTATGTTCAAAAGCCCTTTGCTTAAAAAACATTAGCAGTTTGTCATAGCGAACTTTTAGGTGTGGCTATCTTTTGACTGAGGGGTGCTATTCAATAACAAGCCTTTTCTCCACAGTACCATCACTATAAATATAAAAGAGCAAGCCTTTTTTATTTGATTTACTTTCTATACCTAAAATATCTACTATTTTTAGCAGTTGCTTGTTATTGCCATTTAGCTCCTGCACACTCACAGGCTCAGTAGTTTCAACTAAAACAAAGTTGTCAATAAATACCCCATAATCAATAGTATCGTTTACGCCTACTTTTACGGTTATATACTCCTCAGCATTTTGGGTGTTGAATACCACACTGTATTGCTGCCAGACAGTATCGCCATAAGGGCTAGTGATTAGATGCGTACCAAAAGCATCATTAGTACTAGAAATACCTACTGAAATATAATTATTTCTAAAGTCTTTTAAGCAATAAGTAGGATAAAAAGTAGGGGGTGGTTTTTTAATCCAAAAACTCAATTTATAATTTCTTCCATTAGCTAAAGGAGAATCAAGCTCCAAAGAAACTCCTCCTTGTTTTATATAAACACTTCCATCAATTAATGTATCCTTTTTCTCCTGCTATACCTAACATATAATTTCCTTCCTGAGCCTACCCCTCCCCAGTAGGCTAAAGGCAAGCAAGTTGAACAAGAGCTTTTTATAAGTCCTAAAGTAAATTTATCTCCATAATCAATAGAGTAATCCATTGTATTATCATATTCATAGGTAAAGTTAAATTCATGAAAACATTGCATTGAATTGTTCAATTCAAAGCTGCCATTTAAGATAAGGTTAGTTTGTGCTTTTGCAACAAAGCTGCAGCAAACTAATCCTATAAAAAGTAAGTTCTTCATCTTCCAAAGATAGTAAAAATAACCCCAAACCTAATTTACTAGGTTTACTTCTGTTTTATTTACTCTCTGCCCTTTGCTGCTGACTCTCTGCCCCTCTGTTTGGTCTGTCTGCCTTTTGCTACAGACTCTCTGCCCCTCTGTTTGTTCTGTCTATGCTTTGCTACAGAGTTTCTCTCCCTCTGTTTTTACTTTCGTTTTCTTGTAGTAAATTCTAACAACTAGCAACAAACAACTAGCAACAATTACTATCTTTACCCAATGCAAATATTAGATACCCCAATTGATTTTTTGAAAGGTGTCGGTCCTTTACGGTCCGATTTGCTAAAAAAGGAGTTGCGTATCTTTACTTATGGCGACTTGCTTACGCACTATCCTTTTCGTTATATCGATAGAAGTAAAATCCATACCATTGCTGAACTTAGGCCAGATTCCCCTAGTATTCAATTGAAAGGTCAAATCATAAAGTTTGAAGAAAAAGGGCAGAAAAGAGCCAAGCGATTAATTGCTCATTTTAAGGATGAAACGGGTATTATTGAGTTGGTGTGGTTCAAGGGAATTAGCTGGGTTCGTTCGGGTGTTAAATTACATACGGATTATATCGTTTTCGGAAAGCCTTCTGCTTTTAAAGGTGCGTTTAATATCGTACATCCTGAAATGGATATGCAAGAAGAAAATCAACAATTTACCACAGGGTTGCAAGCCGTTTATCATTCTACAGAATTATTAAATGCAAAAGGATTGAGCAGTAGAGCAATTGGTAAATTAACAAAAGCATTATTACCGCTTTTGAAAAATCACTTGGAGGAAACGCTTTCGGCACCTTTAGTGGATAAGTTAAATTTACCAACTAGAGTTCAGGCACTTGTTGATGTGCATCAACCCAAAGATGCAAAGAGTTTAGTAAGAGCGCAAAAACGCTTAAAGTTTGAAGAGTTTTTCTTTCTGCAATTGCATTTATTGAAACTAAAACTAACACGAAATAAAAAGTTCAAGGGCTATCCTTTTGAAAATCTGGGAGAGGGTTTTAATGATTTTTATAAGAAACATTTGCCTTTCGAATTGACAGGAGCGCAAAAGCGTGTTCTAAAGGAAATCAGAAATGATGTTAGGAATCCTCAGCAGATGAATCGCCTTTTACAAGGTGATGTAGGGAGTGGAAAAACTTTGGTGGCACTACTGAGTATGCTTATGGCGGTGGACAATGGTTATCAGGCTTGCCTTATGGCACCAACCGAAATTTTGGCTCGCCAGCATTTTACAACAATTTCAGAATATCTGAAAGAGCAAAATATAAAAGTGGCCATTCTTACTGGTTCAACTAAAACTAAGGATAGGCGTGTGCTACACGAACAATTGGAAAATGGAGAAATTGATATCTTGATAGGTACACACGCTCTGATTGAGGATAAAGTAAAATTTCAAAATCTTGCTTTTGTTGTGATTGATGAACAACACAGGTTTGGGGTGGCACAAAGAGCCAAACTCTGGAAGAAAAATAAATTTCCACCACATATGTTGGTGATGACGGCAACTCCTATTCCAAGAACTTTATCCATGACCCTTTATGGCGATTTGGATGTTTCCATTATTGATGAACTTCCTTCAGGAAGAAAGGAAGTTAAAACCATGTGGAAAACAGATTCTTCTCGTTTGCAGATTATCAATTTTATGCGAGAACAAATTGCTTTGCAAAGGCAAATCTATGTTGTGTTTCCTTTAATTGAAGAATCAGAAAAACTGGATTATAAAAATTTAATGGAAGGCTATAATGCGATTGATAGAGAGTTTCCTATGCCAGAATTTCAAGTAAGTGTGGTGCATGGGCAAATGAAAGCAGAGGATAAAGAATATGAAATGAAACGCTTTGTGGATGGTGTAACTAATATTATGGTGGCCACTACAGTAATTGAAGTAGGGGTAAATGTGCCCAATGCTTCTGTTATGATTATTGAAAGTGCGGAGCGTTTTGGGCTTTCTCAGCTTCATCAGTTAAGAGGTAGAGTAGGTAGGGGTGCTGAGCAATCCTATTGTATTTTGGTGAGTGGTAATAAAGTAAGTGTAGAGGGTAAAACCCGTTTGCAAACTATGGTGGACACTAATGATGGTTTTGAAATTTCTGAGGTAGATTTAAAGTTAAGAGGTCCTGGTGATATGATGGGCACGAAACAAAGTGGGGTGCTCGATTTTAAAATTGCTGATATTATTGTGGATAATAAAATACTACACTTTGCAAGAAATGAAGCGGACTTGCTGTTAAAAGATGATGAAGATTTGGAAAAAGTGGAGAATATCAATATTGCTCGTGCTTATCGTCCGTATGCAAGGGAGCGTATGGGTTGGAGTAGAATTTCTTAAAATAAATAAGGGTAAGCTACTTATATCGCACCGCTACAACCTATTACCCTTGCTGCATTCCTGCCCTGGGGGAGTTCATAGGGAGCTGGTCGTACAAGACTTACCCTTGGCAGCAAAAATAAGATTATTCTTAAAAGAGGCAAACAATTTTTAGTCTTCTATTTTTATTTATATTTGCCCAAATTAATTTTAAAATATACTAGATGGATACTAGGAAGTTTGCAATGAATTATGGTGCTGTTTTGGGCTTATTTTTAGTTGCTATTGCAGTTATTATGTGGTCAGTAGGTGCTGATGATAAACAATCAGTTATTCCTGCTTTGTTAAATAATGGTATAACTATTGTGTTTATTGCTTATGCCATTATTCAGTATCGAGAGATTAATAATAATGGTTTTATCTCTTATTCAGAATCTTTAAAGTTAGGAACTACTGTCGCTTTTTTCTCTTCAATTATCTTGGCTTTCTATCAGTTTCTCTATATTTCTTACCTTGATCCAAATGCTTTAAGTGAGATCATGAAAATTACTGAGCAAGCTATGTTGGAATCAAATCCTGAAATTTCAGATGAAGAATTAGATATGGCTTTAGAGATGACTGGTAAATTTATGCAACCACATTGGATGATGATAATGGGAATGCTAGGAGGCACTTTCATGGGTTTCCTTTATTCTTTAATTATTTCTATTTTTGTTAAAAAAGATGACCCAACTTTAATCGCATAGTCTATGAATATTAGTGTAGTAGTCCCTTTATTTAATGAAGAAGAATCTTTGCTAGAATTATGTGCTTGGATTGATACAGTAATTCAAAAGAATAACTTTACTTATGAAGTGCTTCTAATTGATGATGGTAGTAAAGATAAATCATGGAAAGTTATTGAGCAAATTTCAGCTGAGAATTCAAATGTTAAAGGAATAAAATTCAGAAGAAATTACGGAAAATCAGCAGCACTTAATGTTGGTTTTGCAAAAGCTGCAGGCGATGTAGTAATTACTATGGATGCTGATTTGCAAGATAGTCCTGATGAAATTCCGGCATTGTATAACAAAATTGCTGTTGAAGGTTTTGATTTGGTTTCAGGCTGGAAAGCCAAACGCTATGATCCTTTAACTAAAACTATACCTACTAAACTATTCAATTGGGCAGCTCGTAAAGCATCTGGTATTTATTTGCATGATTTCAATTGCGGACTTAAATCCTATAAAAATACGGTTGTAAAATCAGTTGAGGTTCATGGGGAAATGCACAGGTATATTCCTGTACTAGCAAAATGGGCTGGGTTTTCAAACATCACGGAACAAGTTGTAGAGCATCAAAGCAGAAAATATGGGGTAACTAAATTTGGATTAGAGCGTTTTGTTAATGGTTTTTTGGATTTAATGACCATTACATTTGTTAGCCGATTTGGTAAAAAACCAATGCACTTTTTTGGGGTGTTGGGGAGTTTAATGTTTTTGTTAGGTTTTGGTTTGTTTATTTATATTGGAGGTACAAAGTTATATGCTATTTTCTCTGATATTCCTTCAAAAAACATTGCTAATATGTCAGGTTTTTACATTGCACTTACAACACAAATTATTGGTGTTCAGCTTTTTCTAGCAGGTTTTATTGCTGAAATGATATCACGAAATGCTTACGATAGAAATAATTATCAAGTCGAGAAAGAAGTTTAGATTTTGCCAAAACAAAAAGTCATTATTATTGGACCTGCTTTTCCGTTTAGAGGGGGAATAGCCAATTTTAATAATGCTTTAGCGCAAGAATATTACAAAAGAGGAGAGGATGTAACGCTTTATTCTTTTACCCTTCAATATCCAGGTTTTTTATTTCCAGGCACTACACAGTACGAAAGTGGGGAAACGCCAAAAGGATTGAAAATAAAAACACTAATCAATTCTGTAAATCCTTTTAATTGGGTAAAAGTTGCTCGTAAGATTAATGCTGAAAAACCCGATTTGGTTATTATAAGATATTGGCTGCCTTTTATGGCTCCTTGTTTGGGTTCTATTGCTCGTTTGTTGAATTCTAAAATTAAGATTCTTGCAATTACTGATAATGTAATTCCTCATGAAAAAAGGATTGGAGATATTTTATTCACTCGCTATTTTGTAAAGAGTTGTGATGCTTTTTTATCGCTTTCGGCTTCTGTTTTGGATGACTTAAACAAGTTTACTTCCTCTACTTATAAAAAGTTTATTACTCATCCTATTTATGATATTTTTGGAGAAAAGATTGATAAAAAAACAGCTTTAAAAAATTTAGGACTTAATGTTAATGATAAACACTTGTTGTTTTTTGGCTTTGTTCGTAAATACAAAGGCTTGGGTTTAATGTTAAAAGCAATGGCTGATAATCGCATTAAAGAGTTAGGAATAAAATTGATTATTGCAGGTGAGTTTTATGATGATAAAACTGAATATACCGATATGATTTCTGATTTAGGAATTGCAAAAAACATCATCATGAAAAGTGATTTTATTCCTGCTGATAAAGTGAAATATTATTTTTGTGCTGCTGATATGATTACTCAAACCTATCATACTGCAACTCAAAGTGGTGTTACTCAAATTGCTTATTCTTTTAATAGGCCAATGTTAGTTACTGATGTAGGAGGATTGGCAGAAATTGTTCCGCATAATAAGGTGGGTTATGTCACTTCTCAAAATCCAATAGCTATAGCAGATTCTATTATAGATTTTTATAAGAATAATAGAGAGGAAGAATTTTCTTTAAATACTATAAAAGAAAAAGAAAAGTTCTCTTGGAAATCCTTTGTTGATGGAGTGGATGAATTAATGATTTCAGTAAATAAGTAATCTTTACTTTTTAACCTATCTTTGCCAAAAATTAAACTAATGAAAAAACTTCTTTTATTTTTATTTTGTATTCCTTTTCTCTCTTTTACACAAGAAGTAAATCAAACTGATGTAGATGGTGATAAACAAGGTGTTTGGACTAAATCTTACAAAAATGGAAAAGTGAGATATAAGGGGCAGTTTAAAAATGACAAGCCCTTTGGTTTATTTTACTATTATCAAATATCAGGAGAGTTGCAAGCTGAAAAAAAGTTCTTTCATAATGGAACAGCTGCTGCAACTCATATCTTTTATAAAGATGGAGAATTGCAAGCTGCAGGTTTATATGTAAATGAATTAAAAGATAGTACTTGGAATTATTATAACAGGGATAGTGTTTTAATTATGAGTGAAGAATATCAGCAAGGAAAATTGAATGGAACAACTAAAACTTACTATTATGAAGGCTCACTTTATGAGGTTAAAAGTTGGAACAAAGATGTTTTAGATGGCGAGTGGAAGCAGTTTTTTATGGATGGAACATTAAAAATGCAGAGTGCTTATAATCAGGGAAAAAGAGATGGAAAACAAACTTATTATCATCCGAATGGAAAGGTGTATTATAAAGGAAAATACACTGATGATTTAAAAGTTGGAGTTTGGGAATATTTTAATGAGGAAGGAGTTACGGATACAATAATTAATTACAATGAGTAAAGGTAAAGTTTTAATGGCAATGAGTGGAGGTATTGATAGTACAATGGCCTCACTATTACTACATGAGGAAGGTTATGAAGTAATTGGTTTAACTATGAAAACTTGGGATTATGAAAGCTCAGGAGGAAGTAAAAAAGAAACGGGTTGTTGTAGTTTGGATTCTATAAATGATGCAAGACAATTAGCTGTGGATTGTGGTTTTCCTCATACTATTTTGGATATTCGTGATGAGTTTAAAGGTTTTATTATTGATAATTTTGTAGAGGAATATATGGCTGGAAGAACGCCTAACCCTTGTGTTCTTTGTAATACTCACATTAAGTGGGAGGCTCTATTAAAAAGGGCAGATATGCTTAACTGTGAGTTTATAGCAACTGGGCATTACGCACAAGTTCGTGAGGTGGAAGGTAGGTTTGTTGTGTCCAAAGGATTGGATGAAAGTAAAGATCAATCTTATGTACTTTGGGGGGTAACACAGGAGTGCCTTAAAAGAACCATTTTCCCTATGGGAGAATATCATAAAAAGGATATAAAGCAAATGGCTTTGGATAGAGGATATAAAGCATTAGCTGAGAAAAACGAGAGTTATGATATCTGCTTTATTCCTGATAATGATTACAGAGGATTTTTGAAAAGAAGGGTAGAGGGCTTGGAGGAAAAAGTGAAGGGAGGAAACTTTATTACTATTTCTGGTGAGGTGGTTGGTACGCATGATGGTTATCCTTTTTACACTATCGGGCAAAGAAAAATTGGGATTTCATTAGGTAAAAACCCTACTTTTGTTATTGGAATTAACCCAGAGGATAACATAGTAACTATTGGTACTAAAGAAGATTTACAAAAGCAAGAAATGCACATCAGAAATGTAAATTACCTTAAATATGATAAGATTGAAGATGGTAAGGAATATGTAGTAAAAGTGAGGTATAAACATAAAGGAGAGATGGCTACTATTACTAATGAAGGCGAAAACCTAAAAGTGCTTTTCCATAAAAAAGTAGAAGGAATAGCTCCAGGGCAATCGGCTGCAATTTATGAGGGTGATGATTTGATTGCTGGTGGGTTTATAATGAAAAAGTAAAAAGTGCAATCTTACAAAATCCCATATTCTAAAACTAAGCAATTCTCTAATTTAGTAATTGATTATTTAGCTAATGATGAAAAGTTAAAACCTTTTATTTCTGATTTTCCTACTATTGATGGTTTTGAAAAGCAAATTACTGAAAAGCAAAATTATCCTGTAAATAGGGAGGTGTTAGTTTCCGTTTTAAAAGAGCAAAACAAAGAATTTAACCTCACTGAAATAAGTAATAACAATATTGATTTATTACTTTCTGAAGATACTTTTACTATCACTACTGGGCATCAACTTTGCTTGTTTACTGGGCCTGTGTATTTTATGTATAAGATTATTTCTACTATTAATCTTGCTGAAAAAGTAAAAATAAAATACCCTAAAAATCACTTTGTTCCTATCTTTTGGATGGCTACTGAGGATCATGATTTTGAAGAAATAAAGAGCATTAATTTATTCGGTAAAAAAGTTATTTGGGAATCTGAGCAAGAAGGTGCTGTTGGAAAAATTAAACTTAATGGGATTGCTAAAATTATTCAGGAGCTAGAAGGGAAATTAGGAAATAATGAGCATGCCAATAATTTAATTGAGCTATTTAAAAATGCTTATTTAAATCATGCTACTCTTGCTGATGCTACTAGGTATTTGGTAAATGAACTATTCGGAAAGTACGGTATTGTCATTTTAGATGGTGATGATAAAAAGCTGAAAAGGGAGTTTGTTCTTATCATGAAAAATGATATTTTAAATAACTCTTACAAAAGTAGAATTGAAGGAACTTCTGGTCGTTTGTCCGAAAACTATAAAGCACAAGCATTTTTCCGTGATATTAATTTCTTCAAGTTATCAGAAGGAAAAAGAGAGCTGATAACTACTGAGATTCCTGAAAGTGAGATTGAGAATCATCCTGAATTATTCAGCCCTAATGTTTTGATGCGTCCGCTTTATCAGGAGAGTATTTTGCCTAATATAGCTTATATTGGTGGTGGTGGTGAAGTAGCTTACTGGATGCAATTAAGGGATGTTTTTACTAATGAGAACATACCTATGCCACTGCTTGTTTTACGAAATTCTGCAATGCTAATTTCTGATAAACAAAAACAAAAATTCAGTTCTTTTGGATTTAAACTTGAGGATTTGTTTTTGAATGAACATCAATTGCAAAAAAACTTTGTTTTAAATCAAGCTAACAGTTCAATTTCCTTGGCAAGTGAAAAGTCTGATTTGGAAAAGTTGTTTAAAAATATATTAGCTAAAACTACTGATGTAGGTATGCAAAATAGCATCAATTCGTTTTACGCCAATCAGCTCAAGAAATTGACTCAATTTGAGCAAAAACTAATAAGGATAGAAAAACAAAAGCATGAAAATGCTATCCATCAAATAAGTAAAATTAATGCGCAATTGTTTCCTCAAAACTCTTTACAGGAACGCTTTGATAATTTTATTCCTTTCTATTTAAAAGAGGGGAAAAACTTTATTGAAATGTTAAAAGATAATCTTGACCCTCTGGATACAAATTTTGTAGTTTTGTCATACTAAAAAATAACAGCTAAATGCAACACGAAAAAATACTAATTTTAGATTTTGGATCGCAATACACTCAACTTATTGCTAGGAGAGTAAGAGAGTTAAATATTTATTCTGAGATACATCCTTACAATAAAATACCTGAGATAGATGGGAGTTGGAAAGCTGTTGTTTTATCTGGTTCTCCGCACTCTGTTCGTGAAGAAAAAGCTCCAATTCCTGATTTAAGCGCTATAAAAGGCAAGTTGCCTTTGCTTGGTGTTTGTTATGGTGCTCAGCATTTGGTTCATGAGTTTGGTGGTGAAGTTTTGCCTTCAATTACTAGGGAGTATGGTCGTGCTAATCTTTCTTTTGTTGATACTCAGAGTAAGTTAATGAAGGATGTTCCTACTGATTCTCAAGTTTGGATGAGCCATGGAGATACTATTGCTACTATCCCTTTTAATTATAAAGTAGTTGCATCAACAAATGATGTAAAAGTTGCTGCTTATGAGATTGAAGGTGAGCAAACTTATGCGTTGCAATTTCATCCTGAGGTTTATCATTCTAAAGATGGTGCTACTATTCTTAAGAATTTCTTAGTTGGTATTTGTGGATTCTCACAAGATTGGACTCCTGCAACTTTTGTTCATGAAACTATTGCTGATTTAAAAGCTAAAATTAGAAATGATAAAGTTGTTCTTGGTTTATCTGGTGGAGTAGATTCTACTGTTGCTGCTGTGCTTTTACATAAAGCAATTGGCGAAAATTTATATTGCATTTTTGTTGATAATGGACTTTTAAGAAAGGACGAATTTGAAAGTGTGTTAGAGCAATATAAAGGAATGGGATTGAATGTAAAAGGAGTGAATGCAAAAGATCGTTTCTATGATGTATTAGCTGGATTATCTGACCCTGAGAAAAAGCGTAAAGCAATTGGGGCTATGTTCATTGATGTGTTTGATGATGAAGCAAACCAAATTAAAGATGTAAAATGGTTGGCTCAAGGCACTATTTATCCTGATGTAATTGAGTCGATTTCTGCAACTGGAGGTCCTTCCCAAACTATAAAATCGCACCACAATGTTGGTGGATTACCTGACTATATGAAGTTGCAAATTGTAGAGCCTTTAAAGACTTTATTTAAAGATGAGGTAAGAAGAATTGGTAAATCAATGGGTATTGATGGGGAGCTTTTAGGAAGACACCCTTTCCCTGGTCCTGGATTGGCAATTCGTATTTTAGGCGATATTACAAAAGAAAAAGTAAGAATTTTACAAGAAGTGGATCATATTTTCATATCCTCATTAAAATCATCTGGTTTGTATGATAAAGTATGGCAAGCAGGTGCAATATTCTTGCCTGTTCAATCAGTTGGTGTAATGGGTGATGAAAGAACTTATGAAAATGCAGTTGCTCTTAGGGCAGTAGAATCAACTGATGGAATGACTGCTGATTGGGTACATTTACCTTACGATTTTTTAGCAAAAGTATCTATTGATATTATTAATAAAGTCAAAGGAATTAACCGTGTAGTTTATGATATTTCATCAAAACCACCAGCAACTATTGAATGGGAATAATTAAGAAAATAGTATTCATATTTTTTATTTTTTTGACTGTGCAAACTTCTGCACAAACCTATGATACTATTATTTTTTCTGGTAAAAAGTTTGTTGAGCATTTTGTAAAAGGAGGAGAGTCTCTTAAAAAAATTGCAAAGCTTCATAATGTAAAAACTTCTGAGATAAAAGATGCGAATGAATTGAATAAGCGTTTGTTTTACAATCAACTTTTATATATCCCAATTTATTTAAATAAGGTTGATGAGAAAGCTGTTTCAGTAAATGAGTTAACAGTTGATGAGGTTGCAATTATTAATGATTCTTCAGTTACAAATATTGCACTTTTAATGCCTTACTATTTAGTTAAGAATGATACCATGTTTAATAACTATAAGGCTACTTTAGAAATTCCTAATATTTTATATGAGAAGTCAAAATCAGCTTTATCTTTTCATATAGGAGTTGAACTTGCTCTAGATTCTTTAAGGCGGGCTGGAAGAAATATAGTTTTACATACTTTTGATACCAACAAAGATCCTTTAGAAGTTCGTAAGATTATCTATTCTAATAGATTAAATAATATGGATGTTATTATTGGTCCTTTGTATTCTAAGTTTTTTCAGATGCTATGTAAAAAATATGGAAAAGATACTTCTAAAGTGCTGATAGCTCCTTTGTCAATAAATACTAAAGCGATTAATAAATATCCTGCTGTTTATCAAATTGCACCTTCAAATAAATTGCAAACTGAAATTCTAACTGATTATTTATTAGAGAACAAGAAAGATGAACGAATTGTTCTATTGCATGATAAAAAGGAAAAAGGACTTTCAGCATATGTTAAACACTTGTTTAATACTGCTGGAAAGGAAGTTTCAGTTTTCCAAGTTAAGAATACTAAAGTAGATTCTATTAGAAAGTTTTTTACTGAACAACAAAATATCATGTTGCTTTCTTCAAATAAAGCATTTATTAGTAAAATGCTAGGATCTATTGGTGGTATTGATTCAATCTCTACAGTTTTTACTTTTGAATCAGTTAAAGGTTTTGATAACTTAGATATTACAAATTTAATGGAACTTGATGTTCATATTCTAAATTCTAGAAGTGTTGATTATTCAAAGCATTATGATTTACGTTTTCTTGAAATTTTTGAACGAGAATATAAGACTAATGAACGAAAATTCACTAAAGTAGCTTATGATATTATTATGCATTTTTGTGGTAATTCTAATGTTTATGAATTCAAACAAAATTCATTTGGTTTTAAACAAAATACCTTAACTCCTATTTTTCATTATTCTGATTATGAGTTAATTCCTGTGAATTAGTTTAGTTTTTTTGTAGTTTTGAACAAAACCTTAGTAGAAAAGATATCATTTTTTCTTTATAAGGTATAAACTAATACTTACTTGTAACTAAAATATTTATTATCCGTAAATAAAAAAAACAAAAAATTATTGAAAAGAATTCTTATTATATTATTGTTAGTTCTTCTATTTTTTCAGGTAAGAAGTCAATGTGTTGGTTCACAAACTGCATCAATGTCTCCTGCTGGTCCTTATTCTGCAGGGCAAGTTGTTACGGTTACTTATACGTTAAGTAGTTTCACTCAACTTAATATTAACTGGATAATTGCTTTTGATATTGACTATGGTGTTGGTTGGTCATCAATCTCTCCAGTTTCAGCACCTGGTAATCCTGGAGGTTCTGGAGGTTCATGGATATGGGATACCCAAAACACTTACCCAAGTGGATTGAATTTTGGGCCTGGGTATCGATTTCAAAATAATGGGAATGTTAATTGGGGCACTTCTTCAACTGGACCCTTTACATTAAGTTTTCAGTTAGTAGTAGGAAATTCTTGTACTGCTGAAGATTTATCAATTGACTTAAATGTCTTTGGTGACTGTCAGACAGGAGGTTGGAATAATGGAAGTTGCTGTACTGATCCTTCTTATTCAATATACACTGTTAATTCAATTCCAACAAGTAATAATATTTCAATACTTGATAATTCTTCAGATATAAGTTGTTATGGTGATTCTGATGGTAGTATATCTTTGAATATTTCTGGTGGTATTAGTCCATATAATTATTCATGGTCTAATGGAGCAAATACAGCTTCTATAAATAATTTAAGTGCTGGTTCATATGATGTTATTGTTACTGATGCTTCAGGTTGTACTAGTACTTTAAATAACATAATTATTAATGAGCCTTTAGAAATACAGACTTCTAGTAACATTTCAGCTATCAGTTGCTATGGTTCTGCTGATGGGAGTATATCTTTAAATATTACTTCAGGTATTAGTCCGTATACTTATTCTTGGTCTAATGGTGCAACTACAGCTTCTATAAATAATTTAATTGCTGGTTCATATGATGTTATTGTTACTGATGCTACAGGTTGTATAGCTACTTTAAATAATATTATTAATGAGGCATCTACTTTAGTTTATGTGCTTAATACTAATGATGCAACTTGTTTTGGATCTTTAGATGGAAATGCAAGTATTGAACTTCAAGCTTCTCCAACACCAACAGGAACTGTCTCTATGCTAACTTACTGTGCATCTAATCCATCTAATTCTACACAGCCTGCAACAATTATTGAAGAAGTTCAATTAATTGGCGATAATAATTCTATCACTAATAATTCTGGAGGAGTTAATGATTTTTATGAAGATTATACAGCATCAATGTATGCCGACATTACTGAAAGCCAATCTTATACAATAAATGTTTCATTAGGTGATTTATCTGGGACAAACTCTTACCTAGGGGGTGCTAAAGTTTTTATAGATTTTAATATTGATGGTGATTTTAATGATCCTGGTGAAGATATTGGAGTAATACCCGTTCAGACATCAGCTGGTATATTAGTTCCGCTTTCATTTACTGTACCAACAACTGGAGCTTATGGCCCTACTAGAATGAGAGTTGTTTGTCAAAGTACTTATGATTTCAATACTCCTAATGATATAGGGCCTTGTGAATCTCCTGTTGTGGGAAGTTGGGTAAATCCTTGGTTCGGAGCAACAGAGGATTATTCTATAGTTTTAAATA
>CAJQHO010000042.1 GCA_905478185.1 uncultured Flavobacteriales bacterium | reverse complement strand
AATTAAGTTTGCAGAAAAAAACATAGCGGATATTTTAGATTTATCAGTTGATGAGGCAATTGAGTTTTTTGCGAGCAATAATGAAACAAAAATTGCATTAAAACTTCAACCTCTACAAGATGTTGGGTTAGGTTATGTGAAACTAGGACAATCCTCCAACACCCTAAGTGGTGGAGAGGCTCAAAGAATAAAATTAGCACTCTTTTTAAGCAAAGGAAACACAAGCGAGAAAACACTTTTCATTTTTGATGAACCTACAACTGGTTTGCACTTTCATGATATTAACAAACTCTTAAATTCCTTTTATGCACTCATTGAAAAAGGCCATTCTATTATTTGCATTGAGCATAATATGGATGTAATAAAGTGTGCTGATTGGATTATTGACCTTGGACCTGAAGGAGGTGATAAGGGAGGGGAAATTGTTTTTGAAGGTACTCCGGAAGCTATGATAAAAAGTAGAACCTCAATTACTGGAAAATACTTGAAAAGGAAGTTTTAAGATTTATAATCCAAGTAATTCTGCAAAATAATAGTAGAACTTACTTCATCAACTAAGGCTTTATTTTGCCTGCCTTTCTTCTTTACACCACTAGCTAATATGCTTTGTTTTGCAATCTTTGAAGTAAAGCGCTCATCAATTTGATGCACAGGAATAGTTGGGAATTTTTGTTTTAACCTTTTTACAAATCCATTTACATGCCCAGTGCTATCAGTAGCACTTCCATCTAAATTTTTAGGATCACCCACCACAAAACATTCAATCTTTTCTTTTACCACTATATCAGCAATAAACGCATCTAAAGAGTTAGTAGGAACAGTAGAGTGCCCGGTTGCAATAATTTGCATAGCATCCGTAATTGCAATACCTGTGCGCTTAGTTCCAAAATCAATACCAAGCGCCTTCCCCATTATTGTTTTACTATCTGATAAGTAATTCCTTCAGGCATCACTTTTACAGTGTATGTTCCTGCTGAGTATTCTTTTAAATCAACAGCTGTATTTCCTTGCTGATTACCTAAAGATGAAATCAATTTACCATTAGTATCATACACCTCAACTTTATGATTTTTTGCATCATTAAAAGTTAAGTTAAAGCTACCCATAGTAGGGTTAGGGAACAACTCAAAGTTAAAGTTATTCTCATCAATATTTGTTGATTGTCCTAAATCAATTGGAGGGAAAACAATATAATCCAACCAAGCACAATCCTCACCATCCTCCCAACCAGAATCTTTATCATATTCCCATTCTAAATCATGATTACCAACTGTAACAGGGAAAGAAACAAAGCTCCAAGAATTATCAATGCCTGACCACTCCCCTTGTTTATTTCCATCAATATAAAATTGTAAGAAATCATAATCTTGTTCTGATGAAACAAACTTGTAGAATGAAATATCACCAGGAGCAGTAACATCAACATTAATTAATAAATGTGAAACTTCACTATCAGGTAATCCTGCACCTGACTTAGAAGAATTAACTCCCTCATAAACATTTATATTATCAATAGTCCAAGGATATAAAGGATCGTTTACCCAAGCATAATTTGTAAAATCACCAGTTTCATAATCTTCATCAATAATTCCTATAGTTTCAGCAAAAGTTGAATTATGAGTGTAAGTTCCGTCTGTTAAATCAAAAGGAAACTCAGCATAAGTTCCTACTGGAGTATTTGCAGCAACAGTAATATTAAAAGTAGTAGCTTGTTGTCCATTTACATTTAAGTTAGCAACATTTGCTGTTGTTGAATTTACCGTAACATAAGAAGAAATACTTCCTAAAGTAGCTGTTAAATTTGCAATATCAGCATGTCCGATATTTGTAACATCAACAATTAAATCTAAGGTCTCTCCTGCATCTAGTTTTCCATTTCCATTTCCTGCCGAATCATCAATAGTAAAAGTTGTATGATCCAAAACAGGAGCATTCAGCAATACATTTATAGTTGAACTCCAAGTATTTCCTAAGTTATCAGTTAAATCTAAAGTAAATGCAACCATGTGCTGATCAACAACATTATTAGCAACTTGAAAAGTAAATGAAGATGGTAACAGTAAAGTTTGGGCAGCATTTATAACATTTACTGAAGCAGAATTATTAATTACAGTAACTGCAGGATCAGTAGTTGATAAAGTTGCGTTTACAAATGTAGCATCTACTGATCCTACATTTTCTACCTCAACATCTAAACTAATCAATTCATTGTAGTCAGCTAAAGTATTGTTATTTCCCGCACTATCATCTAATGTGTTTGATGAGTAAATCACATAAGGACCAGTTGGAGAAATAATTTGAAGTGCACCTGTATAAGGAGCTCTAAATTGTTTTGTAACTACAATATCAGCAGTACCAACAGTTGCAATAGCAGGAAAAGTTAAAGTAACTACTCCAGTTGCATCAGCAAGTTTTGCATCTAAAAGCACACCATTCATTGAGATAGCAACATAAGCATTTTCTTCAGTAGTAACTGTAAAGTTAGTTGTTCCTACAGGAGTTGCTGCACCATGAGAAACAGTTAAAGAAGTTGGGACACCAATATAAGGCATTAATGACGGATCACCCATTAAATGATATATCTCCCAGTAATATTGTTCAGAACCACCTGCTTGAGTAACAGCTAAATTTCCAGAATGTATCATTTGTCCAGTTGTTGTAAACCAATCAGCTTGTTGCTCTCCATTCTCATGCATTAAGCAATCAAATAAAGCCAAGCCTGTACCTGCATAAGTTGGGTTAGCTGAGATACTTCCATTCCCTACTGCCCACCAGAAATCTTCATTCCAGTAAGTATTATTACTGCCACCAATATAACCAACAGCACCTTTGTTATTTGCTCTTAATAATCCTTCACCAAAACATACAGGAACATCAAATTTATTAGACTGACAACAATTCCCTACCATCACTCCATATTCATCATAATTCTGCAAACCATTAATATCTGAAGTTTCAAAAGAAGGGTCAGACCAACCAGAACTTCCACAATGTGCAGTATAGTTAGCAAAACCAACACCTGCACTTACATCTGCAATAATAGCTGCAGAAGCGCCTGATTGATCAGAAGTAATTGGTGAACCAGAGCCATAAAGATAAGTATGTGCTGTTAATCCATGTGCTGCATTAAAATAATTATCAGTTCCATAATTAATTTGTCCGTTACCATAAGTTGGAGCCATACCTGCATCTACCCCAGCAACCAATACCACTTCATCCAAAAATGAAGGGTCAGTAAAAGTATATTGCTCATGTGTTAGTGTTTTATTAACTTGTACTTCTACCTCTTCAGGAATAGTAGCTGAAAACCTTCCATAATACATCTCAGGATAAAAATCGCCTCCTCCATCAAATTCACAATAATACATATCAGCATGATGCGAACCTGTACTTCCTGCAAAAGAAGGAACTTCACCATCATCACCAACAATTAATAAATAAGTTGGAGCAGGATCAGAAGCAGTAGCATTATCATACATATCTTTGATAAATGCATGGATTGATGTTGTTGTACTCCCAACATTTGGGTCGTTAGTATATGCTTCAATTACTTCAAAACCTTTTCTTGTTTTCCATTGTACTAATGGCTGTAAGGCGGATTGAAAAGCAGGATCAGCAACAATTACATATTTTACAGGGTAAGTAGTAATTACATCTTTAGCTGATGGAACATAATTAATTGCTCCTTTAAATACATGGTCAAATTCTGATGAGTAATATCTTTCTATATTTAACTGATGAGTAGTATAGTCAATGTTTTTAAAAATCACTTTTGCCTCTAAATTTGTTATTACTTTTAACTGATTTGTTGCTGGATTATACTGTATAGGAGCAACTGATAATCTTGCTAATTGCTGACCTCTCATTTTCCCTAAAAGCTCAGTTGTTACTGCATCAATTGCATAAAAACCATCATTAATATAATAAGCTGAATTATAATAAAAAGGGAAGCTAGTTGCACTTTTTGAAAGTGATGGCTGAGAAGGAAAAACTAAGTTTGTAATCCCATAATCAGCTAATGAGATAATTTGTTCTTCAGTATTTAAAACTTTAATAGCTATTGATGCTCCACTTGGTACAGTAATCAACTCTTCCAATACAGGAAGTTCAGCATTACCAATAATAGCATTTTCACCATAACCTCCGACTACAAGCTTTACAAACTCACCCATATCAGTTTTTACTCTTAAAGTATTTATTTCTGATAAATGACTTACAAATGTAAACTCTGATAAACTTTTTGATGTAATCCTTAACTGATTAGATGTTTCAGTTAGTTTAATGTCTTTTGCACTTAAACTAAAAGATAAAACAGTAATAATTGCTACTAATAAATTTGATAATTTCATAATTGTTTTTTGTTTGCTTCAAAGATATGATTTTATCTTTTAAAAATCTATAGCCCTACAAATATTTTTATACATTCAAAAAAAGATTACAATTAATGTAACCTTTTTTGATTTTATCCGTAAATGTAATTGGCTCAAGCGCACAGCTTAGGCTTTTTTTATTCTATAACTACTCTTTTCTCCACAGTACCATCAATATAAATATAAAGCAAAGTAGTATTATCAATTACTGTATTTGGGTTGAGCTCTCTACCCAATAAATCAGTTACTTTTAGTAACTCTTTTTCTGCAGAAAAACTCATTCTTGCACTTGAGGGCATTGTCCAAAATACTAAGTTGGTCCAAGAATTAGAATTATAAGCCCCACCATTAGGATCACACCAAGTTCTTGCTTGTCCCCTGTAAGTTTCCCCTGGAATTAATCCATTTTTATTTTTAGTAATAGCAGGATAACTCACTCCAGCCCCACCAACATTTACCCAACTAGCACCCGTATAATCTTCTCTTATTTTAATTCTTACAAAAGAGTACGTTCCATTAAGTGTCCAGTCAAATTTTACTTTAGTAGGGTTTTGAGGTGTAGCACTTAAGTTTGCAATAAGCGGACAATCATCAGTAGTAGTAAAATAATGCAATGCAGTCCAAGCACTACTACCTCCACCACAATACCAAGCTTTCATTTGATATTCATATTGTGTGCTTGGAGTTAAATTCAACAACAATTTATCTATCCTTTGATTTCCAAAACTACAACTACCTAGTGGTGCTCCCATAGTTTTTTGTATCCAAGCAGTTGTTCCTACTTCTCTGTATTTTATTCTATACTGATCAACAGCACAAACAGAAGAATTCATATTATCCCAATTAATTACAGCTCTAGTACTAATAATATCAGAAACAAATAAATTAGCTGGAGCATCTTCTGAGCAACTTTGATTTGATAAATCTTCCACAACATCAATATCAACTCCTATATAACAATTATTTACATCAACAATCCAAACTGTATATGTACCAGCAATCAAATTACTGATATCTTCTGTTGTTTGTGTTGGTGAAGTAGACCAATAATACAAATAAGGTGCGACACCTCCACTTGCAATTAAGTCAATTGCTCCATCATTACCTCCTGATGTTGTAACATTTGTAACGGTGTATGTTGCTGTTATTTCAGATGGTTCTATTATTGTATAAGATGATGTGAAAGATTGCCCTGCAGCATCAGTTACAACAACAGTATAAGTGCCTGCGGCTAAATTTGATAAGTCCTCAGTAATGGCTCCATTATTCCAGATAAATGAGTAAGGTGTAGCTCCATCACTAACTGTTAAATCAATTGAGCCATTATTATTCCCAAAACAATCTATATCAGAAGTTACTGCATTAACTTGCAAAGGAGTTAATTGTCCTTCTCCTACCACAATTGAAAACAACTCAGAACAACCATTATCATCTATTACGTAAAAAAAATAGGTGCCTGCTATCAAATTCTGAATATCTTGAGTTGATGCGCTATAACCATTAGGTCCTTGCCAAGAGAATGAATATGGTGCTGTACCTCCACTTACAGTTGTAAAAATACTACCATCACTAAACCCAGTTTGAGAGGTAGAATTAACAGTATAAGTAATAATAATTGGAGAAGGCTCACTAATATAGAAAGTAGAAGACTCAGTTTGACCTACGGCATCAGTTACAGTAACGTTATAATAACCACTCGATAAATTTAAGATATCTTGAGTTGTTGACCCATTACTCCAAGCATAAGACAAAGGAGAGACACCTCCAATTGCTGACAAGTTTATACTTCCATCATTTGCTAAATTACAACTTAAGTTTGTAGTAGTAGAAGATAATATTATTGGAGGATAAACAACCTGACAACCTAATGAGCTTAATAGAGAAGATCTACTACCATTTAAAGTTGCTCTCATCCTATTTTTCTGACCTGAACTAAACATAAACATACAAGCATCATTTGTATAATCCATATAGTTCATAAACATCTCCCCTGTACTACCAGTACCTGAACAAGAAGATGCATGGGGATAAGATGGACAACCGTAATTTGATTCCTCATGTTTTGGCGTATCAGAAACATAATCATTACCACAATATGAATCGCCCCAAATATGATATAAGTTTAACCAATGACCTACCTCATGAGTAGCTGTTCTTCCTAAATCATAGGGTGATGTTGCTGTTCCTGTATTGCCAAAATAAGCATAATCACAAACAACTCCATCTGTACTTGAGTTCCCACCCGGAAAAGTAGCAAATCCTAAAAGTCCACTAGCTAAATTACATACCCAAATATTTAAGTAGTCTGATGTGTTCCAGGCATCTTGACCACCAGTACTAGAATATTTCATGCTTGTATAACCAGAAAAACTTGAAGTAGTTGTGTAAGTCCTTGTAATTCCAGTTGTAACATTACCATTCGGATCTCTAACAGCCAAACAAAATTCAATTTCACAATCAGCAGCTGCACCAGCAAAAGCTGAAGGTATAGATGAAGCATCTGAATTGTTCATTCTGAAATCTTCATTTAAAATATCAATTTGTGAAAAAATCTGTGCATCAGAAATATTCTGACTAGAATTTTTATAAATAACGTGAACCACAACTGGAATTGTAATTATATTGGGCATAGATTTTGAACTACTCGTATTATTGCTTATCCAATGCTTAATGTCTAAATTTTCAACATCCATTCTGTTATCAACTCCAGGATCTCTTTGTCTAATTTCATCTAAATGCTGCATAGTACCACAATTTCTTTGCTGAGCATTTGCAAAAAATACATTTAACAATACAACTATTACTAAGGATAACTTTTTCATTACTTTTCTTTTTGGTTTTTACAAACTTACTAATTATCTTTTACAAACTGACTTATAATCACACCACTCGCAATTCTTAACTTCTGATGTTTGTTCAAAATCATCATTTAAAATCTTAGTTAATACAAATTCTAATTGCTCCTCAAACTCATCTAAGACTTGAGTATCAATTTTAATCACTTCTCTTTGTTTTCCTGTTTTATTTGCAACAGTTATCAATCCTATTTTTAAATTTTTAAAAGAGAAATTTCCTGCAACAACTTCCAATCCAATATAATCTGGATTCATTTTTAAATACAAATAAGCATACATTAAAAGCTGAAATGCTTTTGCTTTTTTTGAGCTATCAACCAACTCATGGTATTCAGAAAACTCAACTTCTTTACTCTCAACTTTCCCAGTTTTATAATCAATTATTCTGAGTAAATCTCCTTCAAAATCTACTCTATCAGCATTTCCTATTAGATTAAAATCAATTCCATCAACATTAATAAAATGCTTTAACTCCTCCTCTTTTCCAACTATTTTAATTTGCTTATTTTTACTATTTGCTTCTTGTAAAAGTTTAATTTCTAAATTCAAGAAGTCTTTAGTTAACTTATGTGCTATTTGCAAACTGAGATAGTTTTTTCCTTCTTTCATTCCTTGCTCAGAAAGCTCTTCAATAAAATAAGCTTTAATATCATTCAATATAGCTTGTGTATGATCTTTTACATACTGTTCCGTTAAAATTCCTAAGGGGTAATTATCCTCCAAAGCTTTATGAATTGCTGAGCCTAAAGTACTAGCATCAGCATATTCATCTACCTCATCATCTACCCTAATTTTAGCTAAATAATGATAATAAAACTGCAAACTACAGTTGTTATATTTATTAATTGCTGATGGAGAAACTCCTTTCTCAGCCCAAGATTTAAGCTCTTTATCTAATCCAATATTTGGAATTACAATTTCTTTAGATTTCGGCATTTCTAGCTCAGCACCCTTAAATACTTTTTCACTAATCTCCCCTTTGTACTCAGTCAAAAGTTGGGTAACAAATCTGCTTTTTTCGCCACTCCCAAAATCATCAGTTTCAGAGTTATAAATAAGCGTAATATTTTGAGCTCTTTGCAAGAGCCTATAAAAGTGGTAAGAAAAAACAGCATCACTCTCAGCATAAGTTGGGAGTTTAAAATAGCGTTTCATATCATAAGGAATAAAAGAATTTACGGACTTTCCTTTGGGTAATTTTCCTTCATTCACACTAAGTATTATAACATTTTTAAAATCCAAAGTTCTACTTTCCAAAATCCCCATTAGCTGAACTCCCTTTAGTGGTTCTCCTTTAAATGGTATCATTTCTTTAGATACTAATTGTTGCATTACAATCTGCAAAGTTTTCAATTCAATGTCAAAATTATTATCTGCTAATAAATTATTTAAAATAGTCCAACTCTTATAAAAAGTAGCTAAAACTTCTGATTCGATTGATGCTAAAACACCAACTAAAGGAAGTTTCAAATCTTCAATTAATTTGGAAATACATCTTAAAGCATCATCCGATTTTCTCCAAATATCAAAAATAATACTGAGTTTGCTTTTCTTAAAAGAAGTAGCCAAATTGCTTTTACTTACAAAAACAATGTTATCCTTAATAATGAATCTTTTAAAAGCCAATACTTCATTTGCATCAGCAAGTTTGGAAAAATAAGGATGCTCAATAACCGAAATAATATCCTTATAATAAAAAGCATTATTTTGATACTTTTCAGCATGGATTTGCATTTTAAACAAGGCCTCAACAAATGCAAACAAAGTTGTATTTTTTAAGGGGCTACCCATAGTAACGTTTAACTGCTTTATTGCAGAAGGCAAATTATGTAACACAGGAAAAAGCAATGCCTCATCAGCCAAAACAATAGCTGTATTGCTATTATCCAAATCTTCTTTTGTAAAATCTTTAAGCACCTCTGAGGCAACTTTTGCTTGAGTAATATTTTTAGGACAAGCAATTACATCAAAACTCTCCTTAGGCTGATTAAAATAATCGCCAACACCTTTAAAATCAATTTCTGACCATTTTGCTCTTTGCTCTCTTAAAAACCCTCCTGCCTCATGCAGTTTATTATCATAATAAAATTTGTCAGCATCCCAAAATACCCTTGCAACATTCTCTTTTTTTAGATAATCTACAATTTCTTGCTCTGATTTTGTGAGTGCATTTAAACCAACAAACCATACTTTTTCCCACTTAATCTCAACATTAGATATTTGCTCAGCAGCTATTCTATAAGCCAATCCTTGGTAGGCAGTATTATCTTGGATTAATTTCTGATTAAAATCATTATACCATTTTAACATTCCTCCAAAAAAACTAATATAATCAGTTTGCATATCAGTCAGATTTGTTTCAGAAAGACTCCAATCCTCCACATTCCAACTTTCTAATTCCTTAACATTTCTAAGGTTCGTGTAAATTGATTCTGCTTCAACTAAATTTCTATCTATCTCATTAAAATCATGCAATAAAACATTGCTCCATTTTAAGAAATCATCAAATGACTCTAACTTTTTAGGAGGATGAGTTAAATAAGTTTGATACAACTTAAACTGCAAGGAGATATTATCCAAAACTTGCAATCCTGAAAGCTTTTCTGTAAACTCCTCAATTGAATAGAATTCTGGTAAAAAGATTGGTTTATCAATCTTTTGGGATAAATAATGTTTTAAAAAAACAACTGCTCTTTTTGATGGAAGAACAACTGCTACTTTTTCCATGTTTTCAGGAAATTTCTGCAATAACCTTTCTGCAATTTTATCTAGAAAAGCCATCATAATTCTTTTATTTTTATTTCATCTGAAATATAAATCAGAATCCTCTTAATATTCTTTTTTCCCATCTTAGCTAGTGCATCAGCATATTCCGTAATCTGATTTTCATGAGCTTCTTTTTCCAATCCAGTTTTATAATCAATTACAACTACTTCATCAGTAATTTTTGAAAAAAGTAACCTATCAGGAATATATGTTTTACCATTTTCCATCAGAATTTCTCTTTCGGTTTTCACAATCCAATTATCAGAAAAATAAGGTTTAACTTTTTCATCATTCAATAAATTATTTACCCTTTCTGTCAATTTTTTTAAATCATCCTTATCAAATTTTCCACTTTTAAAAAGTTGAGTAATCACTTCTTCCGCTTGATTAGCATAATGAATTTCAGCCAGAGTAAAATGCAATAATTTTCCCCAATCTCTTTTTACATTGAGAGTTTCTGTATCCCAAACCTCCTCAGCAGAATGTTTTAAAGAAATCACCTCTCGCCAATCTAATTTTTTTCTTTTTTCCACAGAAAAAGTATTGGTAGGTTCAGCTTTTTTTTCATGCATCATTTCTGAATCTCCATCAATAATTGGAAACGTATCATCATATTTATAAAGGAAAGAATTTAAATTTCCTTTAGTTTCATAATCTTTTAAATTCTTTGGTAAATATTTTGAAAAAATATATAAACGCTCTTTTGGGCGCGTCATTGCAACATAAAGTTTATTCAAACTATCTAGCAAAGTCATTTCTTTTTCTTTTTGATAATCTTTATTAAAATAAGAATGTTCTAATTTTTTATTTCCTCCAATAAGTGCAGAAGGAAGCTTTCCGTTAAAATGAGCAGAAGAATCTACCCAAATATCATTCGTTTTAACTCTGTCCTCAAAATTGAAAGGAATCATAACCACATTAAAAGCCAACCCTTTTGACTTGTGAATTGTCATAATTTGGACAGCATCCGTACCCTCAGGAATTACAATTGCCTCCTTAGTTTTTCGCTCCTCCCACCATATTAAAAACTCTGAAAGGCTACTCCCTTTTTTCTCAGTAAATGCTAAAGTTACATCTAAGAAAAAATTCAAATAAACATCCTCATCAAAACTAAAAAGGCGAATCAGTTGCTCCACCATTTCATAAAGAGGTTCTTGTAATAATTCTAATGGATTTATTACAACATTTGCCTTTTGCAACACCTCAACAAATCCTTCTTCTGATTTAATATTCAGATTTAAATCATGCTGATTTTCTCCAACTAGAACATAGGAATATAAATAATCAGCAATTACTGTTTTAGCAATTTTATCCTTGGGATTCAGCAAATACATTAATAAAGAAATAAGCACATTTACTTTCTGAGATTTATGCAAAAGCAAGCCTTCATTTGAAATAACTGGAATTTGGTTTGCTGATAAACTTTCAGCAATAAGAGCTACACTTTTTCTGCTATTACAAAGTATTGCTACATCCTTAAAAGAGTAATTATATTTAGCAACTAACTTTTTAATTTCAGTTGCGATTTTATCTAAAATTAACTCTTTAAAATCATTGTCCTTATCTCCAAAAAGCTCAATATGAACATAGCCACCATCCTTAGAAAAAGTAGTTTCTTGCTCACTCCCTTTATAAATATCAATAATATTTTGAGGTAGTAACGTTTTTACACTTTCAAAAAACTGATTATTAAAAAAAATAATGTTCTTCCTGCTCCTAAAATTATCATTCAAATTTTGAACATTTTCATGCTCTTTCAGTTTTCTTTCCCAATCAACTTTAAACATCAAATCATCACCTTTATAAATTTGTGGAAGCTGAAAAAACTGCTCTACTTCACCTCCTCTCCATCTGTAAATTGACTGCTTTCCATCTCCTACAACCATGCTTTTTCCGTAATCCAGAGAGTCTGTAATTAATGGTAAAATATTTTGCCACTGCAACAGTGAAGTGTCTTGAAATTCATCAATTAAATAATGATTATATCGCTCACCTAATCTTTCATAAATAAAAGAAGAGGGTTGGTTAGTTACAACTTTATGAATTTTTTTATTGAACTCAGATATCTGTTCAATATTATTCTCTTTTTTATACTCCCTAATCTCAGCTATCAACTCATTAAGAACAGCAATTGAATAGATGTTTTTAAGTATCGCATTCACTGAATTATAATCAGACATTAAATCCATCAACTCAACAAAGAAATTCTGCAATTGTGTTTTATAAGCATCCACCAAATCTTTTATATCCTGACTTTTACTTTTAGTGTACCACTCATCATTAGCCGTGTAACGAATCAAAGTATCAGTAGGCAGCCATTTGGAGTCGTCTTTTGCTAAGTTTATTGTAAAGTGATTGTAAAATGCTCCTCTATTAAAATGCTCTTTTGTAAAGCCATTCTTATCAAAGAAAACACAAACTCTATCAGCTAAATCATCAACTTTTTGAGCAATATCTTTTTTGGATTTTTGCAAGTCTTTTTTCACTAGCATACATTCTTTTACACTCAGCAATTTTCCATCAGTAAACTGACTCACTTCTTCTTTAAAAAGCTGTGCTGCAAAAACTTCTAAATCCTTTTCAATATTTATGCTTTTTCCGTCTTCAGCTTTTTGCATTGCAAAATTCACTAATGCATCTGATAGCTCTCCTCCACTATCAGACATTCTAGAAAGCAATAAAGCAACTATTGGTTGGATAATTTTGTAAGTATCCATCTCTAAATCAAAGTTATGAGAAAGCCCTAAATCAGATGCAAAGGTTCTGACAATTTTATAGGTAAATTTATCAATAGTTGAAATACCAAGATCAGCATAATTATGTAGAATATGTCTATGCACTACTGCTGATCGTATGTAAATTTTAGACGCATCCAAACCTGTTTCTTTCATCAGCCAATCCAAAATACCATCTTTATCTTTTTCAATTGACAAAGACTCTAGATACTCCAAAATCCTTTCTTTCATTTCTGATGCTGCCTTATTTGTAAAAGTAATTGCGAGTATTTTCCGATAATAATCTACATACCCAAAGTGGTTGCCTTTAAGGGCTAAAGCAATAAAACTCAATGACAAAGTATAGGTTTTTCCACTGCCAGCAGAAGAGCGATATATTTGAAAATTTTTAGTCAATTTATTTTATTTTTTTAAAGCCCTAATATATAACTTTTTCTGATACAAATAAGGGGGTGTTAATAAGTCATATTAAAATAAAAGAATGTAATTATTTATGAAATTTTCTCTGTTACATAAAAAACACTTAGTTTTGCTAAAAATTCGTTACTAAATGAAGATTATTATTGCAGGTGCAGGGGAGGTAGGTTCTTATCTAGCTCACATGCTTGCCAATGAGGCTCAAGACACTTACCTAATTGATGACAATAAAAAAAGGTTAGATAAGGCAAGGCAACACAATGACATTATTGCACTTGAAGGAGATGCAAAAGATGTAGATGTTCTGCTAGAGGCAGGAGTTGCTAAATGTGATTTACTTATTGCCGCTACATCATCAGAAGAAACTAACTTACTTATTTGTATCCTAGGGAAAAAACTAGGCGCTAAAAGAACCATTAGTCGTATTAGTAATTTTGAAGAAATTGGAGGTGATATGCGTACCCTTTACAAAGAGATTGGGGTGGATCATGTAATATCTCCTGTTGAAATTGCAGCTAAAGAAATTCATCAACTTATCAAACATGAGGCCTTTTTAGATCATTATGATTTTGAAGGTGGGAAACTTTCAGTATTTTCTATTCAGGTTACGAGCAATTCGCCAATGTTAGGGAACTGTGTTTTGAATTCTAAACATTTTCACAACAATCTATCTTTTAAGCCAATTGCAATTTTAAGGCATGCAGAAACCATAATGGTTCAAGCAACTACTGAATTTGAAGTTGATGATATAGTTTACTTCATCTCAACACCTAAAGGCTATGAAGAAATTCCACTTATTTGCGGACAAGAAGATTTTGACATAAAAGATGTAATGATTCTTGGGGCAAGTAGAATTGGTGTTCTTACTGCTGAAAAACTAGAGAAAAATTACAATGTAACTTTAATTGAGCAAGACGAAAACAAAGCAAATAAGATTGCTAACCAATTAAAAAGAACATTAATTATAAATGGTGATGGAACAGATGTTTCTCTTTTAGAAGAGCAAAACATTGAGGATATGGATGCTTTTATTGCCGTAACAGGAGATTCTGAAACAAATATTATTTCATCATTAGTTGCTAAATCTCATGGAGTTAGAAAAACAATTTCTGGGGTTGAGAATATTGACTACATCAAACTCTCGCATAACATTGGGATTGACACTTTAATCAATAAAAAAATTATAGCTGCAAATGATATTCTTAAATACATCAGAAAGGGAGAAGTTAATGCAATCGCTACACTTAGCTTAGATGCTGAAGTCATTGAATTTACTGTAAAAGCTAAAAGTAAAATCACTAAAAAGTCTCTTAAAGATTTAGATTTACCAAAGATGGTAAATATAGCAGGAGTTGTAAGGAACAATAAAGGATTTATTCCTTTTGGAGAATTTAAACTTGAAGAAGGAGATAAAGCAATTATCTTTACAAATGATGAAACAATACATCAAATTGAAACATTCTTTCAGTAAATAATGGCAAAAAAACTCATCAATAAATCAGTAGTCCTTAATGTTGTAGGAACTCTGATAATAATTACAGGAGTTTTAATGGCACTAGCCATTCCTTTTAGTTTTTATTATAATGATGGGATGCAATGGGTTTTTATTCAATCTACTCTTATCACAATTTCAATAGGGCTATTAATAAAATACCTTACCAGAAAGAAGAAAGATGATGAGGTGAAGAAAAGAGAAGGGTACCTTATTGTTGCTCTTGGCTGGACAGGAATGATTATTTGTAGTGCAATCCCCTATTTATTAAGCGGTACTTTTGATGGAGTAACAAATGCAATCTTTGAAACTATTTCAGGACTAACAACTACAGGCTCATCTATACTTAACAATATTGAGGAAATGCCAAAAAGCATCCTCTTTTGGAGGAGCATGACCCAGTGGATTGGAGGTATGGGTATTATTGTCCTTACTATCGCTATACTACCTCTTTTAGGTGTTGGAGGAATGGAATTATTTACATCAGAAGCTCCAGGGCCAACAAAGGATAAAATACACCCAAGAATTAAGGAAACTGCCAAAAGATTATGGCTAATTTATATTTTCTTAACTGCACTAGAAACTGTATTATTATGGCTTGCTGGAATGCCATTTTTTGATGCAATTAATCATGCATTAACAAATGTTAGTACAGGTGGCTTCTCAACTAAACAAGCAAGTATAGGCCATTTTACATCTCCTCTGATTCAATATATAATTATCCTATTTATGTTTATTGGTGGAATAAACTTCACTTTAATTTATTTTGGCGCAAAATTAAAATTTAGAAAATTTATTGAAAATGATGAATTTAAATGGTTTATATGTGCCATACCATTTCTCATACTAATTATTTTTCCTTTAGTAAATCAAGTATCTGAAAATAATTTTGAAACAAGTTTCCGACATGCTTTGTTTCAAATTATGAGTATAATTACAGGAACTGGCTACTCAACTGCTGATTTTACAACTTGGGGAGCTTTTGCAACTTTCATATTCTTTCTTCTAATGTTTAGTGGCGCAAGTGCTGGAAGTACAACAGGAGGAATTAAAATTGTAAGAATTGGATTACTTATTAAAAATACAGTATTAGAATTTAAAAGGAGGCTGCACCCAAATGCAATTATTCCTGTACAACTAAATGGAAATGGAGTTTCACCAAAAATTATCTACAACCTATTGGCTTTTGTTTTCTTTTACCTTTTTGTATTTGTAACTGGAAGTATTGTTTTAACTTTTATTGGATTGGATTTTCAAGATGCAGTTGGTGCTTCAGCTACTGCCATCAGTAATGTAGGTCCTGGAATTGGAAGTGTAGGGCCCTCATCATCATTTGCTCACTTGCCTGATGCCGCTAAATGGGTACTTTCTTTCTTGATGATATTAGGAAGATTAGAGCTCTTTACAATCGCTATTTTATTTACCCCTTATTTCTGGAGAAGAAATTAATTATTCAATAATTAATTTTCGCTCCATTCTTCTATCATTGTAAATATTGATGAATGGTTTGTTGATATCAGGATTAACATCTCTACCTAATAAATCAATAGTTTTTACAACTTTTCTATTAGGTGAATTAAGTTCATTTATTGATACTACATCAGATAACTCAACAAAAACAAAATGCACTTCATGCTGAGTAGATGCCGTATAAGTTATTGCAAATGTATCCCCTCCAACATAAGTAATATCTGGTTCAATTTTATGTCCAAAAATTGAGGTGTCAGAAACAACTCCAGCATTTAAGTTTGCTCCATTATCATCAATAATACTATAAAAACATTCTTTTACACCATTTCTATTTTCCTCCCAAACCACAACACTCCAATTTGGACTATTTTTGAAAGACGCAATTTCTGCTTTATCCTGTAAAGGAGCATTACTAGCATCAAGTTGAGTAAAGTACGATTTTTGTAAATCATTCATATTTACATTTGATTTATAAAGCTCATTTACTCCACTCCCACCATTACGCCTTACAACCATAATACTATCATTATTTACAGCACCAACTGGTGATGATGTAGGACAAGAATTAAACACCCAATTCACATCATCTAAATCCTGAGCTGAAGTAAAAGTAAGCCCTCCATCATTTGATTTTGCGATATATGAATTCCTTACATTAGTATCATTATTTCTAAAAAGGAGAAAAACATCATTATTTCCATTAGTAACCATAGTTGATTGACAACAATCACAAGGTTCACCTGGAGCTAAAGAGCTAACATCAGCTGCTGCACTAAAAGTTGTTCCAAAGTCAAAGGAAGTTCTTACTGTTTGCTTCCAATCTGTCCAATTTGGCAAACATTCCATATACGAAATCACAGGATTCCCATCTTCACAAACAGCTACATTAGGCATTGCAAACTTATGTGTATTTGAATTTTCTGATACACGAATAGTATCAGAGAAAGTCAACCCACCATCAAATGATTTTTTCAAATAAATAACATGATTCGCATGTAGTAAAGATTCAAAAATTAAATAAACAGTATCCCCTTTTGCTGCAATTTCAGGGCCAATAAAACCAGTAGGCATTAAATCAGAACCGACAACATCAACTGCATTTCCAAAAGTTGTTCCATTCCATTTCTTAGCTTTTATTGATTTAGGAGAACTTAATTTACTCCATATAATAAAAGGATAATTATTAGCTGTCACAATAACTCTTGGTCTATCATATCCTTCAGAAGAACCACTACTAACAACAGTGTAATTCTGGGGAGTTAATTGTACTTGTCCAAATGTGAAAAATGGAATATAGAGGAGGAATAAGAAATTTTTCATAGAAATAAAATTTGCTATAAAACTACAAAAACTATCTAACTAAAATTAATTCTTTAATTTCTTGATGTTTCCATCCTTCATAATCTTGGTAGTACATTTTGTAAATATATACACCCATTGGTAATTCGTTTCCTGTTGATTGATGCTTACCATCCCATCCATTTTCACAATCTAAATCTAGAATATTAGATGTAGAGTAAACAAGATTTGAGAATCGATCAAAAACATTGAAAGTAAAAGTCGCCTCTCTAATTCCGTTATAGGCAATACAGAATTTATCATTTTTTCCATCTAAATCAGGAGTAAATGAATTCGGAACCCATATCCAATAATCATCAGTAATTGTAATTATTTTGGAAATAGTATCAGAACAACCAATATCATCAGCAACTATTAAACTCACATCATAGAGGCCTGTTGTAGTTGAATAAGTATGGTAAGGGTTCTGACTATTATCAAGCGCTGTATTATCTCCAAAATCCCACTCCCAAGAAATCAAATTTTCATCTGTAGTAGATTTATCTGTCAAGCTAACAGTAGTATTCAAAATTGTAAGTGTATCTGGGTAAGCATTGAAATCAGCTATTGGTGATTCTAAAACAGTGATAACTGCTGATCCATCAATAGTTCCTATATTTAAATCATCAGAAAATGATTGAAGCGTATAAATACCAGCTTGTTTAGTTTTAATAACATGAGGGTTATCAAAAGTGCTTATTTGTGGTTGATTGATTCCATTAATTTCATAAACAAAAGTGTAGGGTGGAGTTCCAGAAGTAAAAGAAACAAGAACTTCAGCAGGAATTGAATCATTATCACAAATTGTATTATTAACGCTACTTATAAATGCGTTTAAAGGAGGTATTAAGGATATCTTTAATACAACATTATCATTATAATCTGAAACAAATGACGCAACTGGCGTATAAGCATCAGGATTAACAATCACACTATCAGTTTCCCACTCATCAAATCTATATAGAGGATCTAAAACAGGATCAATATTTACCGTTTCATTTTTATAATAACTAATTGCAGTTGGGAAAGTATTTATATTCATCCCATTCACATTTAAAGATGTAGTTGTTCCAATAGGATCAACACTATAAACAATAGTGGGTTTTAGATAAATATTTAACCAAACGGTATCAGAAGTTGTAACACCAAAAGATACACTTTGAGAATTTGTATTTGGTAATAAATTTACTGAATTTGAACTCCAGTTTTCAAAACCATACAAAGGGTCAATTGTAGCAGTTAAAAGCACATTATCATCAATATAATAATTTATAGAAGTTGGAAAAGTATTAATTACAGTACCATCCACTGTTATTGAACTAGTTGTTGATGTATTATTCATTGTATAAACAATAGTTGCTCCTAACCTTTTATGAATTACAGAATCAACAAAAGTTGTATCACATCCATCAATATCTAAGCCTTGAATTATAAAGATTCCTGTATCTGCAGGATTGAAGACCATGCTGTCAGAATAGATGGTGTCATAAGAATTATTATAAGAGAAAGGTGGCATAGCAGTCATACTCATTTTCCAAACAAAAATATCTTTTTTCCTTCCAGTTGCATCCAATATTGTACCATCAAAATCAGCCAAATCTTCAAAGAAACCTATAGCATAAATATTCCCAAAACCGTCTGCGCAAATATCATTTGTTCTGTCATCATCATCTGTATCAGAACCGGCCATCTTTGCCCAAACCCAATCCCCATTGTTAGAGGCCCCATCTATTTGTGCTACCCAAGCTGACATAGTAGTATCCCCAGGAATCTGTGGAGGAGCAACCAATCCACTAGTAAAAGTCATTTCTCCTTTAGCCGTACCACCAATAAACACTTGTTTATTAGCGTCTACGGACATTTGATATGGTTTATCTGTTCCAGAAGTTCTAGCTCTCTTTGCCCATTTCCACTGACCTTGATTATTCATCTTAGCAACAAAAACATCTCTTTTTTGTTTATGACTTAAAGTATCTGTCCCATTTGATGCATTTGCTCCAGGAAATACCATAGGATTACGATACTCTCCAGTAATATAAATATCATCACAAACATCAATAGCTATACTGTTGGCTCTATCTGTCTTATTACTACCAAAACCCTCTGCCCAAAGCCAATTACCATCCTTATCCATCTTAAAAATAAAAGCATCCCACTCGCCATTTGAAGTAATTGAATAAGGACCATAATTACCAGTTCCTTGAAAACCTCCTGATACATAAATATTTGAAAATTGATCAATAGCCAATCTATTGTCTCTAGAACCTCTTTGATCTTTTATTCCATCAAATTTGTCTACCCAAAGCCAATTACCGCTAGAGTCTAATTTACCTATATAACCCATAGGCTGACAATCTACATCCCAATCAGGATTTGTAATAGTAAACCCATCAAAATCAGCATCAAATCCAGAGAAAAAACCCGTAACATATATAAATCCATCTTTATCTACCTTTACATCATATGCATGATCATCAGCATCATAAATTGGCCAAGGACAGCCACCAGAACTATTATCTCCTCCAAAACTAATTACCCATTGAGGATTTCCATCTTTATCAACTTTACCCATTACAGAAGTGTCATGACTATTCCCTCCGGTAGCAGTTATTGTACCTGGAGCTCCATTAACACCTAATTTATAAGAGCCCCAGTATGTTCCAGTAACAAATACATCTCCGCCAGGAGTAACATGCATTCCTAAAGCTCTGTCATCACAACATCCACCTGATTGATTCCCTCCTGGAATTGCCCAAAGAACATTTCCATTTGAATCCAGTTTAGCAATAAAATTTTCTTTATTAGTCCCTGGACTTCCATTAGAAAAAGTAATAGCATCAAATGTTGCTTCACTATTATAAAACCCACTTATATAAACGAAACCCAAAGAATCTGTACCTATACTAATTCCTTTATCAGAATTAACACCTCCAAATGACTTTACCCAATCAGTTGTTTGCGCCTTTACACTTACACTTAAAACAACACTTAATACTAACAATACTTCTCTCATTTTTTTTAATACATTACATTAACAGTTCCTGATGTAGAAAAAGGTCTACCATCATCTCCAATTATATCCACTACATACGAGTAAACACCTTGCTGAGCCATCACTCCTAAATATTTTCCATCCCAATACTTATCTATTTTATCTGTTGTATAAACCATCTCCCCCCATCTATCTGTTATTGTCATATTAAAAGATGTAATAAATCTTCCTTTAATTACAAACAACTCATTATGTTCATCACCATTAGGTGTAAAAGTATTTGGAATAAATAATTCTACCCTTGGAATAAATTGAACTATTGCAGTTTCAGAGGTACCTATACAACCATCATTATTTTCAACCACTATATAAGTAGTAAGCGTACTATCGACAAATAGAAATTCACTTTCAGAAATCAAAGCATCATTATCAGTATACCACCAATAATATGCATAAGAACCAGCCGTTAAAGTTACATCCTCTCCAGGGTATAACTCATAGAAATCAGGATTGATTATAGGGTTTGGTACAGGATTAAGAATGATTTCAATATTGCTTCCAATTATATCAGCTTCACAACCGTTAATATCATCAGCAACTGTTATATTATATTGTCCTGGAATAGATGTTGAAATTGTATAGTTACTTGTGTTGATATTATTAATTGTTGAAGAAACTCCATTCATTGTATAAGTTAAATTCCAAGGCAGAAGCCCATTAAAATTGAAATAGACTTCTGTAGTAGTTTCTCCATCATCACAGATAGGACCACCACCAGAAATTATAGCAGTAGGTGTAATATCTTGGTTGATAATGATTTGATCATTCCCAAGACAGCCATTATCATCTGTTACTATTAGCGTAATAGTACCTTCTTCTACATTAAGAGTGCTTGAAGTTGATCCATCATTCCATAGATAAGAATAAGGAGTTGAGCCATTAGTTACTATTGGGTTAATAAGAGTAGAAGCTCTGCAGGGTATTGTTAAATCATTTCCTAAGCTTACAATAGGTAATTCATTTACTATAATTGTTTGGATTTCTACATCATTACAGCCATTTAAATCAGTAAAATCATATGTAATAATGTTGTTTCCAATGATACTTGTGCTAGGAGTGAAAGTGCTACCTGATAAACCATTACCCGAATAGGTTCCTCCTATTGGAGTTGCAGTAAGATTTATTGAAGGATCATCACTACATAAATCATTTACTACTGGAAAGGCTATAACAGGATTTGGATTACTATTTATGGTTAGATAAGATGTGTCATCTGGACAAGTCACTGTAGCTCCTGGTACTGGAGTTCCTTGAACGATATAAGAAAATGTACCATTTACTAATAATGAAGGGTCAAAATTATTTGATGGTAGAGTTGTCCATGAATTGTCATACCAAACTCCTCCAATACTTGGAGTTCCATTTAATTGAGATTCTAAAATAAAACCTGGATCTGATTCGCAAAAATTCACTATATTATCCAATCCGGCATCTCCTTCTATACAACAGTTTGTTGTTCCGTTACCTCCTGTTTGAGAAAAATCAATATTACAATTCTGATTTGAATAGTTAGTAATTAATAAAATATAAAACTGACCTGTTACGGCATTTATAATATCGCAATCTTCAACTGCAGCAGTAGAATAACTACAATCTTCAATATAAGCTCCTGTTAAACTATCGCACATTGTAGATGGATCTGTAAAAGGTCCCCAGCAAATAAAATCAATATCTACTAAAGGGGTACTTTGCATTGTTATTGTTAAATTTCCTGGTTGATCAATTTGTAAAAAATAAAAAGCAGGGTTTGGTTGAGATCCTAAACATCCATAATCCGGACCAACTGGTGCTGTTGTATTTGTTGATGCAGGAAAAGTATAGTTTGTTCCAGTGCAAAACCCTTCTGCTGTAGTGCAATCAGGCGATTGAGAATACATAAAAATACTACTAAATAGTGTAATGACGATTAATAATTTTCTTTTCATATTATCTTAATAAATAACCTTAATTTCTCCTGATTTTTCAAATATCTGTTTATCTTCTCCTAATACTTCAATATTGTAATAGTATGCTCCTTGTTGAACTTTCTTAGTATTAAATTTCCCATCCCAATACTTATCAATAGAATCACTTTCAAATAATTGCTCTCCCCATCTATCAAAGATCTTAATACTAAAAGTAACAACATTCATCCCTTTTATTACAAACAACTCATTATGTTCATCATTATTTGGAGTAAAAGAATTTGGAATAAAAAGCTGAGTGATTGGAACTACATTAACAATTACAATTTCAGATAAATCCTCACAACCATTTTCATCTTGCACCCAAATATAGAAACTTCCAGAATCAGAAACTGTAAGTATTTCTTCATTACTTACTAAAGAGTCATTTACAGTATACCACTCATAATAAGTATAAGTTCCAGCAGTTAACTCAACTGTTTCATTTTCATAAACTGTAACTTCTGAAGGGGTAATTACAGCAACAGGCAAAGGATTAACAATTACATTCGCAACACCAGAATTACTAGCAATACAATTATTCAAATCATCAGCTTGAATAATTTCATAACTACCTGCAGTATTAGTAGTATGAGTGTAATTTGATAACAAAATATTAGTTGTAGTATAATTTATATTCCCATCTGTAAACACTAAATTCCAAGGTAAAAGACCATTAAAATTGAAATAGACTTCTGTTGTAGTTTCTCCATCATCACAGATAGAACCACCACCAGAAACATCAGCAGTTGGGATAGCATCATAAGTAATTTCTAAATCATCTACCCCTGAACAGCCGTAAACATCAGTAACTGTTAATTGATAACTTCCTTCAGGAAGATCTAAACTACTAGAAATATCACCAGTATTCCACACATAAGAATAAGGTGCAGTTCCTCCAACAACAATTGGTACAACTAAACTTTTAGTATTACACGGAATATTAAAATCCGCTCCCAAATCAACTGAAGGAGCAACATCATAAGTTATATCTAAATCATCAGAACCCAAGCAACCATATAAATCAGTTACAGTAAGTTGATAATTACCTAATCCTAGTGTTAACATGCTATCGCTTTGTCCAGTATTCCATAAATATGTATAAGGAGTTGTTCCTCCAGTAACTATAGGATTTATTAAAGTGTCAGAATTACAAGGAATCATTAAATCAGGACCAAAACTAAAAGTAGGAAAATCACCTTCTACAACTGTTAGTGTATCAGAAAGTACAGCACAACCTAAAATATCAGCTGAAACAACATAAGTACCTTCTCCAACAGTTACAGAAGAATCTGTACTAAATACAACTGATGAAGCATCAAACCATTGATATGTAGCTCCACTTCCTCCATTTGCAGTCAATACTACAGTAGAGTTACAAGGAATAGACATATAAGCTGAGTCAATCCCTAAATTATCTATAATGTTTAATGGAGGAGAAGAAAAACTACCAGCCTCTAACCAAACATATGAACTTAACCCACTATCAGACCCATCAGCAATTGCTAATTTAATATGATAAGTTGCACCACACTGAACCAAGGCATTAGCAGTTAAAACAGTGGTAAAACCATCCGCATCTGCAATAATACTCAAGCCATTTTGATTGCTAACAAAATATTGTGGATTCATTACATCAGGTGGGTCATTACAAACTGATGAAATTGTAATTGGCAAAGGAGGATTTGTACCCGGTACATTTGCTAAGTTAATAGCTCCATTAGCCCAAGGGCCTGCAATACCAGGGCCTGACAAAAAAAAACCGAAAACATCATTGTATTGAGTGTTCTCAAATGCAAAATATTCCTGAGAACCAAATGCATATCTGAATTCTAAAGAATCTGAAGTAGGAATAAAATCAAACTCCAAAATGGCAACATCATTAATTGAACTAACTGAAAATGATTGCCCTATCATTCCAGGAACAGAATTTGCTACTGCTAATAAATCAGGGTCATTAACTGTATTAGGAATAAAACCACCCGCACCTACATTTACCGGGTCTAATGCATAAATATCCCCAGTACACATTACTATTCCATTATTAATTCCTAAATTGGTATTTACAGCATCAAACCAACCTATTTGCACTGCTTCACCCTGGTAAGAATGATTAGATGCGACAACTCCACCTCCTAATAAAACATTATTCACCAACCAAGTTGGATCGTCATAAGGAGGAGTATTGTCAATTATGATTTGTGCCTGCATTTCTGCAAGAATAAAAAATGATAAAAATATTAATAAGTTATTCTTCATTATTATTCAATTACTAGTTTAAATATTTGTAATTCTTGCCCCTCTATTTCTATTTCCATAAAGTAGACTCCACTGGCTTTAGTGTTTCTTTTTATGATGTAAGTATCTTGGTTCTCTAAATTGTGTGTTTCTATTAGCTTACCATAAACATCTACTACTGTTATTGTTGCTTCTTTAATTACTCTTCCAAAAT
>CAJQHO010000041.1 GCA_905478185.1 uncultured Flavobacteriales bacterium | reverse complement strand
ATCAGCACAAAGTTGGTGACCCAAAAACTGATTTATCACTCCACCCCAACTCTCCAGCTTATAGGCTAATCCTAAATAACATCCTCTTCCCTGCTGCTAAAAAGAAGAAACTGAAGACTTAAACAAGTACAACCCTTTCACCTTCATACCAAGTAGCATAATTGCTTTTGTAAATTTTCTCAATTGCATTACGCTTGATTTTCATGGTTGGTGTCAGTAATTTATTTTCTATTGTCCAATCCTCAGCAACCACAACTATATTGTGTAATTTTTCGTGCTTATCCAATTTAGGATTAATTACTTGCATAGTTTTAGTCAAACTTGCAATTAAATCTTCCTTAGTTTTTCCCTTGCCTCTTTCTGAAAGTACCACCAAAACAATAGGCTGAGGAAGTCCATCTCCTACAACACAAATTTGCTCTAAGTTTTTATTAGCAGAAAGTTTCATTTCAATAGGAGAAGGTGCAACATATTTCCCTTTGCTTGTTTTAAAAATATCCTTTACTCTACCTGTAATAGTCAAAAATCCATTCTCGTCAATTTCCCCTTCATCACCTGTATGTAGCCAACCATCAATAATAGTTTTATTGGTTTCTTCTTCATCCTTATAATAACCATCCATTAAAGCATCATGCTTTATTAAAATTTCCTTTTGATCAGTTAATTCAACATCACAAAGCGGCAAAGCCTGCCCTACCGAGCCTATTTTTATTTTGCTTTTGAAACTCACATGCGAATAACAAGTGTTTTCCGTCATTGCATATGCCTCTTGTATTTTAATACCCAACTTTTCAAACCATTTTATAGTAGATGCAGGAGTAGGTGCAGCACCCGTAAAGATATTTCTTGCTTTACTTAATCCCAATCCTTTTTGTATTTTCTTTTTTATTAATGTTGAAATAATTGGAATACTCAACAATACATTCATTTTTTTTTGTGGTAATTTTCCTAATATTCCTTGCTGAAATTTAGTCCAAATTCTAGGTACTCCTAAGAATACTGATGGAGAAGCTTCAGATAAATTAGCTGCAAAAGTATCCAAACTCTCAGCAAAAGATACTTTTCCTCCTGTATACAAACTACCCATCAATACTAGCAATCGCTCTGCAATATGACATAATGGTAAGTACGAAAAGAATGATTCCTCTTTTAAAGCCAATGCTTTTACAGCATTAACTGTAGCAAACGAAAAATTATAGAACTTATGCATTACACCTTTAGGGTCTCCAGTTGTACCTGATGTATAAATAATAGTTGCTAACTCCATTTCCTCTCTTATTACGTTATCAGTTAATGGGGAAATATCTTTTGTCAAATCATCCCATTTAGGATAATCCTCACTATAAAAAGGATAGGTAATACATGGTATATCTGCTGGAATTCCAGACTGCATGGCTTCAAAATTATCTAGTTTCCCAACAAATAACACTTTTGTTTCAGAATGAATTAAAATTTTATTTAATGTGTCAGAACTTAAGTTTGGATACAATGGCACTGAGGTATGTCCAGACATCATAATAGCCAAATCACTCATTATCCAATGCGCACAATTTTTTGATAACACACCTACCTTACTTTGTTTTGGTAAATTCAATGACTGTAGATAAGCCGCCATTTTTCTAACCTCCAATCCTACTTCTCTCCAAGTCCAATTATGCCAAACCCCATTAATTGGTTGACTTAAATAAATTTCGTTTTCTTTTTCTCGCTCCCATTTATAGAGCATTTCTAAAGGTGATAAATAATTCATCTGATTGTATTAATTCGTTTTGATAAAAATACACTTTTTTTCATTATTTAGTATGCACGCATAATAAAAAATAATTTTACTATGCGTGCATAGTATTTTTTATATATTCGTAGCCTAATATTTTTTAAAATGGAACAAGAAGAAACTATAGATTATAGCATAAGAAGAACCTGGTATAACATCACAAAAATGTACAACAGAACTGCTACAGAATACATGGCAAGTATGGCCTTGGGAATGATTATTCTGAATATTGACATTACTGAAGGTACACCTTCTACTCAACTCGGTCCAAATATGGGAATGGAAGCTACTTCATTATCTCGATCACTTAATAAATTAGAAGATGCAGGTGTAATTGAACGAAAACCTGACCCAAATGATAAACGAAAATCAGTAATTCATCTTACTCCTTTAGGTATGGATTGGCGTGAAGTTGCCAAAGGAGTAGTTATAGAATTCAACGAAAAAATACAATCGCACTTTGAAAAAGAAGAAATGGATATCTTCTTTGCAATACTAAAAAAGATAAATAAAATTATAGATGAAAACAAATAGACACATTAATAAAGTAGCAGTTGTAGGTTCCGGAATTATGGGATCGCGTATTGCTTGTCATTTTGCAAATATTGGAGTAGAAGTTTTACTATTGGACATTGTTCCTTTTGATTTAACAGAAGAACAGTTAAAAGATAAAAAAGTTAGAAACTCAATTGTGAATGATGCCTTAAAAAGCACCTTAAAAAGCAAACCCTCTCCTATTTACAGCAAGGAGTTTGTAAGCAGAATTACAACAGGAAACTTAGATGATGATTTGCATAAAATTGCAGAGGTAGATTGGATTATTGAGGTAGTTGTTGAAAGACTAGATATTAAAAAACAAGTTTTTGAAAAAATAGAAAAATTCAGAAAAAACGGAACTTTAATTTCTTCCAACACTTCTGGGATTCCTATTGAAAGTATGATTGATGGTAGAAGTGATGACTTTAAAGCCCATTTCTGTGGAACACACTTTTTCAATCCTCCAAGATATTTGAAGTTATTGGAAATTATTCCTACTACTAAAACAGAGACTGAAGTTACTGATTTCCTAATGAATTATGGAGACAAATTCCTTGGAAAAGACATGGTGCTTTGTAAAGACACTCCAGCATTTATTGCCAACAGAATTGGAGTTGCTAATATAATGTCTCTATTCCATTTAGTTAACGAGTTAGATTTAACAGTGGAAGAGGTGGATTCTTTAAGTGGCCCTATTATTGGCCGTCCGAAATCTGCCACTTTCCGTACTTGCGATTTAGTTGGATTGGATACGCTTATCCATGTTGCAAATGGGGTTTACGAAAACTGCCCTAATGATGAAATGAGAGGCAATTTTGAATTGCCTGATTTCATTAATAAGATGAGTGAGAATAAATGGTTAGGGGATAAAACTAAGCAAGGGTTCTACAAAAAATCGAAATATGCAAAAGGGAAAAGAGTAATTGAGGCACTTAACCTCAACACTTTAGAATATGCCCCAAAACAAAGAGCCAAATTTGCAACCATTGCAGCAGCAAAACAAGAAGATGATTTATTAAAACGATTAAAAATTCTTGTAAAAGGAAAAGACAAAGCTGGAGAATTTTACCGCAAATCATTCTATTCTTCCTTTGCTTATGTATCGCACAGAATCCCTGAAATAACAGATGATCTTTACAAAATTGACAGAGCGTTATGTGCTGGTTTTGGTTGGGAAGTTGGTCCTTTCCAAATGTGGGACGCATTAGATGTGGAGAAAACACTATCCAAAATGGAAGAGGCTGGCTACAAAGCAGCCGATTGGGTATATGAAATGGTGAAATCAGGAGCTACTTCTTTTTATTCAACAGAAAACGGAACATTAAACTACTATAACATTCCGACAAAAGCAAATGAGAAAGTTGCTGGAATGGAAAATTTTATAGTTCTAGATCACATCCGTGAGAACAATACAATTTGGAAAAATTCAGGATGTAACCTAACCGATATTGGAGACGGAATTGTAAACT
>CAJQHO010000040.1 GCA_905478185.1 uncultured Flavobacteriales bacterium | reverse complement strand
CACAGCTATGCGAAAGGATGAATTTGTTTGTGATTGCTCTGATATTGATGATATTATTGTATTTAAAAAAGATGGTAGTATGCAAGTTGTAAAAGTGGGTAGCAAGGTTTTTGTTGGTAAAGGAATCATTCATTGTGCTGTCTTTAAAAAGAAAGATGAGCGAACTATTTATAATATGATATATAAGGATGGGAAGTCTGGTACTTCTATGATGAAACGCTTCCCTGTTAAGTCAATTACTAGGGGTAAAGATTACGGATTAACAAAATCAGAAAAAGGAAGTAAAGTTCTTTACTTTACTGCTAACCCTAATGGTGAGGCAGAAACAGTAACCGTGCATTTGAAAAAATTAGCAAAACTTAAAACGCTAAAAATTGATGTTGATTTTGCTGAACTTGCAATAAAAGGAAAAGGTTCTGGTGGAAATATTGTTACTAAAAAAACAGTAAGAAAAGTGGAGTTAAAATCAGCAGGAATTTCAACTTTATCGGCTCGTAAAATTTGGTTTGATGATACGGTGCAGAGGTTAAATGTTGATGAAAGAGGAGAATTACTTGGTGCATTTAAAGCTGAGGATAAAATTTTAACGATTAAGCAATCTGGTGAAATTGAATTAAAATCATTTGATATCTCTAATCATTTTGATGAGGATATGGTTTTAATAGAGCAGAACAACCCTAAGAAACCTGTTTCTGCAGTTTATTTTGATGGCAACAAACAGGCTTACTATGTGAAGCGATTTTTAATAGAGAATACTATGTCTCGTTTTAGTTTTATTACCGATAATGAAAATAGTCAATTAGAAGTTGTAAGTACTGATTGGAGACCTCAAGTAGAGATAGTATTTGTAAAAGAAAAAGGAAAAGACAGGCAAACTGAAATCATTAACATTGAAGAGTTTATTGCTGTAAAAGGAGAGAAGGCGCTAGGGAATAAACTAACATCTAAAAAAGTAAAAGAAATCAACTTGATTGACTCTTTACCTTATAAAGAAGTAATAGAGCAAGAAGTAGATATAATTGAGGAAATTATAGAGGTAGCGGAAAAACCAATTGAAGTAAAAACTGAAATTGAGTTAGAGATTACTAATGAGCCTGAAGTTAAAGAATCATCAAAAGAGGTGAAACCTGAAGATGATGAGTATGGTGGCGGACAAATTACTCTAGAATTATAAGCTAAACACATAAGATAATAAAATTCCTAATAACAATTAGTAGGTATTTTTATTAAATTTGCAAAAAATAAAACAACATGAATAAAATACTTTTTACATTACTATTATTACCATTTTTAACTTTTTCACAAAACAGTTATAATATGGGATTGATTGGAACTTACGAATGGAACTCAACTGAAGGAAATGATATTTGGGGATGGGTAAGTCCTATTAGTGAAGATGAGTATGCTCTTGTTGGTTTAAATGATGGATTTGCTTGTGTTAATGTAAGTAGTCCCTCTAATCCTACTTTAGAATTTCAAATAGCTGATATTAATTCTACTTGGAGAGATGTAAAAACTTGGGGAAATTATGCTTATGTAACTACTGAGGCTGATGCAGGTTTATTAATTGTAGATTTAACAGATATGACTGGTAATACTAATTGGCATGTAAGTAATTTTACAAATCCCATTACTGGCGCTTCAGTTGAATTTACAGCAGCACATAATCTTTATATAGATGAAAATGGAATTTGTTACATATTTGGTGCTTCATCTGCTACAGGAAGTAGTCCATCAGATGGTGCTATATTTTTAGATGTGGCAGCAAATGCAACTGCTCCTCATTATTTAGGGGAGTGGAATGAGCATTATATTCATGATGGTATGGTAAGAGGTGATACTATGTATGCAGGCTGTATTTATGCAGGTGAATTATATGTTGTTGATGTAAGTGATAAAAACAATCCTAGCACGCTAGGAGCACATAGTACTCCTAATAATTTTACGCATAATGCTTGGATTAGTGATGATGGTCACTTTGTATTTACTACTGACGAAACTTCAGATGCTTACTTAGCTGCTTATGACATTACCGATTGTAATAATATCCAAGAGGTGGACAGAATCCAATCTAATCCAGGTAGTAGTTCTATACCTCACAATACACATGTTGATGGTAATTTTTTAATTACATCTTACTATAGAGATGGAACTACTGTGCATGACATCTCTCAACCTAATAATATGGTTCAGGTTGCTTATTATGACTCTTACTCAGGTAGTGGTAATGGTTTTGATGGCTGTTGGGGTACTTATCCTTACTTACCTTCAGGTATTATTATTTCTTCTGATATTAATAGTAGTACTAATGGAAATGCTAAACTTTTGGTTTTTGAAAGAGGATTTTCAGGAGCTTGCTATTTAGAAGGTAATGTAACTGATGGGAGTACTGGAGCAGCTATTATTGGTGCTAATATTGTCATTTTAAATACAATTATACCAAATTCATCTACTACTAACTTAAGTGGTAATTACTCTTGTGGAAATGCTGATGGAGGAATTTTTGATGTAGTTTTTTCTATGCCAGGATATATAAACGATACTTTGCAAGCTACTTTAATAAATGGACAAATTGTAATATTAAATGCAGTATTAAATATAGACCCTAATGTACCAATTTTAGGATGTATGGATGCATCAGCAAACAATTATAATCCAAATGCAAATACATCATTAGAGTATGGAGGAGAGGCTGATAATACATTTGCTACAGGTGGTTTTTTTAGCGGAAACCAGCATTTAATATTTAATGCTTCATCAGAGTTGTTGATAAAATCTGCTCAATTTTATGCTGATAATCCTACAACTGTAACTTTTGAGTTAAGGTCATCAAATGGGGCAGTACTAGATGATACTACACATTCTTTATCTCAAGGACAGCAGCAACTTATTTTAAATTTTGAAGTCCCTATTGGAAATAATATGCAACTTGGCATTTCTAATGGAAATTCAGATTTATACAGAAATGATGCAGGAGCTATTTATCCTTATAATATTGGGTCAGTAATGAGTATAACGGGTACTAGTGCAGGTTCTCCAGGTTACTATTATTTCTATTATGATATTGAGGTTGAGGTACCTTGTGATAATACCGTTTCAAGTATTGATGATTTAAAAGAAATATCTAAAGAATTAGTAAAAATATTGGATGTATTAGGTAGGGAAGTAGTTCCTAATCCCAATCAAACACAATTCTATATTTATGATGATGGTTCTGTTCAAAAACAAATAAATATTGAATAAAATACTAACATTAATAATAGCTGGTATATTTTGTATATCACCTGCTTTCTCTCAGCAAACTAAAGAAGTTCTTTTTGTAGGTAATTCTTATACTTATGGAAACAACTTACCAGATTTAGTAAAACAAATTGCATTGTCATTTGGAGACACTTTAGTACATGATAGTAGCACTCCTGGAGGCGCAACTTTTAATGTGCATTCTTCTAGTGCACAAACACTTTCAAAAATAAATCAACAACAATGGGATTATGTGGTTCTTCAGGCACAAAGTCAAGAGCCATCTTTTCCTCCATCACAAGTAGCTAATGATACTTACCCATATGCAGCAATTTTAGTAGATTCAATTGAAAGTCATTTCTCGTGCACTGAGCCATTGTTTTTTATGACTTGGGGTAGAAAGTATGGGGATCAGCAGAATTGTCAGTTTTACCCACCCATATGTACTTATAGTGGAATGCAGCAAAGGTTAAAAGAAAGCTATTTGGAAATGACAATTGATAACAATGCAAGTTGCGCTCCAGTTGGTATGGCTTGGAAAGCATCAATTGCTATGGATAGCACACTTAATTTATATGCTTCTGATAACAGTCATCCGAGTATTTATGGAAGTTATTTATCGGCTTGTACTTTTTATAGTACGATATTTAAAAAGAGTTGTATTGGCAGTACATACTGGACAAATGGAATTGATAGCGTTACAGCAATAAGTTTGCAGACTATAGCTACTAATACAGTTTTGGATAGTTTATCTGCTTGGAATATTTTTAATGCTGATTTTTCCTTTACTCAATATAATGATAGTATTAGTTGTACTAATTTATCAACTAACTATGAGAGTGTCGTTTGGGATTTTGGGGATGGATATTTCTCATTTGATGAGAATGCCGTTCATACTTACAACGCACCAGGAAATTATACAATTACATTATCAGCTTTAACAAATGATGGTTGCTTATTAGATTCAATTTTTTCTATTGTAACTGTCGTTTCAACAACTACTGTTGAAGAAGATAATAGTGCAACTAGGAAACTGATTAAGATTACTGATGTATTAGGTAGGGAGGTAGTTCCTAATTCCAATCAAACCTTATTTTATCAGTTTAATGATGGAACTACTGAGAAAAAAATAGTTGTAGAGTAACTATTGCTTGAGTGTTAACCTAAGAACAGAGCAAGTTGCTTTTACAGCAAACTTATCTTTTCCTGTTCCGAAAAGCATAGTCCTTAGCGTATCCTTTCTAGGTGTACCAAGTATTAATAGATCAAAATCAGCAGTTAAAGTTGAAACCGTATCAATAGGATGATTAGATACTACTATTTTCACAACTCCATTTGTGCCTTTTAGTTTTTCTTCAGCATTAAGTTTAATTTTATTTAGTTCATCAGCTGTAGTTCCTTCTCGCATAACATGAAGCATTACAAAGCTTGTATTATAGTGTTTGGTAATAATATCAGTAGTTTTAATGAGCTTTTTTGCATCTATACTATCTGGTCTCAGTGCGAGTAGAATATTTTCAAATTTCTGCAAGCCACTGCATTTAAATAAACCAAAATTAGAAGTTATATGGCTTACAATCCAACCTAGTGGATTGTTGAAAAATATACCATTCTGTGCTCTTCCATTCCAACCTAAAACTAACCAATTGATATTAGACACATCACTTAGTGCTTGTATAGTTTCAGTTAGCTTGTGTGTTACAATTGATTCAAAGTTGATTGGTCTGTCAATATTATGTGAGATTTTATTCGTTAACCTATTAAGTGCTTTTGATTTAGGAGTATTATTCTCAAAGGCTTCAAGTGCAGTTTGGTCAGGCACTTCATTAATATTTAAAACCTGCAAACCTTTTTTATTGTTTAATGATGCGCCCAGTTCTATTAAGATAGAGGGGGAGGTTTCGTTTCCTAGTAAAGGAACAATAACCCCAGCATCTTTGTTAATTGATGCATCTACAACCTTATTTACGCTATCATCTTTTATTCTTTTAATGTTAGTGTATTTTTTATTTTTACCAAGTAGGTAAAGTGCAGGGATATGTCCATATCTTTTCAATACTCCTGTACGTGATGATTTTACTCCATAAGAATAATATATTACTATACTAATAAGAGAAATAACTAGTATTGCAATTAAAGGCATCATTCCTAAATAGAAAAGCAGAATTAAACCACTTATTATTCCAAAAATCTGCATATAAGGATATAAAGGTGATTTAAAGGATGGTTTGTACCATTGCACAGCAGTTTCTCTTAGTATTATTACACAAAGATTAACCAAGATAAACATACTTACTTTAAAGGCACTAGCTAATTTAGCTATCTTCTCCACATCTAAAAATAGAATAACTAGAGCCATTACAATACATGTAATCAAAATAGTATTAATAGGAGTAAGGTATTTTTGATGTACTCTTGCTAAATTATCTGGAAGAAGTTTGTCAATAGCCATTGCAAAGGGAAATCGTGAAGAGGCAAGTACCCCTGAATTTGCTAATGAAATTAGTGTTATAACTCCGATTATAGCAATACCATAACCAAGCCATTCCCCACCAATTACTAAAGCTAGAGTATGTATGGGTTTTATATCTGTTCCCAATTGATCAATAGGCACATTACCAACTAACATATAGGAAATCGCAATATATATTATAGAAATAAGTAATAAAGAGAAAATCATAGCTTTTGGAATATTTTTGCTTGGATTTTTCACTTCTCCAGCAATAGCTGCAATCTTAGTTACACCAGCATAAGCAACAAAAACAAATGCAATTGTACTAGCTAATCCCATATTCCCATTTGCAATAAAAGGGGATAATAATTGTTTGTCGATACTAGGTATTCCTATAATTAATAGAAGAATAAGGCTTAGCAGACTTAATGAAACTATAATTAACTGAACCTTTCCAACTTTTTTAACTCCAAAAATGTTTAGTAGCATTATTAATGCTAAAAAACTTAATGAAATATATTTGACATAAATTATAGGGATATTTATTATCACCAGGAAATAAGCACTTAAACCAACTAAAGCAAAGGAACTTTTTAGAAGTAAAGATATCCATAGTCCGATTCCTGATATAGTGCCCATTAATGGCCCTAGAGCACGCTCAATATAAACATATGCTCCTCCTGTAGTTGGCATGGCAGTTGCAAGTTCTGACTTAGATAATACAGCAGGTAATATGCAAATTGCTGCTAGTAAAAATGCTAACCATACTGATGATCCTGTTTTTGCAGCTGCAATTCCAGGTAAAACAAAAATACCACCCAACATACCTGCTATGCTAATTGCAATTATTGCAGGGAGTGTTAGTGTTCTAGATAATTTTTTCATTTATTGTTTGCAAATATAGTTATTAATCTTCAATAAGAATTTACTTCTAAGATTAATGAATTGTTAAATTTGCATAAAAATATTTTCAATGAAACAATTAGTTTTATCAGAGTTGCATGAGTCTTTAGGAGGTAAGATGGTTGAATTTTCTGGATATAAAATGCCTGTACAATTTGAGGGGGTAAAGGCAGAGCATCATACAGTTCGTAATGAAGTAGGGGTTTTTGATGTCTCGCATATGGGTGAAGTTTTTGTTAGTGGTGAAAAGGCTTTAGATTTCTTACAATACATTACTACTAATGATGTAAGTAAACTTACACCTGGTAAAATCCAATATACCTGTTTACCTAATGCTAAAGGAGGAATTGTTGATGATTTCTTATTGTATATGATTGCAGAAAATAATTACTTATTAGTGGTTAATGCTTCTAATATGGAAAAGGATTTAGCATGGATAAATAAGCACAATACTTTTGGGTGTAATGTTAATAATCAATCTGATAATTACTCTTTATTGGCTGTGCAAGGTCCAAAATCAATTGAGCTTTTACAAGAGCTTACTTCTGTGGATTTATCAGAGATAAAATACTATAACTTTAAAATAGGAACTATTGCAGGAATTGAGGATGTTATCCTATCAAGAACTGGATATACAGGAGAAATTGGTTTTGAATTGTATGTGAAAAATGATGACACTAAGCAACTTTGGGATGCGTTATTTACTACTTCAATAGAAATGAAACCTATTGGTTTGGCTGCAAGAGATACTTTGCGTTTGGAAAAAGGTTTCTGCCTGTATGGTAATGATATTAATGACACAACATCACCGATTGAGGCAGGTTTAGGGTGGATTACTAAATTCTCAAAAGAGTTTATAAATCATGAACAACTGAAAGTACAAAAGGAGGGAGGTGTTAGTAGAAAATTAGTTGGACTTCAACTTATTGATAAGGGAATTGCTCGTAAAGATTATCCTATTTTTGATGTTGATGGAAATGAAATTGGAGTTGTAACTTCTGGTACTATGTCCCCAACTTTAAATAAAGCTATTGCTATGGCCTATGTTCCTAAAGAGCTCTCAAAAGTAGATTCTGAAATTTTAATTCAAGTTCGTAAAAAACAAATAAGAGCAAAAGTTGTTGCTATGCCATTTCTAAAGTAATGAGTGATAAAAAGAACATACAAGTTTGTTTTACTGCTGATCAGTTTAGTAAATATTCTGATGGAAAATCAACTGTTGTTGTGGTTGATGTGCTAAGAGCAACATCCGTAATTTCTACTGCTTTTATGGAGGGAGTAAAGGTAATTATCCCAGTACAAACTCTTGAAGAAGCATTGGAATATAAAGAAAAAGAGGGGTGTATAGTTGCTGCCGAACGTAATGCAAAACCTATTGAAGGTTTTGATTATGGAAATTCACCTTTTCATTATATAAATGCTGATGTAGTTGGGAAAACCTTAGTACTTACTACGACAAACGGAACTAAGGCAATCTATAATGCCAAAGAGCATAAGGTTATTACGGCTTCTTACATTAATATTGAGGCTGTTGCCAATCATTTAATTGATGAGCATCATGATGTCATTATTTTATGCTCGGGCTGGAAAGGGGTGTTTAATTTGGAAGATCCAATTTTTGCAGGAAGTTTGGCTACTTTATTACTTTCCTCAGGTAAATATGATTCTAATTGTGATTCCTTATTTGCTTCAAGGCAATTATTGAACAATGCAAATGGCGATTTATTTAAGTACTTAAGTGATTCTTCTCATAGAAGAAGATTGAAATCTTTAAACATGGAAGATGATACTCGTTTTTGCTTAGCACCTCCAGTAAAATCAACTATTATTCCAATTCTGAACGGAGATAAATTAGTAGTTTTATAAGATGAAAAAGAGCTTTAAAATAATTGCAGTTTTATTATTTTTAAGTTCAATCTTATATGCGACTATTCCTTGGGGGTTCTATGCTCATAAACGAGCAAATAGATATGCAGTTTTCACTTTACCTGAAGAGTTAATTGGGTTTTATAAAAAACATATTGACCATTTAACAGAACATGCTGTTGATGCAGATAAAAGAAGGTATGCAATAAAAGAAGAAGCTCCTAGACACTATATTGATATTGATCATTATGGTGAAAATCCATTTGAGATAATGCCGAGAAAATGGACTGATGCAGTTAATAAATTTACTGAAGATACTTTATTGGCTTACGGAATTGTTCCTTGGCATATTCAGACGGTTTACAATAGATTAGTAAAAGCATTTGAGAACCATGATGTTGATTATATTTTAAAGAATTCTGCTGATTTAGGGCATTATGTTTCTGATGCTCATGTTCCATTGCACACTACCGTTAATTATAATGGACAGCTCACTGGTCAGAAGGGAATTCATGCTTTTTGGGAAAGTCGTTTACCTGAACTATTTGCAGATGATTACGAC
>CAJQHO010000039.1 GCA_905478185.1 uncultured Flavobacteriales bacterium | reverse complement strand
AGGTAAAAATGGAATTTCATTTATATTTTCAGGGTTTTTCCCCCTTAATATAAGTGCAGCATAAGCAGCATAAGTTAGGTTGTTCTCCATTTGAAAGTCAAATATTTCTAATGCTAACTTTTCAAAAGTTGCATCATTTGTGCAATTAAATATTTTATTTATAAATGTATTCAATTTATTAGTTGCTTAAAATTCAAAAGTACTATTTTTACGTTAAATTAAAATTATGAAAACATTAAATAAAACAACACTAATAATCTTGCTTTTTACTATTGTAATGAGCGCTTGTCAATCTAATACTTCTACTGAAAGTAAAACAGTAAATGAGCCATCAGTATTTTTTAAAAACATTCAAGATGGGGCTATTCTATCTTCTCCTTTTTTAGTAGAAATGGGGGTAGAGGGGATGGAGGTTGAAGCTGCAGGTGAAATTAATGCTTTAAAAGGGCATCATCATATCATTATAAATTCTGATTTTATTACTGATGGTGATATTGTGCCTGCTAATGCTCAACACATACATTTCGGATTAGGTCAAATTGAAACTACCTTGGATTTAGATGAAGGAAATTATTCTTTAACGCTACAATTTGCTGATGGAATGCATCAGTCTTATGGTAAAGACATGAGCAAAACCATCAATGTAACGGTTCGTAAGTAAAAAGAACTAAGTAGTAAAATAATTAAAAAAGGCGATTCTGAATGGAGTCGCCTTTTCTATTAGTTATGATTAGTCTCTAGAATTTGTATTCTAAATTTATGTATAAAGTATTTTCAGCTTCAGATCCATCTGCAGCACCTGTCCATGATTGCATGTTTATTGCAACAGTTACTCCTTTCGTCATTTGTCTTTCTATACCATAAATTGTATATGAACCTTCATTAGCGGTTTCTGTAGCATCGTCATATCTAGCGAATAGAGTGTAATCTTCATTTAATTTATAGGACCCATAAATCGACATTAAATTTTTCTCTTCATCAGCTATAATATTGCCTGAATTTTGCATTAAACTTGCTTCATATCCTAGTGAAAAATTTGTTCCTGAATAGGCAAGACTTGCAGCAGAAATATATTGAGAATCAGTTGAATCAGTATAAGAGCTTCTCGGTGTTATATCCTGATGCAATCTTAAAGCTAAGCTAGTGCTTATTCTATAGGTAATACCTAGTCCGCCTCTAAATAACCCTAAATCATCTTGCACTTTTTTATATCCTTCCCCATTTAATATTTGAGCGTCAATAGCTAGCTTATTACCAATTTTATAATCAGCTGTGATACCTACATCAGCAGAGTTTGCCCATTTGTACTTGTCTTGCGCAGATTTTTCGATATACCTTTTCCCCCAAGCTTTTTCCATAAATTTAAAATTCTTTGTGCCTACCATTCCAATATTAAGAGTTAATTTATCAGAAGTCTTCCATTTTAATGAAGCTATTTTTAAAAATGCTGTATATGAACTTCCCCCATTATTATTGCCTACATCAAAGGTAATTTTTGTTGAAAAATTATCATCTATTTGATATGAATAACCTAGATATGATCGTTTAATTTTAAACTCTTTAAATGCAGTTTCATTTTCCTCAGAAGACATGTCATAATTAAAGTTAGAGAAAACTTTAACTGAAGGGGTGCCGTTTTGCGCATTTGAATTATATGTAATAAGTACTGCGCTAATTAGTAATAAGATTGTTTTTTTCATTTTTTGTAATATTTTATTTAATTTCGCCTAAGGTACACGCTTAATATTTTTTTATTAAGTAAAATTTAAGTTAAAGTTAAGAAATCGTATTAGTGTTAAAGGCCTAGTCTACTAAAGAATTTTACAATACCTTGAACAAATTGTTCAGGCATCTCTGTTAACATTAAGTCTACTGTTAATTGGTCGTTAACACCAATTGCAATTGCAATAGAAATAACAAGACCTAGAATTGCATAACTAGCATCTTTTAATCCAAGTCTTATAGAGGCCCATAGTGTATTATCAGAGGTTCTCATAATTGACATTCCTATTTCTCTACCTGCAAGTAATCCAATAAACACCCATGTAGTACTCATAGGGACATTAGAGTATAGCTTAAAGTAAAATAATATAACACAATAAATTAAGTCAATTAAAGTAGCAAATCTTACATCCGTAACTACTGATTTTTCAGTAACAATCTTTTGTATTCTGCCACCTTTATAGTAAAGTAATAGCCCTAATCCTATTACAACAATTGATGTAAACCCAATAAACTCTGCAGTGTTTAGGCTTCTCGGTAAGTATACTGCAATATTAGCAGCATCTTGCATTAGCCAAACTGACCAAAGTGTACCTGAAGTAATCCATTGTGCAATTGTCCATCCAAATTTAGCTTCTCCTGTAAAGTACTTTTTAGATGCCTTAGCAACTATCATAAAAAAGATAAGTCCCATTATTAGGGAAAGGATATATCCACTCATGCTTTTTGCAAGCACACCTCCTACGGCTGCAGGTGTAGCGGCAAATGAAGTAAGTAAAATAAATGTAGTGGATACTGGCATTCTTAAACGCGTAAGAATTAGTAAGAATATTGGTGCGGCAATTTGCAGGAAATGAAATTCCGTAGGAGCTATTTCAAATCCTTTAGATGTTAATCTTCCGTGTGAAACATCTCCACCAAGAGTTACCCAACTAAAAAGCATAGTAAAGAAAAATATTCCTCCAATGAAAATCCAAAGCACCCACCATTTCTTATCTTGGTTTGATGCGATAAAAGTTCCAATAGTTTGTATGCTATCGTTTGCAATTGCAGCATATGCTGCAAAAATAAAACCAACCCACATTGCATACTGAGGATAGGGTGTGGCAAACATTGCAAGTAAAAATGAGCAAATTATAAATAATAGAAAATTATGCTCAGTTTTAGGAAACCAAACTGTTGCTGGAAAACTAAAAGCTTTAATAAGTTTTTTCATCGTGCGCTTTTTATGTAGATTTTTTTAAACAGCTGCGAAAAAAACAGTTATCATAATTACTAAGTAAATTACTGCTGATAAATCTAGTGGTTGTGTGTTTGTTGTGTTGTTCATTTTAATTTGTTATTGTTTAGTGCAAACATGACAATAGAATTTAGTTTATAAGTTATTTAAACATTATCCTAATGTTAAGGAATTGTTAAGATTTTTTATTAGTATTATATTCAATTAGTTATATGATGTTTTATTTTTAATTTTGCAAATATGTATTATAACAGCTATTCTAATAGAAAATATATGTTATGTAATTGTTAATTTATTTATCATTTGGAGTTAAATATTAAATAAAGCTTTTTTATCTTTTTTATCTTTTATACTTTTGTAAAAAAGCAAACATGAGCCAAAAAATTTTATTAGTAGACGATGAGGAGGATATTTTAGAGTTTTTATCTTATAACCTAATAAAAGATGGATTTGAAATACTTACTGCAAATAATGGTGCAAAAGGATTAGCATTAGCAAAAAAGCATAAGCCAGATTTAGTTATTCTAGATGTAATGATGCCAGAGATGGATGGTGTTGATGTATGTCAAAGGTTAAGAGAATTACCTGAGTTAGATGAAACACTTGTATTATTTTTATCTGCAAGGGCTGAGGATTATTCTCAGCTAGCAGGCTTTAGTGCAGGCGCTGATGATTATATTACTAAGCCAATAAAACCTAAATTACTAATTAGTAGGGTTAACGCTATTTTAAGAAGAAAAAGTAGAGATAAAGCTGTAAATAAAATAGAAGTTGGAGGAATTGAAATTGATCAAGAAAAGCACACTATTTCTTGTAATGGTGAATTTATTTCTTTGGCTAGAAAAGAATTTAAGTTATTATTTTACTTAATGACTATACCTGCTAAGGTTTTCACTAGAAAAGAAATAATTAATGAGGTTTGGAAGGATGCAATAGTTGGAGATAGAACTATTGATGTTCATATTAGAAAAATAAGGGAGAAGATTGGAGATAATCATATTAAAACAGTAAAAGGAGTAGGATATAAATTTGATATATAATGCGGTTTAACACACCAATAAAAATATCATTATTCTTAAGTGCGGTACTTTTTGTTTTAGCAGGAAGTTTATTTTATGCAGCATCAGGAACTGAGTATTTTCTTTTAAGTTTAGTTTTATTCTTTTGGTTTTCAGTTGTATTAATTTATAAAGTTGTAAAACTATATATACATAGTAAGATTAGTGTTATATATAAAAATATCTATACGCACAAAGGCGTTACAAGGTTTGTGGATGTAGATATTGATTCAGTAGAAAAAGAAGTGGAAGACTGGGCAATACAGAAAGAAAATGAAATTCTGCAAATGAAAGCATCAGAAACTTATAGAAGAGAATTTATTGGTAATGTTTCACATGAGCTAAAAACACCAATTTTTAATATACAAGGATATATTCTTACACTTTTAGATGGAGGTTTATATGATGAAGAGGTAAACATGAAATACTTGAAAAGAACTAGTAAGAGTGTTGATAGAATGATTAATATTGTAGATGATTTAGAGGTTATTACTAGATTGGAAACAGAAGAATCACAATTAGAAATTGGGGAATTTAATATTGTTGAGTTAGTAAAAGATGTGCTTGATCAGTTAGAATTAAAAGCAAATGAGTCAAAAATTGAACTGTCGATTCAAAAAGAAATACTTACAGAGTTTGTTGTAGGAGATATTGATAAAATTCAGCAAGTTTTTGCAAATCTAATAAGTAACTCTATTAAATATGGGAAAGAGGGTGGTCGTACTGAAGTAAGATTTTTTGACATGAATGAGAATATTTTAATAGAGATTGCTGACGATGGTATTGGTATTAGTGAGATGGATCTGCCTAGGCTTTTTGAAAGGTTTTATCGAGTTGATAAAAATAGATCTAGAAAAATTGGCGGCACAGGATTAGGGTTAGCAATTGTAAAGCATATTATTGAAGCACATAATCAGACAATTAATGTTAGAAGTACTATTGATGTTGGGTCTACTTTTTCTTTTATTCTAAAAAAGGCTAAATAATTCTTCCCAATTTGTTGAAGTAAGTTTTATGGCAACAAATCCTGAGTATTTTTTACTTTGGGTTATTGCTTTTTCAAAATCAAAATCAGCTTGTTTTTGTGAGTAACAAATTCCATTCTGCTTAAAATTAGCGGCTAGATACTCTTGCTCGGTTTGTCCTGGTGTTGGAATGAAAAATGCCTTTTTCTCAAGTTTCGCTAAATCCATAACTGTAGAATACCCAGGTCTGCAAATAATAAGTTCAGACTGTGTAATGGCTGTATTTAATTCAGTTGCGTTCATATGAGAATGAACACTTAAATTCCCCACGGTTTCATGGGTATCTATCTCAGGTTTCCCAAGTACAATTAATGATTTTTCTTTTCTGTCTTTTAAAGCTTTTATCAAACCTTTTTCAAGTATTGTTCTTTGGGGTTCTGGCCCAGAAACAATTGCTAAGAAGTCATATTTATTCTTTTCATCTATTTTCTCAAAACGAGATTGAACTCCTATATATGAGGTGTTGTTGGGAAGATAATCAGGTTTTGATAATTCCCCAGCCAAACTATTTTCATCATCATCCATTACCCAACATGCATCAAATTTATTAATGTATTTGTAATTAAAATTTTGAATACTTTTAGAAAAATAAGGACTTTGTATTTTAAGTTGATGAGTGATAAAAGCAGTTGGCACTTTATTGGAATACAGCCCATACCTGTTGTCAGATATTACCCCATCGATATTATAATCTTCAATAATTTGTTTTAACATTGAATGTTCTTTTTTAATCCCTATAATTAATTTGGGGAGTTGCAAAAGCATACTAATACTCATTGGCAAATACTTAGGGTATTTAATGTTGTATCCTGAAAAACGAATCATTTCTAAGTCAGGAAGCTCTGTACTTAGTAGATGCATAGGCCTGCCATCAGCTGCAATAATTACTTCATAATTATGTGAAATTAGTTGTTTTATTATTGGTATGCATCTTGTAGCATGCCCAATTCCCCAATCTAGTGGAGCAACTAATATTCGTTTTTTTGATTTCACAGGCCAAAAATACTTAAAACAAAGTAGTTTTGCATAAAAATATAAGTTTTGGCAAAAAATAAGTTAAGAAAATTCGGACAGATGAAGAATTACCCTCATGTTGAGGAGCCTACTTTGGAGGAGATGAAAGAAGGATTTCATTTAAAAGGAAAATGGAAAAAAGAGTTTTTCAAAAATGACAATCCTTTGGTGTTGGAACTTGGTTGTGGTATGGGTGAGTATAGTGTAGGTTTAGCTGATAAATGCCCAGATAAAAACTTTTTGGGTGTTGATATAAAGGGCGCTAGAATTTGGCAAGGAGCTACTGAGTCCTTAGAAAAAGACATGAAGAATGTCGGTTTTTTAAGAATCAGGATTGATTGGATTGAAAGTTGTTTTGAAGAAGGGGAGGTTGACGAGATATGGATTACTTTTCCTGATCCTCAAATGAAAAAAAGAAGAGGGACTAAGCGTTTAACACATCCAGGATTTTTAAAAAGATATAAGTACATATTGAAAGAAGATGCTCCTATTCATTTAAAAACGGATAGTCAATTTTTACATGGTTTTACTTTAGGAGTTATCACTGGTAAAGGTCATAAATTGGAGGATAGTACTCATGATTTATATGGTTCACCAATGGTAAGGGAACACATGGAAATCAAAACCCATTACGAGCAAATCTATTTAGATAAAGGGATGCCAATTACTTATTTAAGGTTCAAACTTGCAAGATAATTTCTTTCATAAAGTGTATGCGATTGTTCTACAGATTCCTGAGGGAAAAGTTTGTACTTATGGATCTATTGGAAAATATTTGGGCAGTGCAAAATCTGCTAGAATGGTAGGTTGGGCTTTGAATAAATGCCCAAGTGATGTGCCTGCTCATAGGGTGGTTAATAAGCAAGGTTTACTTACGGGAAAAATGCATTTTGACGGCATTACTTTAATGCAAGATTTATTAGAAAATGAAGGAGTTGAAATTAAAGACAACCAAATAATTGATTTAGAAAAATATTTGTGGGAGCCTAAAATCTAAAATCTAACTTCCTATCTTTGCATCCCAAAATTTAAAAAAAATGAAACTTACCAAAGAAGTTGTTTTAGCGGCACTATCTAATATTACTTTGCCTAATGAGGGTCAGAATATTGTAGAATGTGGAGCGATAAAAAATTTACAGATTTTCGGTACTGATGTTGAGTTAGATGTAGAGATAAAAAACCCTACATTACAATATAAAAAGCGTGTTGAGGTAGATTGCTTAAAAGCAATTCATGAGCATGCTTATGAAAAATCTAAAGTAAAGATAAATCTTATAATTAATGCTCCAGAAAAATCAAATATTATTAAAGGTAATGAGATTCCTGGAGTTAAAAATATTGTTGCGGTTTCATCTGGTAAAGGAGGTGTCGGAAAATCAACTATTGCAGCAAATTTAGCTGTTGGTTTAGCTGACTTAGGATATAAAGTTGGTGTAATTGATGCTGATATTTATGGCCCTTCTATGCATATTATGTTTGGATTGGAGGGAGCAACTCCTGAAGCAATTCAAATTGATGGAAAATCAAAAATTAAACCTTTGGAAAGTTATGGTGTAAAGCTATTATCTATTGGGTTTTTTGCTCAAAGTCAACAGGCAGTTGTTTGGAGAGGGCCTATGGCTTCAAAAGCATTGAACCAGTTACTTTGGGATACGCATTGGGGGGAGTTAGAATACCTTATTGTTGATTTACCCCCTGGTACTGGTGATATACATTTATCATTGGTGCAATCAATTCCTTTAACGGGTGCTGTGGTAGTGAGTACTCCTCAAAATATTGCTTTGGCTGATGCTAAAAAAGGAGTGAATATGTTCCAGATGGACAGTATTGCCGTTCCTGTTTTAGGTATGGTTGAGAACATGTCTTATTTCACACCTGAGGAATTGCCTGATAATAAGCATTACATTTTTGGTGAAGGTGGAGCTAAAGGGTTAGCTGAACAAATGGGTATTGATTTGTTGGCTGAAATTCCTCTTGTTCAATCAGTTCGTGAAGCTGCTGATGCAGGAAGGCCTGCAGTGTTACAAGGAGCTACTCCTGTTGCATTAGAGCTTTTAAATTTGGCCAAGAATGTAGTAACCGCAATTGAAAAAAGAAATGTAAATTTGCCGCCAACATCAGCAGTTGAAACTACAAATGAGGCTGGTTGCTCAACTAAATAAAATATTATGGGAATTATTACTGACAAAACTATTATTGCTAAAATTGAGGGTGCTTTAGCTGAGATAAGACCTTTTTTAGAGGATGATGGTGGTGATATTAATTTTATTGAACTTACTGATGAATGGGTGGTGAAAGTAAAATTGATTGGAGCTTGCAGTAATTGCAGTATTAGTTTATCAACTTTAAAAAATGGTGTTGAGGTTGTTGTTAAGCGTGCTGTTCCTGAAGTGAAAGAGGTTATTGAAATTTCTGCTCTCTAAAAGTCAATTATTTTTCTTGATGTTATATCTAGTAGAGCATTTTCTATTTAGAATTGCTATAAATTACATTATACAGTTATTTTATATCTATTTTTTTAATTTGAAAAATATAAATTTGCAGCCTAAAATTGAAGATATATTTAACATGATTAGAATTTATAATATTAAAAACTACTTTTTACTTCTTGTAGTATCGTTTACATTTTCATTTCAATCGTTAGCTGAAGTAGATGGCGCTCAAATCTTTAAACAAAACTGTACAGCATGTCATGTTTTAGGAGAGACTAAGCTTATTGGTCCAGGTTTAAAAGGCATAACAGAAAAAAGAGATAAAGAATGGTTGAAAAAATGGATTAATAATTCATCTGAATTAATTGCTTCTGGCGATGCAGATGCAATTGCAATTTTTGAGGAGTATAATAAAGTTGTAATGACAAATTTTTATTTTTCTGATGAAGAATTTGAAGCTTTATTTGGTTATTTAGAAAATCCTCCAGTAGAGGAGGCTCCTGTTGCTATCAAAAATACTGTTGTTGCTGAAGAAGAAGGGCTGTCTGCTTCTACTCAAATGATGTTGATTGCTTTGGTTTTATTAACTCTGATATATATATTGACATCTGTAAAAAACAGTCTTAAAGAAAGTTTAGGGCAAGATTCTGAGTCAGTCACTGCAACGGTACAATCTAATTTTACTTTGTTTTTCTCTAATACTATCAATAAATTATTTGTTGGCTTATTTTTTGCAATTGTAATTTTAAAGTTTGTATATGATGCAATGATGGGCGTAGGTGTTACTACTAATTATCAACCTGAACAGCCAATCGCTTTCTCGCACAAAATTCATGCAGGTGATAATGGGATTGACTGTAATTATTGTCATGTTTCTGCAAGAAAGTCTAAGCATTCTAGTATACCATCTGCTAATGTTTGCATGAATTGTCATGCAAGTATTGTAGAGGGCTCTATCGCAGGCGCTACAGAATTACAAAAAATATATGATGCAGTTGGCTATGATCCTGATAAGCGACAATATATTGAAGGTTACGAGCAAAAGCCTATTGAATGGGTAAGGATTCATAATCTACCTGATTTAGCTTATTTCAATCACTCGCAACATGTTAATGTAGGTAAAATCGAGTGTCAAGAATGTCATGGAGCTATTGAGGAGATGGATGTTGTAAAACAAGAAAATGATTTAACTATGGGCTGGTGTATTGAGTGTCATAGAGAAACTGAAGTGAAGATGGAAGGAAACGATTACTATACTAGTCTTCATGAAAAAATGAAAGAGCAATATTCAGGTGAAAAAATTACTGTAGACAAGATAGGTGGTTTAGAGTGTGGTAAGTGCCATTATTAATAAGTATTTAGATTTAAGTTCTATATAATATGACAAAAGCAAAAAAATATTGGAAAGGTTTAGCAGAGCTAAATAATGATCCGATTATAGACAAGTTAAAACAAAATGAATTTGTTGAAGAAATTCCAGTAGATAAGTTTTTAGGAGATAGTGATATTTCATCTACATCTACATCAAGAAGAGATTTCTTAAAGTTTTTAGGATTCAGTACAGCAGCAGCAACTTTAGCAGCTTGTGAGACTCCTGTTAACAAAGCTATTCCTTACGTAATTAAGCCTGAAGAAGTAACTCCTGGAGTTGCTAATTTCTATGCCACTACAATGTATGATGGGCATGACTATGCTTCTGTTTTAGTTAAAACTAGAGAGGGAAGACCTATTAAGATTGAGCCAAACAAAACAGGAACTAATGCAAGAGTTCAAGCTTCTGTTCTGTCATTATATGATTCTGCAAGATTAAAAAATCCTATGAAATCTGGTGTTAAATCTGATTGGAACAATGTAGATGCTGATATTACTGCTGAATTAGAAAAGATTTCTGCTGATGGAGGAAATATTGCATTTCTAACTTCTACTATATTAAGCCCAACTACTAAACAATTAATTGCTGATTTTTCATCTAAATATAAAAATGTAAGACATGTACAAATGGATGCTGTTTCTTCTCATGGCACATTAGAAGCAAATAAGACTTCATTTGGAGTAAGAGCTTTACCTATGTTTCGTTTTGATAAAGCTGCTGTTATTGTTTCATTTGGTGCTGATTTTATTGGTAATTGGGGGCACCCAAACAATGAAAAAGATTATGCTTTAGGTAGAAATCCTAATGATGGAAAAATGTCTAAGCACTATCAAGTTGAATCTACTTTATCATTAACAGGTTCTAATGCTGATGAAAGAATTCAAATTAAACCTTCTGAACAAGCTGGTTTATTATCTAATTTATTAAATGCTTTAAATGGTGGTACTGCTGATAGTAGAATTGCTAAAATGGCTGCTGATTTATCTAAAAATGCAGGAAACTCAATTGTTGTATGTGGTAGTAATGATACTAAAATTCAGATTTTAGTTAATGCAATAAATGATAAATTAGGAAATTATGAAAATACAATTACTTTATCAGCTCCTTCTTATTTAAACCAAGGAAATGATACTGATGTTGCTCAATTAATTACTGATATGAATGCTGGTAATATTGCAGCATTAATTACTTATAATATAAATCCTTCTTATTCCTTACAGAATGCAGCAGGATATAATTCAGGCTTAGAAAAAGTATCTTTAACTATTTCTACTTCACTTTATAATGATGAGTCTGCTTCAAAAATGATGTATGCTTGTCCTGATAATCATTACTTAGAATCATGGGGTGATGCTATGCCAACTCATGGTGAATATACTTTTATGCAACCAACTATCTCTCCATTGTTTAATGGGAGACAGTTTCAAGAAAGTATAATGAAGTGGATGGGTGAATCAGATTATCATACTTATTTACAAAACTATTATTCATTTGCTGATTGGAATCAATCTGTACATGATGGTTACTTTACTTCAAATGATGGAAAAGTAAATCCTGCATCTTTTGCAGCTACTATTCCTTCTTTTGATTTATCAAAATCTGAGGCTATAGAGTTTGAGATGACTGAAAAAATCTCAATGGGAGATGGTTCTCAATCTAATAATCCTTGGTTACAAGAATTACCTGATCCATTATCAAGAGCTTGTTGGGATAATTATTTAACAATGTCAGCTTCTACAGCTGGTGATTTAGGAATTACAAATTGGAATATTTCTAATGGGGCTTTAAATGGCAGTATGGTTAACATTACTGTTAATGAAACTACTTTAAATAATGTTCCAGTTATGATTCAACCAGGTCAAGCTAATGGTACCGTTGCATTGGCAGTTGGATATGGTAGAACTGCAGCAGGGAAATGTGGTAATGATATAGGGTATAACGCTTTTTCTTTAGGAAATGGAGATGCTACTATTGAAGTAATTGGTGGTGAGTACGAATTTGCAGCTGTTCAATTACATCATACAATGATGGGAAGAGATATTGTAAAAGAAACTACACTTGCTGATTTTATTGTCGATCCTACTTCAGGAAATCATAAAACATTATATGCTACTCATGATGGGCCTAAAACTGGGGATAAAGTTTCTCTTTGGGACGAGTTTGATCATTCAACAGGTCATTTTTGGAATATGTCAATTGACTTAACACTTTGTACAGGATGTGCTGCTTGTGTTATTTCTTGTCATGCTGAAAATAATGTTCCTGTTGTTGGTAAAGAAGAAATTAGAAAATCGAGAGATATGCACTGGTTGCGTATTGACCGTTACTTTTCTTCTGATATGACAAAAGAATTATCTGCTGAAGAAAAAATATCTACAATTGATATGTATGCTGAAATGGAGGATCCTTCAGGAAATCCTGAAACGGTTTACCAACCAGTAATGTGCCAGCATTGTAATCATGCTCCTTGTGAAACTGTTTGTCCTGTTGCTGCCACATCTCATGGTGCAGAAGGTCAAAATCACATGGCTTATAATAGATGTGTGGGCACAAGGTATTGTGCGAATAACTGTCCTTATAAAGTAAGAAGATTTAACTGGTTCCAATATTCTGATAACGATAAGTTTGATTTCAACATGAATGATGACTATGGTAAAATGGTATTGAACCCTGATGTAGTTGTTCGTTCAAGAGGAGTTATTGAGAAGTGTAGTATGTGTATACAACAAATTCAATCAATTAAACTTGATGCTAAAAAAGCTGGAAGAACAGTTAGAGATGAAGATGCTCAAACAGCTTGTTCTTCTGCTTGCTCTACAAATGCAATTGTATTTGGAGATGTAAATGATGATTCTCATCAGATTCAAGGATTAAAGAAAGACTCTAGATCATATCAGTTGCTAGATCATTTAAATGTTGATCCTTCAGTATTCTATCAAACTAAAATTAGAAATAAAGCTTAATTATATTATGCATAAAGAATCAGAAATTAGAGAGCCATTAATTCTTGGTAGTAAGTCCTACCATGATATTACAAAAGATATTGCATTTCCTGTTGAAGGCAAGGCTAATAAATATTGGTGGATTTTATTTTCACTTTCATTAGTTCTTTTCTTATGGGGTGTTGTCTCAATGGCATACACTATTGGAACAGGAATTGGCGCTTGGGGGTTGAATAAAACAGTAAACTGGGCATGGGATATTACTAACTTTGTTTGGTGGATTGGAATTGGACATGCGGGAACATTAATCTCAGCAGTACTTTTATTATTCCGTCAAAAGTGGAGAATGTCAATTAACCGTTCAGCAGAAGCAATGACAATTTTTGGTGTTGCTCAAGCTGCATTATTCCCTTTAATTCATATGGGAAGACCTTGGTTAGCTTACTATGTATTGCCTATTCCTAATCAGTTTGGTTCACTTTGGGTAAATTTTAATTCTCCATTATTATGGGATGTATTTGCAATTTCAACTTATTTCTCAGTATCAGTTGTTTTCTGGTACATTGGGTTGATTCCTGATTTCGCAATGTTAAGAGATAGATTTGACGCTAAAGTATCTCCAATGAAAAAACAACTCTACTCTTTTCTTTCATTCGGTTGGAGTGGTAAAGCAAAACATTGGCAAAGATTTGAAGAAGTTTCTTTAGTATTAGCTGGTTTAGCTACACCTTTAGTGTTCTCGGTTCACTCTATTGTATCTATGGATTTTGCAACTTCAATTATCCCAGGTTGGCACACAACAATCTTTCCTCCTTATTTTGTATTAGGGGCATTATTTTCTGGGTTTGCAATGGTAGAGACTTTACTTATTATAATGAGGAAAGTTGTGAATATGGAAGCTTACATCACTATTAAGCATATTGAATACATGAATATAATTATCTTGCTTACTGGTTCTTTAGTAGGTACTGCCTATATAACTGAGTTATTTATGTCATGGTATTCAGGTGTTGAATTCGAGCAATACGCTTTCTTGAACAGAGCAACTGGTCCTTACTGGTGGGCCTATGCCATTATGATGACTTGTAATGTTCTTACTCCTCAATTGTATTGGTTTAGTTCTATAAGAAAGAGTTTTATTGCAACATTTATTTTATCAATATTTGTAAATATTGGCATGTGGTTTGAGCGTTTTGTAATTATTGTTACTTCTTTACATAGAGATTACTTGCCTTCAGCATGGACCATGTTCTCGCCTACATTTATTGATATAGGTATTTATTTAGGTACAATTGGATTCTTCTTTGTATTGTTCCTTTTATATGCAAGAACTTTCCCAGTAATTGCACAAGCAGAATTAAAATCAATTGTTAAATCTTCAGGATCTGAATATAAAAACAAGAAATAATGAGTAAAAATACACTATACGGAATTTTTGATTGTGAGCTGGTTTTATTAGCAGCAGTAAAAGAAATTCGAGCTAATAAAATTGAGATTAAGGAGGTTTACTCTCCTTTTCCTATACATGGTTTAGACAAAGCTTTAGGATTGAAAGAAACAAGAATGGCAATCACTGCATTCATTTATGGATGTATTGGCCTTTCATTAGCTGCTTTAATGATTTATAATATAATGATTATTGATTGGCCACAGAATATTGGTGGTAAGCCAAACTTTACTTTCTATCATAATATGCCAGCATTTATTCCTATTATGTTTGAATGTACAGTATTGTTTGCCGCTCATCTGATGTCGATTACTTATTTGATAAGAAATGGATTATATCCAGGAGGAGTTTCTGATAGTCCTGATGCTAGAACAACAGATGATAAATTTTTAATGGAAATTGAAGTGGAAGGAGATTTAGCTGCTCTTAAAGACATGCTTACTAAAACTGGGGCTACTGAAATTAACGAAAAAGACGCGTAATTATGAATAAATTAATTTTAAAATTAGCACTTATTTCAGGTATTGTATTCTTATCTTCATGCACATCTGATACTGGATATGAGTTTATGCCTAATATGTACCGCTCACCTAGTATTGAAACTTATGCTGAGCATACTATTTCTGGTTATGATGGTATTCCTGTAGAGGGGACTATTGCAAGGGGCTACTTATCTACTTTTAATTATGATGGTACTTTAGAAGACTACTTGTTGGCTGGTAAAAATGCAGTTAATCCTTTAGAAAATAATACAGAAAACTTAGCAGATGGAAAAGCACTTTATGGAATGTTCTGTGAGCATTGTCATGGGGCAACTGGCTCAGGGGATGGAACTGTGACACATCCTATTTATTCAGCAGTACCTCATTATAATGATGATAAATTAAAGAGAAGATGTGATGTGCCAATGTGTGAATTAAAAGCTGGTCATATTTTTCATGCTATTACTTATGGTTTAAATGCTATGGGACCTCACGCAAGTCAAATCTCTGAGGATGAAAGGTGGAAAATCACTCTTTATGTGCAAGAAGAATTACAAAATCTAGGTAAATAAAAAATAAATATACAATGTTTACAATAAATAAAAAAGCAAAAAATCTTACAATGGTACTTATGACTATTGGACTTATTGCATTAATTTTTGGTTTTGTATCAAATCCTCATGGAGCTTGGCCTGCACTTTTATTCAATACATATTTCTATTTAGGAATATCAGTATTTGCAGTGTTCTTTGTTGCTATGCAATATGTTTCTGAAGCAGGCTGGTCAATAGTCATTAAAAGAGTTCCTGAAGCAATTATGGGTGCACTGCCTGCATTTAGTGCTATTATGTTATTAATTATGGTTGCCTCCATTATGCACTTTAACCATATTTATCACTGGTTGCATGAAGGAATTATGACAGTTGGGCATGAAGAGTATGATTACATTATAGCTGGTAAAGAGCCATATTTGAATGCTACATTTTTTATTATCAGAACAATAATATATTTATTAGGCTGGAATTATTTCGCTAAGAAATTAAGATCATTATCATTACTTGAAGATAGAGAAGGGGGGACTGCAATTCATTTTAAAAGTGTAAGTACTTCTGCTTGGTTTATGGTATTCTTTGCGGTAACTTCTGCTATGGCATCTTGGGATTGGATCATGTCAATTGATGCCCATTGGTTTTCTACTCTATTTGGATGGTATGTATTTGCGGAGTGGGCTGCAATTGGTTTTACAACTATTTTATTATTTACTCTTTACTTGCAAAGACAAGGTTATTTAAAAGATGTAAATGAAAGCCATATTCATGATTTAGGAAAGTGGATTTTTGCTTTCTCTTTAGTTTGGACTTATATGTGGTTCTCTCAATTTATGTTAATTTGGTATGCCAATATTCCTGAGGAAGTAGCATATTTTACAGCAAGATTAGAAGTTGAGAATTATAAATTCCTTTTCTGGTTTTCTATGATTATTAATTTTGTGTTACCAGTAATTTTGTTAATGAGTAGAGATGCTAAAAGGCATAATAGTAGATTGATTTTTGTGAGTGTTATTATACTTATTGGTCATTGGTTAAACTCATATTTGTTGGTTGCACCTGGTACTTTAAATACTCATGGTCATATTGGGTTTACTGAAATCGGAATTGGTCTTGGATTTGCAGGATTGTTACTTCATTTAACTTTTAAAACACTTGCAAAGGAACCAATGGAAGCTAAAAACCATCCAATGCTTGATGAGTCTAAACATTTACATACATAAAATTGTATTGTTAATATATTTTAAAGGGTCAGATAATTCTGACCCTTTTTTTATGCTTACTTTTGCTACTACATGAATGAAGATTACGAGATGGAAGAAGAAGGCTTGAATGAGGAGTTTGAAATGGAGCAAGTTTTGCGTCCTAAACTTTTTGAAGATTTTGAAGGTCAGGATAAAATTGTCAATAATCTTAAGGTTTTTATTGAAGCAGCAATTCAAAGGGAAGATGCTTTGGATCATGTTTTGTTGCACGGCCCTCCAGGACTTGGGAAAACTACTTTAGCTAATATTATTGCTATTGAGTTAGGGGTAAGTATTAAAACTACTTCTGGTCCTGTATTAGATAAGCCTGGAGATTTAGCTGGTTTACTTACTAATTTAGAGGATAGAGATGTTCTTTTTATTGATGAAATCCATAGATTAAATCCAATCGTAGAGGAGTATTTATATTCTGCAATGGAGGATTATCAAATTGATATTATGATAGAGTCAGGACCAAATGCCAGGTCTGTTCAAATTAAACTTAATCAATTTACATTAATTGGAGCTACAACTCGTTCAGGCTTACTAACATCACCATTGAGAGCTAGATTTGGAATTAACTCTAGATTGGAATATTATAAATTGGATTTACTTTCTAAAATTGTAAATCGATCTTCCTCTATTTTAGATGTTAGTATTGCTAAGGATGCAGCTATTGAAATTGCTGGAAGAAGTAGAGGTACTCCTAGGATTGCAAATGCACTTTTAAGAAGAGTTAGAGATTTTGCTCAAATAAAAGGAGATGGAGATATTGATAAGAGAATTACTCAATATTCTTTGGATGCCTTAAATGTTGATGAGCACGGTTTGGATGAAATGGATAACAGAATTTTATCTACTATTATTGATAAATTTAAAGGTGGTCCTGTTGGGCTTACAACTATTGCTACTGCAGTTGGTGAGCAAGCTGGTACTATTGAGGAAGTATATGAGCCTTATTTAATTCAGGAAGGGTATTTGATGCGAACTCCTAGAGGAAGGCAAGCAACTGAGCTTGCGTTTAAACATCTTGGAAAAGTAAAACCTGCTGATCAAGGGAATCTGTTTTAAGAAATCTGATCAAAAACTTCTAAGATGGTATTTTTATATTGGGAAAAAGTTGTTAATGCCCAAATTTTTAATGTTAGAACTTCTTGTTTGCTGAGCCATCTTGCACTTTTTGAAAGCTCCTTCTTAAAAAGATTTTTATCAAAACTAACTTTACTGAGTATTTTTTTTGTGAATTCTAACATAGTTTTTAAAGTTTACAAATACAATAACACAATAGTCTGGAATTTATTGCTTTCCCCCCCAACTATATGATTCATTCTCTAAACCAGCCAATGTTATTACTCTGTCAATAACAGTAGCGGCTAATTCCTCAAAAGTTTGTGGTTTGCTGTAATATGATGGAGTTGCTGGGCAAATAATCCCACCAGCTTCCGTTATTGTCTTCATGTTAGTGATGTGAATTAAGCTCAGTGGAGTTTCTCTAGCAACTATTATTAATTTACGCCTTTCTTTAAGGATAACATCAGCAGCTCTTGTTGTTAAGTCATTAGATATTCCTGCTGCAATCCTGCCCATTGTACCCATTGAAGATGGACAAATTATCATAGTACAAAAGTTTGCCGAACCACTGGCAAAAGGAGCCATAAAATCCATTTTATCATAAAAAGTAAATGGGTAATTATTATAATCGGTATTCTCTAATTCAGTTTCCCAAACATACTTTGCATTATCACTCATAAGTACACCAACATCTTCTATTTGCACCTGTAACTGAACTAGTTTTTCAAAAAGCACTTTTGCATAAATTGCTCCGCTTGCACCTGTTACTGCTACTATTATTTTGTATTTTTTATTCATTAGAAATTGTAATGTATTGCAAAACTTAAAACTGAATTGTACTTTCCTTTTCTTGTAGAATTATATGTTGTAGGATGGTTGTAATCCTCTTCACCAATTGGTAATATCGAGTTGCTAATTCTTGTATTAAGACTTAAATTTTCTGAAAATTTGTAATCCATACCTATCAATAATCCAATATCATAATCTATAAACGGATCAATAGTTGTAGTTGAAATTTTTCCATAAGTATCATTATAATAACCAGTAATTAAATTTGCAAATTGCAATCCTCCCTCTATTTCTAACACCTTACTTTGCTTGTACTGTAACAACAATGGAACTTCAATATATGAAAGAGAAATATCAGGGGTTCCAACATTCTTACTTTTGTAATCATTCATTTTTGGATTGTTACTTCCTTTTTGTATAAAAGTCATTTCCATTTGAAAGCTAAATAAAGGTGATATTGATTTATTTGCAAAAACTCCAGCTATTAAACCAGCTTTATTAAATCCTCCCAAATCATCACCTCCAACTTGTGAGGTACTTAGTCCTAAAATTATTCCACCACCAAAGTTTTGCGCTTGTAAATTTGAAATGAGAAATCCACATAAAATAAAAAGTGCCAATTTCTTTTTCATTTTATCTTAAGCTAACTCCTAAGCCAAGTGTTGCTGTTGGGTATTCAGAGAAAGTATAATCTGCCTGGATTGTAACAAGAGTAATATTAAATCTAAATCCAACATTTGCTCTCAAATTATTTTTTGATTCAAAGTCCATTTGTACTTTTTCTTCAAATTTAATCCCACTTAATTCAAAATCAGCATCTGCAGAAAAACTAGTAGTTGAGGAATTGTAACCAACTCCAGCATATCCAGTAACCATTAATAATCTTTTTGAAGCAACTAAATTAATTGTATTAGCCTTGGTGTTTAGTGAAACTTCATGTACATCTATTTTTAGTTCTGTATTCAGATTCGTATAGCCCCATTGTAATGAAAGACTCATAGGGATAGCATCTCCAGCTACAGGTATCCATTGTAATAAATCATGTTTTAATCCAATTCCAAAAAGGTTTACATTGATGTTATCACCAACATTTAACATTGGCATGTATCGAATGTCAACAGCTGTATTTTTTATTAACCCTATTCCTGCTTGCAACATTGGTAATGGCATAGCTGGAGTCTCAAATCCTCCTGGCATGTCAAATTTAGGGTTGTTAATTCCAGCTCCAATGTCATAAGTCATTTCAGTTGTGTTAGAATTTCCAAATATAGTAGCAGCTTCATCTTCAGTAGAGGTATATGTAGTCCCTCCACCATCTGAAATATTAAAAGTTTTTGCTGAATTTGGAATAATTACGGTATTTAAAGTAAATGTTAAATCAAAGCCACCTAAGCTATGAGGTTTAGCAGTATTGTACCACCCGCTATTTAAACCTGCTCCAAAACTTTCTGCCATTGGAGTGAAATATGCTTCAATAAGTTTTTCCCCTTGCTTTATATCTTGCCCTAAGATACTTTGTACTGTTTGACTATAGGAGCTAAATCCAATAAAGCTAGCTAAAAGTGTAAATAAATATTTTTTCATAATTGTAGTTTTTTAATTATTTAGATGTGATTCTTCAACTTGCACAATTTCTTTGGTAGTTGTATTGTATATATATGCAATAATACTCATATTAGACGCATCCCAGTCACCCGCATTCCCATTCCCTAATTCAGCAGTATTTGTAGAGTAATCAATATTGTATTGCTCTAAAGCAGCAAGATCATAATTAATTACCCTTTCAATTTGCTGTCCAGCTACATAATTAGATGAGCTTGATAGACTCTCATCTATCAGGACTGTTCTTAGCACATGATTATGTTGGTAATCTTCAATATTGTCTTGTCCATCTTTTTGCCAATTAATAATATTACTTTCTGTTAAACATACAACTAAATTGTACTCCGAGCTTATATTATTTTTTACTTCTGATGTTATAGAAATAGAATTTTCATCAGAAGATATATGTATTGTAAAATCAACATCTTTTTTTAGTTCTAAAGCAACTGTACTTGCCCATTCATCCTTTCCAAGTTTATGATTATCTGGGAATCCAATTCTATTCACCATTCCTCTTGGAAGTCCCATTGCTGAAATTCCATAATAACTATCTAACTCATCACCCCAATTTGTTCTAAAATCATATTGAAAGCTTGGAGCCTGACTAGCAGGATATGGCCTTGCAAAAGATTTGCTTACATGTATTGCCATACCAATTATTTGATCTCCATAAATATCATGGATTGCATCTATTTCTCTTGCGGCATCTGGGCAGTTAGGACATAAATGTCCTGTAAAATCCTCAATTAGTACTTTCTTTTCAGGATTTACATAAGAATCATAATCAGTGATAAAAGGACCATCTTCAATATCACAAGAAGTGATTATTAATATTGAACTAAGTATTGCTAAATATTTTTTCATTTTTTAAAAACTTGATGATATACTTAAATTAAATCCGTTTGATGAAGGTACGAGTTTGCAGACCCCTCCAACACAAAAGATTCCTTCTCTTTTCTTTCCGTAACCAATCTCAAAACGGTTAGCTCCTTTAATAAAACCAGCAGTTAAATTTAAATAGTGCAATTGTTTTTCTGATATCTCATTGCCATAATTGTACATATCTTGAACTGTAAAAAACCAATGAGGTGAAATCGTATATTCTAAAAGCCCCATACTCCAATCTCCTTCAGCTGGCTCTTCCAGTCCATTTTCATAAGCCCCTCCATGTGCAGAATAATCCTCTAGCTGTTTGGCGTTTAGCATTTGTAATTCTATTCTTAAAGAATGCCCTTTCTTAATTTTATAGCTTACATCTGTAATTAAGATTGTTGAGTTAAGCACTCCATAATCTCCTGGAACATGACCTTCTAAAAAGTCTTTATTATAAGTTTGGTTCGCAATTACAAAATTAGCTTTTATTTTTTTAGTTATTTTTTTATTTATTTCAAGATTAATATCTTGGAAATATAATTCTTCATTTTTTATGCTAATTAACATTGGAGTGTGTTCAGAGTTATCATTTAAGAACGAGTTTCCTCCATTTAATCCATTAATCCTGGAGTAATTAAGAGCTAGTTTTGTTCCGTATTTACCGCCTAACAGTGTTCCCTTTTTCATTTTATAAAAGACATCAAATTGCATCCCGAATTCTCCGTCAGCTTGTGTGGCGCAAGGGTAAAGTGCTAAGAGTGAGTAAGCGTGAGGCTTACTAAGAGTCGGGATATAATTAATTAGATATGCCTTGCCGTCTTTATCTCTGTCAGATTTAAATGTCATATTATCTGTTCGGTGAATTTCTGCTGATACTCCAAAACCTCTTTTTGAAAAAGTAATATTTTGCGTAAAAGCATTTCCGCTTGCGTAATTCATTTTACTAGCAGAAAGTACATTTGCTGGGTCGTTAATTTTATATGCATATTCTCCATAATAATTCCAGCCGCCATACATTAAATTCAATCTACCAGCATACGCACTAACATTCTGAGGGATTTTAAAAATAAGATTACTTCTTTCTTGATATCTACTTATAAAACTACCACCTAAAATTGTTTTTATTTTGCTTTCAGAAGATAATAATTCATTGATATTAATTTCCCCATCAGCCCCTCTAAAGATTGCATCAGAATAAGCGAAATGAGTTCTGCTTTTCCCAATAAAGCTTTTTAAATAGATCCCTTTCAATGGTCTATATTTTAATCTAACCCCATCCATTGCATTGTCAATTCCTAGCCCTTTTTCCTCATAACTTCTAAAGATTAATCCGCTCCCTAATTGTTCATAATAATTTCCTACTGTAACTTCTAAGCCATCAATGCTGTAAGTTGCATATCTATACGGAATTCCGTTTCCTTTAAATTCAGGGTCGTAATCAGCTAAAGCGTTTAAGTAACTTTCATAACGTAATCCAGTCGCAAAATTCCCTTTAGTATAGTTAAGATTTAAATAGGCGTTATTTAATATTACCTCATCAGCTGCAGTTGCGCCAATTAGTTCATCTTCTTGGTAGGTTTGTAAATTAAGGTCAAAGTTTCCATGGATTTCTCCGGTATTTACTTCCTGAGAGAATCCTAAAAAAGAAACTCCAAAAACCATCAAAAGAGATACAATTTTCTTCATAAATTATTTTGCAATTTTTTTGATTTGTTCTAAAAGTTCATCTTCATCCCCATCAACATAACCTTTATGCTGCCAAACAATTTCATTTTTTCCGTTAAGTAAAAATGTGTGAGGAACAGTTTGCACTCCCATAGCTCTTTTAAGTTCACTATTAGCGTCTAAATAAACTTCATAATCCCAATCAGATGCATTCACATAAGGAGCTACTCTCATCATTGATCTTGTGTCATCAATAGAAATTGCTACAAGTTCAACTCCTGTTTCATCTTGCCAATCCTCATATACTTCAGCTATATTATTTAATTCTTTTTTACAGGGCTTACACCATGTAGCCCAAAATGAAATTACAATTGGGTTTCCATTATTTTCTAAATTTGTAATATTGAAATTACTTCCATCTAAAGTCTTTACATCTTTGTTAGGTAATGCTCTGTTTTGAGCAAAGCTAAAAGTTGTAAATAGTGCAATAGCTAAAAAGCTAAATAGTGTTTTTTTGTTCATTTTTGATTTTTTTAATTGCACAAATATATGGTTATTTTATAAAAATTCCTTAATTGAAATAGGTAAGAATTTTAATGAAATAAAAAACCCTGAATGAGAAACATTCAGGGTTTAGATTATAAATTAAGAGCTAACTACTTTGTAATTGTAATTTTCTTTACAGCAATACCATTTTCTGTTTTAATGTTTAGCATATAAACACCATCAGCTAATGACTTAACATTAATATTTTTAGTTGACTCAGATGATAAAACTAATTTTCCAGAAACATCAATGATGTCAACTGAAGTGTAATTTCCTTCAATAGTTAATACATCTTTTACAGGGTTAGGGTAAACTGATAAGTTTGATGTAAAGTCATTTACGCCAACAGTTGTTGCGTCTCCAGTTTTGAAAGCATCACCATCTACATCTGTAAATTGACCTCCTGAAGCTAGAATTGTACCGTTTCCATCAGTTACATTAAATGAACCAGCGCCATATCCAGCATCAATACCATCACCATAAGAATCATAAATAGTAAAAGTATGACAAGTTTGAGCATTTAAAGTTCCAGAGACAGGAGTTTCAGTAGTTGTTCCTGCCGCACTTAAATTAGAATAAGGTCCTCCTGATAAAACAACAGCACCATTTGCATCAGTAATATCCCATGTTGTTTCAGATCCATAAGCATCAGTTACAATCTGTACTGTTACATCAGTATGTGTATTCTGTGTTGCAGTTTGAACATTAAATGAAGCTGCTACATTATTTGATGGGTCTGCATCCATCACGCCATTAGGATAAGATGTATTAATGGTTACAGCATCATTACTAGCTAATGCAGTTAATGCAGGAAGTGTAATGTTGTCTGTAGCGTAAGTTGCTAGGTTCCCCGTCCATGGCGTAGTAGACATTATGTTTCCATTAACTGAAACTTCAATATTCAATGAAGTAAGATTAGCTAAGCCATAATTTTGAATCATAATTTCTGGAATTAAGTCTCCTTCACAAGTTAGAGTTTCACCAGCATAATCAAATGTTCTTGCATCATTATCTGAAGATGCAGGAGGAGGGCAATTAACTAAACTGTATGGGCTAGAACTTTGTCCTGCTTCAGTAACAATTCTATCAGGACAGATCATGTATACCGTAGGCCAGTAACCAATCTGATAATCTTGAGTAACTTGTGCAGGATTTGATCCAGAATATGTAGGTAATATTGGATAAGGAGTACCAGTTATCCAATCGCCTTGAGAATTCCCTCCTCCTTGTAGTTCTGATAAAGTTCCTCCGTCACCTTCAATGAAAAACACCATTACATCATCAGTTGTATTTGGGATTACATTTGGCATTCCAGCAGGACCATGATTCATGTATAAATCCTCCAAAGCACCTGATGTATGGTAGCCCCAACATGGTCCGCACCATACAGCAGAGAAATCAAGAAATACAGTATAACCATTATCAAGGTAGCTATATAAGTTGTGAGTAACTGAATCAAGATCAGTTAAGGTAAAATCAGGCGCGATTGATCCATTAGGAAGTTGTGCCTGAGCATTGTTGAATGTGAATAAAGCAACAATAGCAATTAGTAATTTTTTTTTCATTTTTTATTTTTGTATTAATTAGTCAGCAAATATAGTAAAATTATTGCTTTTAATTAATGTTTTATTATTTGTTTGCATAATTTATACTTTTTATCTTATGCATTCAAATAAATCAGTTTTAAGATTTCTAGATAAATTTTTTATATATTTGCAAAAACAATTATTATGAAGAGACTAGGATTATTAATTTTGATAATTATTCAGGGATTATATCTGAATGGGCAAAGCTTAACTGTTACTGGTGATGCGTTAGTAAATCTAAATTTCGCAACTGTTCTTAATGGTCCAGTAGACAGTTTAGACCCATGCTTACCTACGCATGCAAGTTTAACTATAAAAAATGTTTCAAATAAGGATCATGATGTTTTGTGTGAAAAAAATGTACTTATATCAGCTCCTGGGACGGACGATCACTTCTGTTGGGGGGGGACTTGTTATGGAAGCTCAACTATCGTATCAACTGCAACAACAAATATACAATCTGGACAAGCAGATGATATAGAATTTGATGGTGTTTTTGATGCATATTGTAATGATGGTTATGGAGTTGTAGAGTATTGTTTTTATCCTGATGGAGATCCAGGTGACAGATCTTGTATTACGATTACTTATAATAATGATGTTGTAATAGGAATAACGTCTCATAAAATACTTGATTTAAATATGAGCAATTTTTATCCGAATCCTGCAAAAGAATTTACGAATGTGAATTATTATCTTAATAATAATTCTGAGATGGTAATTATGGATATTCTTGGAAACAAAGTTAAGAGTATTTACTTTACTGAAAAAGGAATAAAAAGTATTAATATTTCTGATTTGACTAAAGGAGTTTACTTTGGAAATCTTATATCAAATAATGAAGTTGTTGCTATTAAAAAGCTAATAGTTAAGTAAACTTTAATCTCACTTAAATTTTTAAAGCCTGCAATTTTGTAGGCTTTTCTTTTTTTATACGTTCAAAATAGTTTCAATTGCTTAAGTTTGCCTACTTATAACAGAAATTATTTATGGCAAAGAAAGTGAGTAAAAAGGAAGCATTAGCTTATCATGCTGAGGGGAGGCCAGGCAAAATTGAAGTAATTCCGACAAAAAAACACAGTTCACAAAGAGAGCTGTCATTAGCATACTCCCCAGGAGTTGCTGAGCCATGCATACAAATTGATAAAAAGAAAGATGATGTATATAAATATACTGCAAAAGGAAATTTGGTTGCAGTAATTTCTAATGGTACTGCAGTTTTAGGGTTAGGAAATATTGGTCCAGAGGCCTCTAAACCTGTAATGGAAGGAAAGGGTTTGCTTTTTAAAATATTTGCTGATATTGATGTTTTTGATATTGAAGTTGATGCAACTGATGTGGATAAATTTGTAGAAACTGTAAAAGCAATATCGCCAACATTTGGAGGTATTAACTTGGAAGATATCAAAGCACCAGAATGTTTTGAGATTGAAGAAAGATTAAAAGCAGAATTGGATATTCCTATAATGCATGATGATCAGCATGGGACAGCAATTATTTCATCAGCAGCATTATTAAATGCTTTGGAAATTGCGAAAAAAGACATTTCAAAAATTAAAGTTGTAGTAAATGGTGCGGGTGCAGCAGCTATATCCTGTTCTAAATTGTACTTAGCTCTTGGAGTAAAGAAAGAAAATTTAGTAATGCTGGATAGTAAAGGTGTTATCAGAAATAATAGAGAAGGGCTTGAAGGGAATAAAGAATTCTTTGCAACAAACAGAAGGTGCGAAACTTTAGAAGATGCAATGAAAAATGCTGATGTATTCTTAGGGTTATCAGTAGCAAATATTGTTTCTACTGAGATGGTGCAATCTATGGCGAAACACCCAATTGTTTTTGCACTTGCTAATCCTTATCCTGAAATTTCATATAAAGATGCAATGAATAGTCGTGATGATATTATTATGGCAACTGGTCGTTCTGATCATCCTAATCAGGTTAATAATGTACTAGGATTTCCTTATATTTTTAGAGGCGCAATGGATGTAAGGGCTACAGAGATTAATGAAAACATGAAGTTAGCTGCTGTAAAGGCAATTGCTAATTTAGCTAAAGAAACTGTACTTGATGAAGTGAGTTTAGCTTATGAAGATAATACTTTGGCTTTTGGGCCTGAATATATTATTCCAAAACCATTAGACCCAAGATTGATAACTGCTGTTGCTCCAGCTGTTGCAATGTCAGCAGTGCGAACTGGAGTAGCAAAAGAAGAAATTTCAGATTGGAATAAATATAGAGAAAGCTTGAAAAAGCGATTAGGTTTAGATAATGAGTTAATAAGAACACTTACTGCAAGAGCAAAAAGGAACCCAAAGAAAGTAGTATTTGCAGAGGCAGAACATTATAAAATCCTAAAAGCAGCTCAACAAGTAAAAGAAGATGAAATTGCTGAGCCAATTTTACTTGGAAGAAGACAGAAAATTTTAGACTTGATTGAAGAATTTGCTCTTGAAATGGATGATGTATGTATTATTGATCCTAAAGAAATAAAACAAGAAGATAAAAGGCATGAATATGGTGATATTTTCTGGCAGAAGAGAAAGAGAAAAGGAATTACACAATTTGAGGCCAGAAAATTGATGCGTGAGAGAAATTATTATGGTTCAATGATGGTAGAAATGGGTGATGCTGATGCCTTAATTTCAGGAATTACTAGAAATTACAGAGCTACAGTTAAGCCTGCATTGGAAGTAATTGGAAAAGAAGAAGGAGTAAATAATGTAGTAGGGATGTATATTATGCGTACTAAAAAAGGAACTTTATTTTTAGCTGATACTACAATAAACTTAGACCCAACAGCAGAAGAAATTGCAGACATGAGTATTTTGATTGCCAAAAAGGTAAAACAATTTAGAATTAAACCAAGAATTGCCCTACTTTCTTATTCTAATTTTGGTTCAACTAGAACAAAAGATTCTGAAAAAATGGCAAAAGCTGCCGCAATATTAAAAGAAGAAAATCCTAATTTAGTAGTTGATGGAGAAATACAAGGAGATTTTGCTCTTGATGCTGAAAAAATGCAAAGAATATTCCCGTTCTCTCCTCTAGCAGAAGAAAGTGCAAACACACTTATTTTTCCAAACTTAAGTTCCGGAAATATGGCTTATAAATTAATACAAGAAATTGCTGAGGTAGATTCTATTGGCCCTGTTTTGGTTGGCATGAAAAAGCCAGTTCATATTCTACAATTAGGATGCACAGTTCGTGAAATTATTAATATGGTAACCTTATCGGTTGTTGATGCTCAAATAAAAAGATGATAACACACATACACGGAAAACTTATCGAAAAAACTCCAACTTATGTTGTAGTTGATGTAAATGGAATTGGTTATAAAATAAAGATTTCATTACAGACTTTTTCAGCAATTGATGGTGAATTATGCAAATTATTTACTCATCTCTCAGTAAAAGAAGATTCTCATACTTTATTCGGTTTTTTTGAGGAAAGTGAACGCCATTTATTCAGGAATTTAATTTCAGTTTCTGGAGTAGGGCCTAGTACTGCACAAGTTATTTTATCTACTTTTTCTCCTGAAGAAATTGTTCATCATATTACTACTGCTGATGTAAAAATGGTGCAAAGTGTAAAAGGTATTGGTGCTAAAACAGCACAAAGAATAATTATTGATTTGAAAGATAAGGTTGCAAAAGGCATGCCTACCTCTGATTTATTGTTTGATAAAATAGACAATACTATTAAAGAAGAAGCGTTATCTGCACTACTAGCGTTAGGATTTGCTAAAAAAGGTGCTGAAAGTAAAATAGAGAAAGTGCTCCAATCAAACCCAGAAATTGCTAGTGTTGAGGAATTAGTTAAAACTGCATTAAGTCAGATGTAACTATTTGTAGAAATTGAGAAAAGCAATAATTTATAAAATATCATTTTTAGTTTTTACGCTATTTTTTAGCGTAAACTTATCGGCACAATCTGTTGCTGATACAACTTTATCATATCCATTTTCAGGAGCGCAATCTGGCGGTTTGTTTATGAATACTCCACCTAACTTTAATGCAACAGTTATTTTTAATCTTGAAACAAATAAATATATTGTTCAGGAAAAAATAGGCGGTTTGGATTTTGGAAATCCTAAAATAATGAGCTTTTCAGAATATCAAGATTATGCTCAGCAAAAATCAGTAAAAGATTATTGGAATTTGCGATCAAAAGAAAGAGGAGGGAATCAAACATCTGCCTTAGGGCTGCCAAAGTTATTTATTCCAGGAAAGGCTTTTGATAGAGTTTTTGGAGGAAATGCTGTGGATATTCGTCCTCAGGGTTCAGCCGAACTTATTTTTGGTTTAAAAATTAATAGAATTGATAATCCATCACTTCCTGAAGAGCAAAGGAAAACGACTTCTTTTGATTTTCAAGAGAAAATTCAGATGAATGTAATTGGAAAAATTGGCGATAAATTAAAAGTTACTGCAAATTTTAATACTGAAACTACTTTTGATTTTGAAAATCAAATGAAAGTAGAATACACTGGGCATGAGGATGAAATTATAAAGAAAATTGAAATTGGCAATGTGAGTTTACCCTTAAATGGGACTCTAATTACTGGTAGTCAATCATTGTTTGGTTTTAAAACTCAAATGCAATTTGGAAGGTTGACTTTAACAGGAATCTTATCTCAGCAAAAAAGCACTAAATCAGAAATTGAAGTTAGTGGAGGTGCTCAAACTTCAGAGTTTGATGTTTATGCCGACCAATATGAAGCAAACAAACATTATTTTTTAGCACATTACTTTAAGGATAATTATGACAAAGCCCTTGAGAATTTACCTTTTATAAATTCAGGCGTAAATATTACAAAAGTTGAAATTTGGGTAACCAATAAAACAGGAACAACTAATGATACAAGAAACATTGTTGCCTTTTTGGATTTAGGGGAAACGGGTTCAAATATTTATAATGGCTTTTCAACTTCAAGTGGCGGTAGTTTTCCTGATAATATTGAAGCCAATAATTTATTTAACGCATTAAGCTCTACTTATTCAGGAGTCAGAAATATTAATGAAGTGAATAGCGTTTTAGGTAGTACGCAATTAACAAATGGAGAAGATTACGAAAAGTTAGAGCGCTCAAGAAAACTCTCTGAATCAGAATTTACAATCAATTCTCAACTGGGTTATATTTCTTTAAATTCTGCTTTGAATAATGATGAGGTTTTAGCGGTTGCATTTCAATATACAGTAGGAAGTAAAACCTATCAAGTTGGTGAGTTAAGTTCAACAGGCCCAACTGCTCCAGATGCTTTAATTGTAAAACTTTTAAAAGGGACTAACTTCTCACCATCATTACCAAATTGGCATTTAATGATGAAAAATATTTATGCTCTTGGGGCGTATCAAATGAGTAGAGACGGATTTGTACTTGATGTTGTTTATGAAAATACTGAAGAGTCAGGTGCAATAACAAATTATTTAAGCGTAACTACTGAGGAGGGTGTCCATGGTAAGCCATTAATTAAACTATTAAATCTTGATAGATTAAATCAACAGTCTGACGTGCAATCTGATGGGCTTTTTGATTTTGTTGAGGGAATCACAGCAAGATCATCAAACGGAAGAGTAATTTTTCCTGTTAGAGAGCCATTTGGGTCTTATCTAAAAGATCAGTTTTCAAACCCAACGTTAGGTGAAAAGTATACTTATCAGGCGCTCTATGATTCTACTTTAACAGTTGCTCAGCAATATCCCGAAAAAAATAAGTACCGATTAAAAGGGACTTATCAATCATCTTCTGGAGCAGAGATAAGATTGAATGCAATGAATGTTCCAGAAGGATCAGTTACAGTAACTGCAGGTTCGCAAAAATTAGTAGAAAACCAAGATTATACAGTGGACTATATGCTTGGTAGAGTTACAATTATCAATGAAGGAATTTTAAATTCTGGGGTGCCAATTAAAATTTCATTAGAAAATAATTCCATGTTTGGAATTCAGAATAAAACGCTAATTGGTATACATGCTGATTATGAAATCAATAAAGATTTTATGCTTGGTGCAACTATGTTGAGGTTGACTGAAAGACCATACACTCAGAAAATTAATACTGGTGAAGAGCCTATTTCTAATACAATTTGGGGTTTAGATGCAAATTATCAAACTGAAGCTCCATGGTTAACTAAAGTAGTGGATTGGCTCCCATTAATTGAAACAAAAGCAAAATCAAGATTAATTGCAACAGCTGAATTTGCATATTTAATACCAGGTCATCATAAAGCAGTTGGTGATGAAGGAGTTTCTTATATTGATGATTTTGAATCAAGCAGAACATCAATTGATATAAAAAATATGGGTGCTTGGAAGTTAGCGAGTATCCCAGAAAAACAACTTGAACTTTTTGAAAATTCTAACTTGAGCGATTCATTAATTATTGGATTTAATAGAGCAAAGCTAGCTTGGTACACTATCGATCCTTTATTTTTCAGAAATACTTCTATTACTCCACCGAATGTAAATAAAACGATTACCCTTCCAAATGGGAATACAATCGGTCAGCAGTCCTATCATTATTCTCGTGAGGTTTTGGAAACTGAAGTATTTCCGAATAAAGATCCTAATATGGGTAGTCAAATTACAAATCTTTCTCTTTTAGACATTGCATATTATCCTAAGGAAAGGGGTCCTTATAATTATACCATTAACGGAATAGGTGCTGATGGCAAGTTGATTAACCCTACAGAAAGTTGGGGAGGGATGATGCGTACTTTAACTACTACTGACTTTCAAGCTTCAAATATTGAGTTTATTGAGTTCTGGATGATGGATCCTTTTAATTCTGATGATGGAGATATTTCTCATTCTGGAGGGGATATGTATTTACATTTAGGAAATATTTCAGAGGATGTGTTAAAAGATGGGTATAAAAGTTTTGAGAATGGCTTACCAACATCAGCTACAGTTGAAGATGTAGATACTACTGTTTGGGGTAGGGTGCCAACAAATTTTTCAATTGTTGAAGCTTTTGATAATGATCCAACTTCTCGTTTATTTCAAGATGTTGGTTTTGATGGGTTAAAGAATTCAGATGAAAAACTGTTCTTTAGCGAGACTTATATTCAAAAAATAGGAGATGTTTACGGTACCACATCTACAGTTTATGGTAATGCAACTAATGATCCTTCTGCAGATGATTTTCATTATTTTAGAGGAAGTGATTATGATAGTAAATCTACTTTAATTTTAGATAGATACAAGAACTTTAATAATCCTGATGGGAATTCTAAAACAACAGAAAATTCTCCTGAAAGTTATCCCACAGCAGCTACCTCTCAACCAAATACAGAGGACTTGAATAGGGATCATACGCTTTCAGAAACTGAAAGTTATTATCAGTATAAAGTTAGATTAGATCCTGATGAAATGATAGTTGGAAGTAATTATATTTCTGATATACTTGAAACATCAGTAAAAACAGAAAATGGAGATACAAGGAGTATTAATTGGTACCAATTTAGAGTTCCAATTTATCAGCCTGATGATGTAATTGGAGGTATTAGAGATTTTAAATCTATTAGATTTATGAGACTAGCTTTAACTAATTTTAATGATCCTATTGTCTGTAGGTTTGCAACTTTTGATTTAGTGAGGGGAGAGTGGAGAAGATATAATTTTGACCTATCTGAAGCTGGAGAGTATATCCCTAATGATGAAGATGGTACTACAACTTTTGATGTGTCAGCAGTAAATATTGAGGAGAATGGAAATAGAGAACCAATTAATTATGTGTTACCTCCAGGTATTGAGCAAGAAGTTGATAATACTACAACTACTTTCAGACAACAGAACGAACAGTCATTAGTATTAAAAGTTTGTGATTTACAAGATGGAGACTCAAGAGCCGCTTATAAAACTACTGATATTGATGTGCGTACTTACAAAAGGATTAAAATGTTTGTACATGCTGAAGGAGAAGAAGATAATCTAAAAGATGGAGATTTATCTTGTTTCATTCGTTTAGGAACAGATTTCATTTCCAACTATTACGAGTATGAAATTTCGTTAAACCCAACTGCTCATGATGTTACATCACCTGCTGCAATCTGGCCAACACAAAATGAAATTGATATTGCTTTTGAGATATTAAAAGAAGCAAAACAAGATAGAAATTCAAATAGTTCAGATGTGAGCTCCCCATATATCAAGTATATAAGCGGAGGAAAAGTTACTGTTGTTGGTAATCCAAATTTAGCTCATGTTAAAACCATAATGATTGGGATAAGAAATCCTAAAAAGAAATCTATGGAGGATGCTGATGATGGACTTTCTAAATGTGGGCAAATATGGGTGAATGAATTGCGATTGGTTGGTTTTGATGAGTATGGTGGTTGGGCTGCAAATAGTAGGTTTACAGCTCGCTTAGCTGATTTTGGAAACGTTACTCTTTCAGGTAACATGAGTACTATTGGCTTTGGGAGTATTGAGAAAAAAGTTAATGAAAGACAAAAGTATAATGCTTATCAATATGATTTTTCTTCAACTTTTAATTTAGGTAAATTCTTCCCAGATGATTTTGGAATTAAAGTTCCTATGTATATCGGAAGGTCAGAGGCCATTAAGAATCCTCAGTACAACCCTCTTGATCCAGATATTTTACTTACAAAATCATTATCTGCATTAGATAGTAAAGCTGAAAAAGATGATTTAAAGGAGATTGTACAAGATTATGTGCAAAGGAAAAGCATCAACTTTACAAATATAAGAAAAACAAAAGTTCAGAAAAAAGGAGCTAAAGCTGAAAAAGCAAAAATATATGATGTTGAGAATTTTACGGTTTCGTATTCTAAAAATGAGACTTTAATCAGAAATATAAATACAGAGTATAATCGCACTACAAATTACAGAGGCGCTCTTACTTATAATTTCAATACTCAGCCAAAAAATATAAAACCGTTTTCAAAAATTAAGTTTCCAAAATCAGCATATTTTAGGTTAATTAAAGACTTTAATTTTAATACTATGCCAAAATCTTTCTCTTTTAGAACGGATATTGACAGAAATTATAATGAAACAAAATTGAGGAATTTGAGTAACTCAAATATGATAATTTATCCAACTTACAATAAGTATTTTACTTGGAATCGTTCTTATGAATTAAAGTATGATTTAATGCGAACTTTAAAGTTAGATTTTGCAGTTAATCAGCAAGCAAATATTGATGAGCCAGCAGGAAAGCTTGATAAATCTGACCCTTTTTATAGAGATAAAATGGATACTATTTGGAGCAATGTTTGGGATTTTGGAAGGATGAAAACTTACAATCAAACATTTGGAATGAATTATCAAGTTCCATTAAATAAGATTCCAATTTTAAACTTTATCTCATTAAATACTCGTTATAATGGAGGTTATAACTGGACGGCTGCCCCATTGGCTGTTAAGCATCTTGGTAATACTATACAAAACTCCAATTCTGTTCAGTATAACGGACAAGTAAACTTAACTACTCTTTACAATAAAGTGCCCTACTTTAAGAAGTTAAATCAAGGTAGTGGAAGAGGAAGAAGAGGTAGGAATACTGTAAGAAATAAAAAGGAACAAGAAGAAAATGATGGAGAAGTAAAGAAGAAATTTGAGATATTAAAGCATATGACTCGTTTTGCTTTAGGGGTTAAAAATATATCAGTAAATTATTCCGAAAATAAAGGTGTTTTGTTGCCAGGTTACTTAAAAAAACCTCAATTATTAGGGCAGGATTGGTCGCATATTTCTCCAGGGTTACCTTTTGCTTTTGGTAGCCAAAAAGATATTAGAGGGCATGCTGGAAGCCAAGGTTGGATTACTAAAAGCTCTGATTTAAATACGCTTTATAAAAGAAATAGCACACAAAATTTAACATTAAGAAGTACAGTTGAGCCTATAAAACAATTCAGAATTGAATTAACGGCAAATAAAACTACTTCAAACGATCATACAGAGTATTTCAGATGGGATGATGATATAAATAATTTTAATTCATTTAGCCCAAATGAATCAGGGAGATATAGTATTTCTTTTATTTCCAGTTGGACAGCTTTTAGAAAAGATAATGATGATTATGAATCAAAAACTTTTAATAACTTCAGAAACTATAGAACAATAATTGCAAATCAATTAGCAGAACAGAATCCTAATTTTAATGGATATATTGATCCTGTAACAGGATATCCTGTTGAGTATGATAATAATGATACTATCCTTACAGGTGGATATGGAGCGACATCTCAGGAAGTTATGATTCCTGCATTTTTAGCTGCATACAGAGGTAAAGACCCTTCTAATTCAAAGTTGACTGAATTTCCAGCAATACCTTTGCCCAACTGGAGAATTACCTATGACGGTTTGATTAAAATTCCTTTTATTAAAAAGAGATTCAAGCAATTTAGTTTAGGCCATTCTTACCGTTCTACTTATTCTGTTGGTTCTTATCAAACTAATTTGGATTACGGAAAAGGTGATGAGGTAAATTACAATAATATGAGTTATCATGTTTCTCGTGAAATTTCTCAGGTTACAATTAATGAGCAATTCAGTCCTCTTTTTAAAGTTGATATGACATGGAAAAGTAGTCTTTTAACTAAAGTCGAATTTAAAAGATCAAGAGTTTTAGCATTATCATTAGCGAATAACCAACTTACAGAAACTGGCTCACAAGAATATATTTTTGCTGTTGGTTATCGAATTAAAGATGTTGAGTTTAAGATGTTTTCTGGCGGAAAAGGAAAGAAGGTTTCAAGTGATTTGGACTTAAAATTAGACTTTAATATAATGAATAATAAGACAATTATAAGAAAAGTAATAGAGGATGTAGAGCAAATAACTATGGGGCAACAAGTGTTTAAGATTAAATTTTCAGCTGATTATGTAGTAAATCAGAGGCTAAATATTAAGGCATTTTATGATAGAGTTATTACAAATCCTTTTATTTCTACAACTTTCCCAAGCTCAATTACAAATGTAGGATTTAGTTTAAGATTTACCTTGGCAGGATAATTTTGCCGACTGATAAAAAAATGTATTTTTGAAAAAAAATTATTAAATGAATTTTCCAGAAGAATTAAAATATACAAAAGACCATGAATGGTTAAGAGTTGAAGATGATAATGTATATGTTGGGATCACTGCTTTTGCTCAAGGTGAACTTGGCGATATTGTATTTGTTGATGTAGATACTGAGGGTGAAGAGCTAGAAAAAGAGGAAGTTTTCGGTTCAGTTGAAGCAGTTAAAACTGTTTCTGATTTATTTATGCCAATAAATGGGGAGGTTTTAGCGTTTAATGAAAAGTTAGAAGATGAGCCGGAGTTAATTAATTCTGACCCATATGGTGAAGGGTGGATTATTAAAATTTCAGCATCAGATGTGAGCGAATTAAATAGTTTGCTTTCAGCTGAGTCATATAAAAAACTAGTAGGTTAAAAAATAAAAATTATGGAACCAAAAAAGAATCCAGATATTAGTCTTGAGAAAAAGAAAGGTCTTTTCTTTCAGATTGGTTTAGTTATTACTCTTGTTATTGTATTAGGTGCTTTTGAGTGGAAGAGTTACGACAAATTGGCTTATAATTTAGGGCAGTTAAATCTTGATGATTTAGAAGAAGAAATTATCCCAATTACCAAACAAGAGGTAAAACCTCCACCTCCACCTCCACCTCCACCAGAGGTAATTGAAATTGTTGAGGATGATGTAGAGATTGAAGATGAAATTGAAATTGAAGATACAGAATCAGATGAAGATGTAGAAATTGAGATTGAGGAAGAGGATGATGAGGAGTTCTTTATGGTTGTTGAGAATATGCCCGAATTTCCTGGAGGTGATTTAGGGCTTATGAAATACATTCAGAAAAATGTAAAGTACCCTGCAATTGCAAAAGAATACAATATTACAGGTAAGGTTTATGTAAGTTTTATTGTTGATAAAAAAGGATCTGTTACAAATGTAAAAATTGTAAGAGGAGTTGATAAGAACTTAGATGCAGAGGCAATGAGAGTCGTAAAATCTTTGCCAAAATACAAGCCAGGAAAACAAAGAGGGAAGTCAGTAAGAGTGATGTTTACAATTCCTATTAACTTTACATTGAACTAGCATTTAGTTTATATATAAAAATAAAAAAGCCGAGCATTTGCTCGGCTTTTCTTTTATAATTTTGAATTTAGTTTTATTTTAAACATCAACACATATCTTCTGGTTTTACCCAAGCATCAAATTCTTCTGCAGTTAAGTATCCTAGATTAATGCTTTCTTCTTTTAAGGTTGTCCCATTTTGATGAGCAGTTTTAGCAATTTTTGCTGCCTTTTCATAACCAATTTTAGTGTTTAGTGCTGTAACTAACATTAATGAATGATCTAAATTCTTTTTTAGGTTTTCGTAATTTGGTTCAATGCCTACTGCACAGTTTTCATCAAAAGAAACACAAGCATCACCAATTAATCTTGCAGATTGTAAGAAATTAACAGCCATTAAAGGTTTAAAAACATTCAGTTCATAATGACCTTGCATTCCACCAACTGAAATTGCTACATCATTCCCTATTACTTGAGCACAAACCATCGTTAAAGCTTCAGCTTGAGTAGGGTTTACCTTCCCTGGCATAATTGATGAGCCAGGCTCGTTTGCAGGAATAGTAATTTCTCCAATTCCACTTCTTGGCCCTGAAGCTAATAGCCTTATGTCATTTGCAATTTTATTTAAAGAAACTGCTAGTTGTTTTAATGCTCCATGACTTTCAACTATTGAATCATGAGCAGCAAGAGCCTCAAATTTATTATCAGCAGTAATAAAAGGAAGTTCAGTAAAATCAGCAATATATTTAGCTACAATTTCAGAATATCCGTCAGGAGTATTAATACCTGTGCCAACTGCAGTTCCTCCTAAAGCTAATTCTGATAAATGAGATAAAGTATTATTTAAAGCTTTTAATCCGTGATTTAATTGAGAGACATAACCAGAAAATTCTTGCCCTAGTGTAAGAGGAGTAGCATCCATTAGGTGTGTTCTTCCAATTTTCACCACATTCATAAATTCTTTTGATTTAGCCAAAAGCGTATTTCTTAATTGCTCTACTCCTGGAATTGTAGTTTCAATAATCATTTTGTAAGCTGCAATATGCATCCCGGTTGGGAAAGTATCATTAGAACTTTGTGATTTATTTACATCATCATTTGGGTGAATTGTTTTTTCCATATCCTCTAAACTTCCCCCATTTATAACATGAGCTCTGTTTGCAATTACCTCATTTGTATTCATGTTAGATTGTGTTCCACTGCCAGTTTGCCAAACAACTAAAGGAAATTGATTATCATGTTTCCCTTCTAGAATCTCATCACAAACATTTGAAATCAAATCTCTTTTGGCTGATGACAAAATTCCTAATTTGCAATTAGTATGTGCAGCTGCTTTTTTTAGATAAGCAAATCCATAAATAACCTCTAAAGGCATACTTGAAGATGCTCCAATTTTAAAGTTGTTTCTACTTCTTTCGGTTTGTGCCCCCCAGTATTTTTCTGAAGGAACTTTAACCTCTCCCATTGTATCTTTTTCTATTCTATATTTCATCTTAAAATGTTTTGATAGTTTTATTTGTTGTTGTTTCTTTGTGCAAAATTAATAATTATGAAATTTCTAGGCTTTTTAATCTTTGTTTTTGTTTTCTTAATGGCTTTCTGGGCAGTAATATTTTTGGCTGGAGTAATTCCTTATTTTATTTTTGTTTGGGCAAAAGAAGGTAAGTTAGAAAAGGATCAAATCCCTAGCTAAATAAATTTAGCACATTCTCAGGTGGCCTTCCTATTATTGCTTGTTTATTTGTAGTAACTATTGGTCTTTCCATTAGCTTAGGATTATCAACAAGCGCTTTGATGATATCATCATCACTCATTTCTTTTTCTTTATAATTCTCTTTCCATATTGTTTCTTTTATTCTTACTAAGTTAATAGGTTTAAGCTCCATTTTCTCTAAAATAAGTTTATAATCATCAAATTCTAGAGGCTCGTTCAAGTACTCTATAATTTCATAATTTTTTGTTTTCTGTTTAATCAAATCAAGTGTTTGCCTGCTTTTACTGCATCTAGGATTATGATATATCTTCATTTGTTTAATATTTTATTTTTGCCCGAACTCCATCAAATAAGCCTTTATGAATGAATTTAAATCTCCATCTAATACTGCATCAGGATTTGATGATTCATGATTTGTTCTTAAATCTTTTACCATTTTATAAGGGTGTAAAACATAATTCCTTATTTGTGAACCCCATTCTATCTTTTTCTTACTTCCTTCAAGTTTGTCTTTTTCTTCTTGTTTTTTTCTGATCTCTAGCTCATAAAGCTGTGATTTTAAAAGTTGGGTTGCTTTTGCTTTGTTTTCTAATTGTGACCTAGATTCAGAGTTTTCAATTATTATTCCTGTTGGTTCATGCTTCAATCTTACTGCAGATTCAGTTTTATTAACTCCTTGCCCCCCAGCACCACTAGCTCTAAAAGTATCCCAACTTAGCTCTGAAGGATCAATATTTATCTCAATACTCTCATCTGCTAATGGATATGCAAAAACAGAAGCAAAAGTAGTATGTCGTTTTGCATTGGAGTCATATGGTGATATTCTTACTAACCTGTGAACTCCATTTTCTCCTTTTAAATGTCCGTAAGCAAAATCACCAGAAAGTTCGAGAGTTACAGATTTTATTCCAACTGGTTCGGCCTTTTGTATATCTAGAGTTTTTACTTTGCAATTATTTTTCTCTCCCCACATTACATACATTCTCATTAGCATTTCTGCCCAATCTTGCCCTTCAGTTCCCCCGGCTCCAGGGTTTATTGTCAAAACTGCCGACATGCTATCTTCTTCAGCACTTAACATGTTTTTAAACTCTAAATCTTCAACTGAAAGTTGTGTGATTTTAAATTGTTCTTTTAATTCATCTTCTGAAGCTCCAAGTTCTAATAGTACACATAGTTCTTCAATATTTAATTCAATTAAATCATAAGATTTAAGCCAACTTTTCAGTCCACTTAATTTCTTAAGGAGTAATTCTGCATCTTTTGGGTTGTCCCAAAATCCATTTTCTTGTGATTTTTTCTCGAGATTTCCTGCTTCCTTTTCTTTGGCAGAAATATCAATAAACTTATGGAGCTCAACTTTTCTTTTGTTTAAGGAATTAATATTTTCTTGATTTGCCATTGCACAAAAATACTTATTTATTACTAAACTCTCGGATTTTATCCCATACCAAATTCCCTTCAAATCCTCTTTGGATTAAAAAACTTGCAATTTTCTTTTTTCTTGCAAAATGATTTTTGTCTTTTAAACTATTATTTTTCTTCTCAAGAAGATTATTTAATAGAATTTCATATTCTTCATCTTCTATTTCCTTAAGCCCTTTGTTAATGCAGATGTTTGAGATTTGCTTCTTTCTTAATTCATTGGTAATTTTTATTCTCCCCCACTTTTTAATTCGGAATTTCCCTCTACAGAAAGATTGTGCATAGCGTTCTTCATCAATGTATTTATCAGTGATTAGTATTTCCAAAATATGATCTTGAGTCAATTCTAAAAGTCCCCATTCTTTCATTTTTTGAATCACATCAAATTGGCATCTATCTTGTAAAGTGCAAAAGTTTTTCAATCTCTCAAGTGCTATTTTAATGTCATAAACTCTCTTATTGCGCATCAATCAAAAGTAGTAAATATCAAATTAAATACTACTTTTGCATGCGTGAAAAATAAACAAGCAATTACATTACTATTCTTAGCTAATATTATTTCTGGACTAGCACAAGGAATAAGCATGGTTGCTATCCCTTGGTATTTCGTAAAAGTAGTTGCTCGTCCAGAAGTTTTTGCAAATGCTTATTTTCTGATTACATTTATTACTCTTTTCTGGGGTATTTATGCAGGAACACTTGTTGACAGATATTCTAGAAGAAATCTGTTTATCATTATAAATATCATTTGCGGATTATTTATTGGCAGTATAGCTGTTTTTGGAATACATACTGCTTATTTATCAGACCTATTAGTGATTTTAGTTTTTGGTGTTACAATATTTAATTATAATATTCATTATCCTAATTTGTATGCTTTTGGGCAAGAAATTACAGAGCCTAAAAATTATGGAAAATTAAATTCTTACATTGAGGTGCAGGGTCAAGTTACCTCTGTTTTGGCTGGTGCTTTTGCAGCTCTTTTGCTTACAGGAACAACTAATAATGTTTTAGAAATTGCAGGACTCACTTTTTATCTTCCATTTAATATTGAGCAGTGGGAAATCTATGAGGTTTTTTTAATGGATGCAATTACTTATTTAGTTGTGATATTTATTTTTCTACTAATGAAGTACACTCCTATTTCAAAAGATAAAATACACACTTCCGGTATTTTTGATAGACTAAAGGGAGGTTTTTCTTTCCTTAAGAATCATCAAATAATATTTATTTTTGGGTTTTTCTCTTCATTTCTTTTTGCATTTACTCTAGTAGAAGTTCATGTGTTACTCCCTTCTTATGTAGATAAATTTTTGATGATGGATGGAAATATTTATGCTTCTGCAGAAATTTATTATTCATTTGGAGCTATTATGGCTGGTTTGCTTATCCTAAGAATATTTAAGAAATTCAATACCGTTTTTGGCATAATTGTTTTGATGATAGTAGTGTCGTTTGCTTTCTATGCTATGGCAATTTACAATATATTATGGGTATTCTTCCTAGGAAATTTTATATTAGGAATCACAAATGCAGGCGTCAGAATTCTAAAAACAACTTACCTATTTAATCATGTTCCTAATAACTTAATAGGTAGAACTAATTCAGTATTTGGCTTTTTAAATACTATTGTTCGAATGTTGTTAATTGGAATATTTACATTGCCTTTTTATCAGATATCAGACAATATTCGTTACGGTTATTTTGTAGGAGTAATCATGATGATTATAGCTGTAATACCGTTAATTATTTGGTATAAAAGGATTCTTTCGGTTGAAAGAAATTAGTTTTACTTTACAACAGTATATTGTAATAAATGCAGTCTTTCATCAGCTGAAATTGTAATTCTTCTGTCAAATTTATTGCTCCATTCTTTACTTATTGATGAAGAGAACCATCCTTCTTTTTTATTAATATATGATGCTACAAAAGGATGAGTGGAAATATGAATATTACCCTTAGTAGTTTCACTTAAATTGTGCAATTTAGTTTCAATTTGATCAACTAAAAGTAAGCTTGAATCAATTTTACCTTTCCCTGAACACATTGGGCAACTTTCTTGAGTATCAATATTCATCTCAGGCTTTACTCTTTGCCTTGTAATTTGTATTAAGCCAAATTTTGTTGGAGGTAATACATGATGTTTTGCCTTATCAGTACTCATGAATTCCTTCATCTTATCCGTCAAGAGTTTTCTGTTTTTCTCTTGCTTCATGTCAATGAAATCCACAACAATAATTCCACCCATATCTCTTAGGCGTAATTGTCTCGCGACCTCTTCAGCAGCTTCTAAATTAACGGCAAGTGCATTGTCTTCTTGGTTCTTTTTAGAATCAACTTTCTTTCCGCTATTTACATCAATTACATGCAGAGCCTCAGTATGTTCAATTACTAGATATACACCTTTTTTCATAGTTACATTTTTTCCAAATGCACCTTTTATTTGCTTAGTGACATTAAATTCTTGAAAGATTGGAGTTTCTTTCTTATGTAATTTTACAATTTTTTCTTGATCTGGAGCAATTATAGAAAGATATTCTTTTAGTTCATTTTGAAGTTCAGAATTGTTTACATGAAGACTATTAAATTTTGCAGATAACAAATCTCTTAGTATAACAGATGATTTATTGAGTTCTCCATGAATTCTGGTATTAGGCTGAGCATCTTTTAATTTCTTACTAATTCCTTGCCATTTTTTGTAAAGATTTTTAAGATCCTTATCTAGTTCCGCAACTTTTTTTCCTTGCGCTACTGTCCTGACAATCACACCAAAGCCATGTGGCTTTATACTTCTAATTAATTTCTTTAATCTGCTTTTTTCTTCAGCACTATCAATTTTTTGTGAAATTGAAACTCTATCAGAAAATGGCATTAAAACCATATACCTTCCAGCTAATGAAATTTCAGTTGACAATCTAGGGCCTTTAGTAGATATTGGTTCTTTTGAAATCTGTGCTAAAACTAAATCTCCTCCTTTTAGAGCATCATTTATTTTTCCATCTTTCTCAAGATTAACTTCTTTTTTAAAGTTTTTTAAAGATGCAGTATTTAATTTTTTATCAACTGCTCTTCTGGTAAATTTCTTAAAAGATTTGAATTGAGGTCCAAGATCAAGGTAGTGCAAAAATCCATCTTTCTCATATCCTACATTTACGAATGACGCATTTAACCCAGGAACTGTCTTTCTGACCTTTCCTAGGTAAATATCACCTACTGAAAAATTGTTATCGTGCTTTTCTTTATGAAGTTCAATAAGAAGTCCATCACGCAATAATGCAATCACAACTTCAGAAGGCCTTGAGTCGATTATTAGATCGTATTTCATGGCGTTTCGTTTAAGAGAATTAGTTTAAACTAAAATTTATTTAGTTTTATGCCTATTTTTTCTTGAACGCTTCTTGCGTTTGTGGGTAGCGATTTTTAATCTTTTCTTTTTCTTTGCTCCTGACATATTTTATGTTTTTAACTTTATTTAAAGTTTATTTTAAATTCTTTTTTACTTCCTCTACAAATACTTTTGCCGGCTTAAAAGCTGGAATATGGTGTGCTGGGATAATAATAGTTGTATTTTTCTTGATATTTCTACCAGTTTTTTCTGCTCTTTTCTTTGGCTTAAAAGTTCCAAATCCTCTTAAGAATACAGCTTCATTAGATGATATTGACTCTTTTATTTCATTCATCATTGATTCTACTATTACTAGGGTAGTTAATTTTTCAACTCCCGTACTTTGTGCAATTTTACTAACAAGTTCAGCTTTTGTCATTTCTTTTTCTTTATTTTTTAATTTCTTGACTATTTTTGAGCCCGCAAATATATTAAAATAATTTGCTCTACAGCAAGGACTTATGATTTTTTAATTTGCTTACAACTTTATTTATCAGTTAGTTATGGATTTTTCAGACATCTTATCGCAATGGTATGCAATCAATAAAAGAGATTTGCCTTGGAGAAGTACGGTAAATCCTTATTATATTTGGCTTTCTGAAATTATTTTACAGCAAACAAGAGTAAATCAGGGTTTGCCTTATTATTTAAAATTTATTGATGCCTTTCCTGCTGTTGCAGATTTAGCTAATGCTGATGAGGATTTAGTTTTAAAGCTTTGGCAAGGTTTGGGATATTATTCAAGAGCTAGAAATTTGCAATTTTCAGCTAAACTAATTCTTTCAGAATTTGGCGGTAATTTTCCTGATAATCATGCTGACATACTTAAATTAAAAGGTGTAGGATCTTATACTGCAGCAGCAATTTCATCTTTTTCGTTTGGCTTGCCTTTTGCTGTGTTGGATGGTAATGTAATTAGGGTTTTGAGTAGGGTTTTTGGTATCCAAACTCCATTTGATACTACTGCAGGCAAGAAACAATTTCAAAAATTAGCTCAAGAATTATTAGACAAGAAAAACCCAGCTGAATATAATCAGGCAATTATGGAATTTGGCGCATTACAATGTGTCCCAAAATCTCCAAAATGCAATGATTGTCCAATTGTAAATGATTGTATTGCTTTTAATACAAATACCGTTTCTTTATTACCTGTGAAATCAAAAAAGCTAAAAGTAAAGAACCGATTTTTGCATTTTCTGGTTGTTAATAAAAATAATGAGGTGCTAATTGGTAAGAGGAATAGCGGTATTTGGCAAGGTTTATATGAATTTCCTTTTTTAGAGTTTGATGAAAATCTCAATGAAAAATCTGTTTTAAAATCACCTTTATGGATTAATTTTTTTAAGGATTCTGTAAAACAAATTTCTTCCATTTCTGAGGAGTACATTCATAAGTTATCACACCAAAAAATTCATGCAAAATTTTGGGAAATAGATGTGAATTCTTTTCGATCTTCTGATTTTAAAATTGTCAAATGTAATGAATTGCAAAAGTATCCTGTTTCTTCTTTAATAGAAAAATATTTAAACTCAAGGATTAACGATTAGAATTTTATATATTTGTTGAAATTATAATTTAAAACATAAACCATGGCTGGAGTAAATAAAGTGATTTTAATTGGAAATTTAGGGAAAGACCCTGAGGTTAGATATCTGGATAATGGAGTTGCTGTTGCTAATTTTTCATTAGCAACTACTGAGAATTATAAGAATAAAGAAGGCGAAAGAGTGAGTCAGACTGAGTGGCATAATATTGTGCTTTGGAGGGGGCTTGCTGAAGTTGCAGAAAAGTGGCTAAAGAAAGGATCATCAGTTTATGTTGAAGGTAAAATCAGAACAAGGAAATGGGAAGATAAAGATGGAAATACTAGATATTCTACTGAAATTTTAGGTGACAATATGACAATGTTAGGAGGGAAGCCATCATCTGAAACTCCTGTAGAAGTAGCTCCAGCTACAGATAAAAAAGATGATTTACCATTTTAATTAAAATTTAGCAATTGGAAGAAGTTCCCGTCAGTTTATTATTATCAATATTTAGTGGAATAGAATTTAACCTGTTTAGTGCAGATGTTCTGTTTAGTTTTTTAGCAATTATTTTTCTTATTGTTTCATCTGCCTTTATTTCAGGTGCAGAAGTTGCGTATTTTTCTTTAGATTCTTCTGAGTTAGAAGAATTAGAAAGTGATGGTGATGGTGTTTTAAAACTTCTTAAAAAACCAAATGAACTTTTAGCTACTATATTAATAGCAAATAATTTTATTAACGTTGGGATAGTTGTTATTTCAGCTTTTCTGACCTCAATTGCTATTGTTTTTCCTGAGGGATCTAATTTAGAATTTATTTTTCAAGTAGTTGTTATCACATCTTTATTAGTGCTTTTTGGTGAGATCACTCCAAAGGTTTATGCAAATAATAACCCAAAATCATTTGCAATGAGAATGATGAAGCCATTAGTTTTATTACAAAAAATATTTTATCCGTTAAGTTATATTTTAGTAACTACAACTAGTTTTATTGATAAAAGAATTGAAGCTAAACAAAAAGAGATTTCGATTGAAGAGATTTCAAAAGCTTTAGATATTACTGAGCATGAAAGTAAGGAAGAGGAGAGAAGAATTTTAAGATCAATTGTTGAGTTTGGAAATACGGATGTTAAGGAAATTATGAAATCAAGAGTTGATGTTTTGGCTATTGATAAGAAAGAAGAATTTTCAAGCGTTTTAAAAATGATTGTAAGCTCAGGATATTCAAGAATTCCTGTGTATGAAGAACAGTTTGATAACGTTTTAGGGATTTTATATATCAAGGATTTAATTCCTCATTTAGATAAAGGGGATGATTTTGATTGGCAAAGTCTTTGTAGAACTCCCTATTTTGTTCCTGAAACTAAGATGATAAATGATTTGCTTAAAGAGTTTCAAGTAAAGAAAAATCATTTGGCAATTGTTGTGGATGAATATGGAGGAACATCAGGAATTGTAACTTTGGAAGATGTTCTTGAAGAAATAGTTGGCGAGATAAATGATGAGTTTGATGTGGATGATAATATTTATTCAAAATTAGATGCAAATAATTTTATTTTTGAGGGGAAAATATCATTAATTGATTTTTTAAAAATTGTAAAAGGTGAACTTGACTTTTTTGACGAATTAAAAGGGGAGTCTGACTCTTTAGCTGGCTTAGTTTTAGAGGTAAAGGGTAAAATGCCAAAAATTGGTGAGGTTTGTAAAATACCTCCATATATTATGGTAGTTGAATCAGCAGATTTGAGAAGAATTAAACGATTAAAAGTTACTGTTGATGAGGTTTAAAATATTCCTATTGTTCTCAATTTTCTTCCTTGGATGTAGTGAAGATTACACACCTAAACCAAGAGCTTTTTTTAAGATTGATTTGCCTCAAAAAGATTATCTGAAAACAGTGCTTGATTGCCCGTTTGAGTTTAATGCTCCAAGTTATTCTGATTTAGTTGAGGTAAATGAAAATTGCTTTTATAATTTAGAGTTTACGCATCAAAATGCAATTTTACATTTGACTTATTTGCCTTTAGAAGAAAATCTTCAAGAACACACTGAAGAAAGTAGAAGTTTAGCTTACCAACATGATGTAATGGCAGACGCTATTGCTGAGCAAGTTTTTATTAATGATTCTCTAAAAGTTTATGGCATTTTATATGATTATGATGGTGTTACCGCAACAGCTGCTCAGTTTTACCTTACTGATAGTGTAAATCATTTCTTTAGAGGAGCTCTTTATTTTAATACAGAAGTGTCAGATTCAATCCTGCCTTTAAATAACTTTTTAAAGAAGGATGTAAAACATTTAATTGAAACATTTAGATGGAAGAATCACTAAAAAACTACTTAACACTTTTGCTTTTAGCAATAATTTGGGGGAGTTCTTTTATCTTGATGAAAAGAGGGCTTGAGGTATTTGATTTTATGCAAGTTGCAAGTCTCAGAATTGTGATTGCATTCCTTTCATTAGTTCCGTTTTTACCAAAAGCTTTTCGTAATGTAGAGAAGAAGCACCTTTTGCCTATTACAATTATGGCGATTTTAGGAAATGGTATTCCAGCTTTTTTATTTACAAAAGCACAAACTCATTTAGATAGCTCATTGGTTGGCATCTTAAATGCAATAGTTCCACTTTTTACACTTATTTTAGGAGTCTATTTTTTCAAATCAAAACCATCCAAAGCAAATATTATTGGAATAATGATTGGTTTATTTGGGGCTGTTTTTCTTACCGTAAACAATCTTTCTTCAGGTGTAGTTTTAAATATTTATGTTTTACTAGTTGTATTGGCAACTGTTTTTTATGCAATTAGTGTAAATGTAATTAAAAAATATTTGCATGATTTAAATGCATCTTCCATTACTGCTTTAGCTTTTCTGATTATCGGGCCCTTTGCAATAATTTATTTATTTACTTCTGATTTTACCAATCAATTAAGCAGTCATGTAGATGGCTATATGGCTTTGTGCTATATTGCTTTGCTATCAGTTTTAGGAACTTCTTTGGCAGTTATTATATTTAACAAACTAATTAGTAGGTCGTCAGCTATTTTTGCTTCTTCCGTCACTTATTTGATTCCTGTTGTTGCTATTTTCTGGGGGGTTTTTGATGGGGAAAAGATTACGGCTTACCATTTGATAGGGATGTTTATTATATTGAGTGGAGTTTATCTTGTAAATAAAAAAAGCCCAACTAAATAGCTGAGCTTTCCTTTAATTTTAAATAAGATTATTCAGCAATAATTTTCTTTTCTACACTTCCGTCATTATAAATATAGAATAAAGGAGTATTTGTAGGTTGATTAGTTGTTGTTCTTCCTAAAACATCTACTATTTTAATAAGTTCTCTTTTCTGATTTAGAGTTTCTGAAACTCCAACTGTCCCTGCACATAAATCATGATTTAACATATTTGGTCTGTATTGATTTATTGCAGCAAGCATTCTTGTTTTCTGTCCGTTAGTAAATAAGTTCATACAAGCATCATTGGTGTAGTCCATGTAATTCATAAACATATCGCCATTTGCATTTGTTGTACTACAAGCATTTGGGTGTAAAGGAAATGCAGGGCAGGAATAGTTTTCTGATTCTTGCTTTGGTGTGTCTGAAACTTGGTCGTTACCACAGCTTCCCCATCCTCCCCATACATGATCTAAGTTTAGCCAGTGGCCAATTTCATGAGTTGCAGTTCTTCCTTTGTTGTAAGGCGACTGAACAGTACCTGTTCTTCCAAAATATTGGTAGCCAATTACAAGGCCATCTCCATCACCAATCCAATTACTTGGTGGGCTCGCATAACCTAATAGACCATTTTGAATATTACAAACCCAAATATTAAGGTAATCATCATTTGGCCAATCGTCAGCCCCTCCAGCTGATGCTGTATGGATATCACTATCCATTCCAAACTGTCCGTGTGTAGTTTGTACTCTATCAATTCCGGTAGTTGTATTTCCATTAGGATCAGTTGTTGCTAAGCAGAATTCAATCTCACTATCAGCAGCAATACTTTGCCAAACGCTTGGCGTATTTATTTGATCTACATTTGTTCGTCTATAATCCTCATTCAGTACATCAATTTGTGACTGAATCTGAGCGTCAGAAATATTTTGTGTATTTGTCTTCCAAACAACATGCACAACTACAGGTATAGTTATTATTGTTTTTTCGCTATGGTTTGGATGATTCTCTATCCATTTTTCAGTTTGGTTATTTACTTCTGCTCTAGCTTTGGCGTATTCTGGGTAATCTGACATCATTTTTTCAGTAATTGCAGTTGTTCCACATCTTTCTTGAGCAGTTAAAAATAAAGTTGCTACTGTTAATAGTATTGTAAGTATTTTTTTCATTTTGTTTTTTATGAATGCAAATTTAAGTTATTTAACGAAATAATCTGTATTAATGTTTATGCTTTCTTAGCTAGTCAAAAAAAGAGGGTAAATTTTTGCTCATTTTCTGAGATTGTTTACTTTTGCAGACCATTTTAAAAAATTAATAATAATGTACGCAATAGTTGAGATAGCAGGGCAACAATTCAAAGTTGAACAAGATCAGCAGATATTTGTACACAGGTTAGAAGCAGAGGAAGGATCAAAAATTGATTTTGATAAAGTTCTTTTGATGGATGATGCTGGTAAAATAAATGTTGGCGCCCCAGTTATAAAAGGAGCTAAAGTTACTGCAAAAGTACTTGAGCACTTGAAAGGCGATAAAGTAATTGTCTTTAAAAAGAAAAGAAGAAAAGGATACAAAGTTAAAAACGGTCACAGACAGTATTTAACAAAATTAGAAATCCTTAAAATTGATGCTAAAGCTCCGGCTGCCAAAAAAGCGGCACCAAAAAAGGAAGCTAAGCCAGTAGCCAAAAAGGCACCAGCAAAGAAAACTGCCGCTAAAAAGCCTGCTGCTAAAAAGCCTGCTGCTAAAAAAGCACCAGCTAAAAAAACTACAGCTAAAAAAACTACAGCTAAAAAAGCTGAATAATAAGAACAAGAAGGAATAAAAACTTTATACAATGGCACATAAGAAAGGAGCAGGTAGTTCAAAGAATGGTAGAGATTCGCAAAGTAATCGATTAGGTGTAAAAATATTCGGTGGCCAAGCAATAATTGCTGGGAATATTATTGTTCGTCAAAGAGGTACAGTACACAATCCAGGAGAAAATGTTGGAATGGGGAAAGACCATACTTTATTTGCATTAACTGATGGTAAAGTGAAATTTACTAAAAAGAGAAATAATAAATCCTATGTTTCAGTAGTAAACTAAGGATTGCAGTAATTTATATTTTATAAAAAACTCTTGAGCAATCAAGAGTTTTTTTTATTTACATTTGTTCCTGATTTATAAATATATTAGATGTTACATATAAATAAGCTAAGAGAAAATAGAGATAGTTATATTGAACTATTAAAGATTAAGAATTTTGATGCTTCCACTTTAATAGATGCCGTTATATCTAAAGATGATGAGCGTAAAGCGACTCAGCAAAAAGCAGATGAGTTATTGTCCAAAGGAAATCAGTTGGCAAAGCAAATTGGTGAATTATACAAAACAGGTAAGGCTGTTGAAGCTAATGTGTTAAAGGAAGAGTCTTCAGCTATTAAAGAAAGCTCTAAAGCTTTGCAAACTAAGCAAAGCGAACTTGAAAAAGAAATTCAGGACATCTTAGTTCAGATCCCAAATATTCCTTACCCTACTGTTCCTGAAGGGAAATCGGATGCTGATAATGTTACCCTTAAAGAAGTAGGAGCTATTCCAACTTTAATGGAGGGCGCTAAACCGCACTGGGAGTTAACTTCTGATTATAATCTTATTGATTTTGAATTAGGAAATAAAATTACTGGGGCCGGATTTCCTGTTTATGTAAACAAGGGAGCAAAACTACAAAGAGCGTTAATTTCTTATTTTCTAGATAAAAATACTGAGGCAGGTTATATTGAATATTTACCACCACATTTAGTAAATGAAGCATCAGGATTTGGAACGGGACAATTGCCCGATAAAGAAGGCCAAATGTATCATACTATTGAGGATGATTTATATTTAATCCCTACTGCGGAAGTTCCTGTAACTAATTTTTTTCGTGATGTTATTGTAAAAGAATTTCCAATAAAATGTACAGCTTACACTCCTTGTTTTAGGAGAGAAGCTGGGTCTTATGGAAAAGAAGTTAGAGGGTTAAATAGATTACATCAATTTGATAAAGTAGAAATTGTACAAGTTCAACATCCAGAAAAGTCTTACGAAACCTTAGATGTTATGGTACAACATGTTGCAAGTATTTTGGATGAACTTGAATTGCCATACAGAATACTGAAATTATGTGGGGGTGATTTAAGTTTCACTGCTGCATTAACTTTCGATTTTGAAGTATATTCTGCTGGGCAAGAAAGATGGCTGGAAGTAAGTTCTGTTTCTAATTTTGAAAGCTACCAAGCAAATAGATTAAAGTTAAGATACAAGGATGATAATGGAAAGACTCAACTTTGTCATTCTCTTAATGGAAGTGCGTTAGCTCTTCCTAGAATCTATGCAGCTTTAATTGAAAATAATCAATCTGCTCAGGGAATTATAATTCCAAAAGCATTACAGCCTTACACAGGATTTGAGATCATAAAATAATGCGTTTACTATTAGTATTAATGCTGAGTTCGTTTTTTGCTTTTGCACAAAAAAGCGAACAACAATTAGCGTATCAATACTATATAAATGGGGAGTATGATAAAGCAATTTCTATCTATGAAGAATTAATGGATGAGCACTTTTCAGTTGCATATTATAATCCTTATTTCACCTCACTTTTAAAAATTGAGGATTTTAAATCAGCTGAATATTTAGCAAAAAAGCTAGTCAAAAAACATCCAAAAAGTTTAAACTATCAGTTAGAAGCAGCTGTAGTTCAGGAGAAATCTGGAAATACTAAAAAAGCTGAAAGATCGTATAAAAAATTATTCGCAAAAATAGATGGAAGGCAATCACAAGCTATAAATTTAGCAAATACTTTTAGTAGATATGAAATGTATCAAAAAGCTTTGGATGTATATGCTATTGCTTATAAACTAAACCCTCAAAACAATTTTGGGACACAAAAAGCACAACTTTTTTCTTTACTAGGGAAGGTTGAGTTAATGATTGCTCAGTACCTTGATGTTATGGAACAAAATCCAAGACAAAAGCAAATGGTTACATCTAAAATTCAAAGGTTTTTAGATAATGACGGAATTAAAAGCGACAAGAATTATCAATTGGTTAAAAAGGCGTTATTGCAAAAAGTAAGAAGTGAAAAAGTAAGAACTGATTTTACTGAAATGTTGATTTGGCTTTTTATGCAAAATCATCAATTTAAAATGGCTTTTTTACAAGCTAAAGCTCTTGATAAACGAACTAATTCTGATGGTGAGGGAGTTTATGATTTAGCTGATTCTTTTTTGGATAAAGAATACTATGATGTAGCTATTGAAGCTTATGACTATGTTATACAAAAAGGGAAACAAAACTACCTTTATATTGATGCTAACATTAATAAATTGTATGCTCTTACCAAAAGTTTGTCAAGTTCAAATAATGATATTAGTATTTTGGAAGGTGCTTATCACCAATTAATTACTGAGCTAGGGAATAATAGAAGTACAGTTATTTTGCTTTCGAACTATGCACATTTTAAAGCCTTCTATTTACATGATTTAGAAGCTGCTGAAACTCTGCTTTTGGATGCAATGGAAATTTCAGGCATTGATAATTATGATTTGGCTGAATGTAAAATGGAGTATGCTGATGTTCTTTTGTTGCAAGGAAATATTTGGGAATCATTATTGTATTTTTCTCAGGTTGAGAAAGATTTTAAAGAACACCCAATTGGTCATGAAGCAAAACTAAGAAGAGCTAAAATTTCTTATTTTCAAGGAGATTTTCAATGGGCACAAGCGCAATTAGAAACTTTAAAAGCATCCACATCTAAACTAATTGCTAATGATGCTATGGAACTTTCACTACTGATAATGGATAATTACAACTTAGACACTACTGAGATTTCAATGCGAACTTTTGCAAAAGCTGATTTACTTTCTTATCAACAGAAGTATGATAAAGCAATTGTAAAATATGATTCTGTTCTTACAGCTTTTTCTGGTCATACTCTTTCTGATGAAATTTACATGAGAAAGGCACAGATTTATTTTAATCAAGCTAATTATGAACTTGCTTTACTTGAGTACGAGAAGATTGAAAAAGATTGGGCTTATGATATTTTAGCTGATGACGCACTTTATAAAAGAGCAAAAATCTATGATGATATTCTTGATGACAAAGAGAATTCTATGAAAATTTATGAGCATATTTTACTAGAACATAATAGTAGTATATATGTTGCTGAATCAAGAAAAAGGTTTAGAGAATTGAGAGGTGATAATTTAAATACAGAAAAATAATGATAATTTATAATGTAACTGTAAATGTTGATGAATCCATTGCTAAGGAATGGTTAAGTTGGATGCAAGAAACCCATATTCCTGAAGTAATGACTACTGGAATTTTTCTAAAATCACAGATTAACAGAGTAATTACTCAGGATGATACTGGAAGTACTTTTGCTATCGCTTATACTTGTCCTTCAATGAAGGATTTGCATCAATATCAAATAAATTTTGCTACTGAATTACAACAACAACATGTGGCTCGTTATGGAGATAAAGCAGTTGCTTTCCGTACTTTGATGGAGGTTATTCAAGAGTATTAATTCCTGTTTTGAAAAAAGTAATTAAGGCATATTTACAATTAGAAGAACATGTCCTTTTAATGATAAAGGCTGAGTTTTTTGTGCAGTTAATTGGAGCCGCTTTCTTCTTGATTTTAAATATCTATTTGGCAAAGCAGGGTTTTTCTGATCCTGAGATAGCCAATTTTATTTCCTATCGTTTTCTGGCAGTTATGTTGTTGGCATTTCCTTTAGGTTTTTATATAAAAGGAAAACCATTGAAACCCTTTTTTATTTTAGGTAGTTTAGGTGTGCCTACGGTTGCTATTGCACTTGTTTTGGCTATACATTATGGGTTGTATCACTATTTGCCTGCCTTATTTATTTTGTGGGGAGTCGTTTTTACTTTGTTTCAAGTAAGCTCGTTGCCTTATGTAATGCGAAATACTTCAGTTGCTAATCAATCCCATGCTATATCATTGAATTATGCTACCCATAGTTTTGGTACAATTTTAAGTGGAATAATGATCTTTGGTTTTGGGCAGTTTATGCGAGAGATGGATGAAGGAGTCATTCTATTATTCATTGCTACACTAGGTTTTTTTGGGGTGTATTATCTGTTAAAAATGAAAGTGGATGTGGTAGTCCCAGTCAAAAAAGGCTTGCAATGGACATCCTATGACTGGGGCTTGTTGCTCAAAGCAATTGTCCCAACTATTATTATTGCTATTGGGGCAGGACTAACAATTCCGTTTATTAATTTATTTTTCTTTCATAATTTTCAAATAGATTCTAAGGGCTTTGCAGTAATTGGTGGTGTGGCTAGTATATTGGTTGCGTTTTTAGCTTTGCTTGTTCCTAATGTTAAGAATAAATTGGGTTTTAAAAAGGGAATAACTTATACCCAAACTACTGCTGTACTTGCATTGATTGCTTTGGCTACTACTGAGTTTTTTGCAAGTTATTGGTGGGCTTTGCCGGTGGCTGTTTTGTGCTTTTGGGTGCGTACTCCACTTATGAATATGGCAGCACCTATGACATCTGAGCTTACTATGAATTATGTAGGAAAGAAAAACCAAGAAATGCTGAGTGCAATTATGGCGGCAATCTGGAGTGGAAGTTGGTTTTTTAGCTCTCAAATATTCAGGTACTTAAAAGCTGAGGGGTTACCTTATGCCTATATTTTTTATATCACGGCTGGATTGTATGGTTTTGGGGTGTTTATGTACTACCTCTTGGTGTTGGATTATGAAAGGAGGAAGTAATTGGCCTTTATTTGTCTTTACTCATAATCCTAAGATCCCTTGTAAAAAAGAGAGCTCTACCAGAATAGTACTCCTTATTTACTGGAGGCGTTATGACTAATTATGTAATCATTGTAATATAAAAAGCCAGACAATTGTCTGGCTTTTTATATATTTCAACATTTAAGTTTACTAGATTATCATTCCAGCAGCAACTGTTTCGTTTGATGCTTCATCTACCAAGATAATACTTCCAGTATTTCTATTTCTTCTATAGCTATCAAAGAATAAAGGTTTAGTAGTACGGATTGTAATTCTACCGATATCATTTAATCCAATTTCTAAATCATCTTCATTTCTGTGTAAAGTATTGATGTCCATTTTGTATTTTACCTCTTTAATAATACATCTTGCAGTTTGGCTTGTATGTCTGATAGTATATTTTCCCCTTGGAATCATTTTCTTGTCATTCATCCAGCAAATCATAACATCAATATCTTGTTCAATAGTTGGTTTATTGTTTTCTCTCACTAACATATCGCCTCTACTGATGTCAATATCATCCTCTAAAGTCATGCAAACTGACATAGGAGAAAAAGCTTCTTCAACCTCTCCATCAAAAGTATCAATTGATTTAATTTTTGAAGTAAACCCTGAAGGAAGTACAGTTACATTATCTCCAGGTTTAAAAACCCCACCTTCAATTCTCCCAGCATATCCTCTGTAATCTGGATGTTCAGTAGATTGTGGTCTAACAACATATTGCACAGGAAATCTGCAGTCAACATGATTTTGGTCCGAACCAATATGAATATTTTCTAAAAGATGCATTAAAGTAGAACCTTCATACCAATTCATATTTTCAGATCGATCAACAACATTATCCCCGTTAAGTGCAGAAATTGGAATAAAGTGCACATCTTTAATTTCTAATTTTGAAGAGAAATTCTCAAAATCAGCTTTAATTTTGTCATATGCTTCTTGACTATGTTCAACTAAATCCATTTTATTAATACAAACTGCAATATGTGGTAATTGTAAAAGGGATGCAATAAATGCATGTCTTTTAGTTTGTTCAATTACACCATGTCTTGCATCTACTAAAAGTAATGCTAAGTTTGCTGTTGATGCTCCTGTAACCATATTTCTTGTGTATTGAATATGTCCTGGAGTATCTGCAATAATAAATTTTCTTTTTGGAGTTGCAAAGTATCTGTAGGCAACATCAATTGTAATCCCTTGCTCTCTTTCTGATCTTAATCCATCAGTTAATAGCGCAAGGTTTACACCTTCTTCACCTCTTTGTTTACTTGTTTCTTCTAATAATTCCATTTGATCTTCAAAGATTGCTTTACTATCGTAAAGTAACCTTCCAATCAAAGTGCTTTTACCATCATCTACACTCCCTGCAGTTGTGAAGCGTAAAAGCTCCATATCTAAATATCCTTTCGTTTCGCTCATAATTTTGTTTTTTAAAAGTACCCTTCTTTTTTTCTGTCTTCCATGGCTGCTTCCGATCTTTTGTCATCTGCTCTGCCACCTCTTTCAGTAACTCTTGTTGATGCAACTTCTTCAATGATTTCTTCTAAAGTACCGGCATCCGATTCTG